>JAFEDL010000031.1 GCA_018241645.1 Pseudomonadota bacterium
GGCAAGGGCAACGACCAGGTGCGGTTCGAGCTCGGCGCCTATGCGCTGATGCCCAACGTCAAGGTGATCGCCCCCTGGCGCGAATGGGACCTGCTGTCGCGCGAGAAGCTGCTGGCGTATGCAGACAAGCACGGCATCCCGGTCGATTTCAAGAAGAGGAAAGGCGGCGGCGCGCCCTACTCCATGGACGCCAACCTGCTGCACATCTCTTACGAAGGCGGCATCCTCGAGGACCCGAATTTCGCGCCGGAGGATTCGATGTGGCGCCTCACGGTGTCCCCGGAAAAGGCCCCCAACCGGCCCGAGATCGTGGAACTGACGTTTGCGCGCGGCGACATCGTCGCGATCAACGGCAGGAAGCTCTCGCCCGCGGCCGTGCTGACCGAGCTCAACCGCATGGGCGGCAAGCACGGCATCGGCCGCCTGGACCTGGTCGAGAACAGGTATGTCGGCATGAAGTCGCGCGGCTGCTACGAGACGCCCGGCGGCACGATCATGTGGAAGGCGCACCGCGCCATGGAGTCCATCACCATGGACCGCGAAGTGATGGCGCTCAAGGACGACCTGATGCCGCGCTACGCGCGCCTCATCTACAACGGCTACTGGTTCAGCCCGGAGAGGAAGCTCCTGCAGGTGCTGATCGACGACTCGCAGAAGACAGTGAACGGCAAGGTGCGCATCAAACTCTACAAGGGCACCATGATGGTGGTGGGCCGCGAATCGAAGGAGGATTCGCTCTTCGACATGAAGATCTCCACCTTCGACGACGACCAGGGCGCCTACGACCAGGCCGATGCGGGCGGCTTCATCAAGCTGAACGCACTGCGCCTGCGCATCGCGGCCAACCTCGCCGCCGGCCGGAAAGGCGGCAAGCGCTAGCCATGCGCACCGGGCTCGCCGCGTCCCTGATTGCGGTGGCCGCGCTGTTGGCAGGCGCGCCGGCGGGCGCGGCGCCGTTCGGGGTCCAGCTGGGCACGGACCGGCTGGTGGTCGATGCGCCGGCGGGGTTCGCCGACAGCGCGGCATTCGGGTCCCCCAGGCTCACGGAGCTCGCCGAGTCCCTCGCGGATGCGAGCAGCCGGGTGCTGGTATTCGCGCTCTCGGACGCCGATACGCGGCGGTTTGCCGCGGGCGACCCGCTCGAGTTGCGCCGCTACGTGATCGCGGTCACCCCGCGCGCCACCGAACGCGAGCGCATGTCTGCAGCGCAGTTCGCCGCCCTCGTGGAAACCGTCGCCCGCGGGCTGGGCGCGCCGCCCCCGGCGGGGACCGAAATCGTGAATTACCTCCGGCAGCGCCCCCCGCAGCAGGCCCACCTGCTCGCGGAGTTGCGGCGCGACCCGCAGGTGCTGAGCGTGATGCAGGGCACGATGGTGCCGCAGCCCGGGCGCTGGATCGACGGCGAACCGGTGTTCAAGGTGTCCAGCATGACGGTCGCGCTGATCGGCGGGCGGGCGCTCTACCTGTCCGCCTTCTCCGCGTACAACGGCCCGGCCGACACCGAGTGGGTGAGGACGGTCGCCGAGCGCTGGGTCGAGGACCTGCAGCGCCTGAACCGCTAGTCGCGCCGGGAGTATTCGGCCCACAGGCCCACTGCGGCCACCACGAATGGCAGGATCAGCAGGAACAGGAACGCGCGATCCAGCCCCGCCAGCCAACCGGCCCAGAGGTCCCAGTCAAGGATCTCCCCTGCCTGTCCCTGGAAACCCCTGAAGCAGCCGATGGCAACCAGCGTCGGCGGCAGGGCGGCTATGAACAGGCCGAACGCGTTGATCGACTGGTCTTCGAAGTGGTCCTTGAGGATCGCGAACCCGGCCGGGTTGGGCGCATTGGCGATGACGGTCAGGCCGCCCCCGGCGACCGCTCCTGCCACGAGCGAATACTTGTAGTCGTCGGACAGGCCTTGCACGAGCGAACCGAGATAGGTCAGCGCTGCGTTGTCCGTGACAGCCGTGAGCGCGGCGGCGCCGTAGAACAGGGTCGTCTCGTCCAGGCGGGACAGCACCTCCTGCAGCCACCAGCGCTGCTGCCCGCCCAGGACCACCAGGCCGGCCAGGAAGAACGCCACCATCAGTCCTTCGCGCAGCATCAGCCGGTCGTGGTGGCGGCGATAGGCTTCCGCCAGGCCGAGGAACAGCAGGAACAGCCCCATGAACGCCTCCGGAAGGTGGTTCGTAAACACCACCGCGGCGAGGATGGCGAGGTTCAGCGCCACGAATGCCGCGGGCACGCGCTCGGCGGCCGCCTGTGCGGGCGGCGCCGCGCGCAGCGACAGCTCGCGGCGGAAGAAGAGCGTCAGCAACAGCGCATTGACCACGACCGCGAGGGCCGCCTTGGCGCCGAAGGCCGACAGCATGTACCCGGTGCTCCACTCCCACTTCGCCGCGACCATGAGGACCGGCGGCGCCGCAAAGTTCGTCAGCACCCCGCCGATGGATACGTTGACGAACAGCACGCCCAGCGTCGCATACTTGAGGCGGCTGGAGGCCCCGGTGCTGAAGATGCGCTCGCGCAGCATCAGCGCCGCGAGCGTCATCGCGGCGGGTTCGGTGATGAACGACCCGAGCAGCGGCACGAGCGAAAGGCTCAGGAAGTATCCCGCGATGGCCGGTTGCGCGGGCAGCAACCTGCCCACCACCCTGACGCTGTCGGACGCGAGCTGCATGACGGGCCGGCTCGCCGCGATCACCATGATCACGAACACGAACATCGGCTCGACGAAGTGGCGGCTGTCGAGGTACTCGGAAGCCGTGCCCCAGCCGAACGCGACCGCCATGAAGGCGAGCAGCACGAACGCCCACAGGCCGAATACGGTTTCGACCTCCCCGAGCAGGTGCCACAGCCCGGAATGCGCGGTGCGGGTATGCGCCAGGTGCTCGAAGTAGCGGGTGGAGAATGTGTGGGCAACGGCCAGGGCGAACAGGGTTGCGCCGACAATCTCGAGCGTTTCGGTGTGGATGGCCATGCCCGCACCCTACGCGCGCGCGCCTGCCGCCGTAAGCCGTATCATCGCGTACGCAATAACGCGTACTTGCCATGCGCGCACCCCCCGCCGCAAGATGCGCCCTTGCGATGAAGATCCTCCGATACCTCCGGGACGCAGCCGTGTTCGCGCCCTGCTACATCGCCCTCGACTGGACCAGCTACATCGACCCGGTCGGCCCGTTCAACATCACCCCCTGGAACCCGCAGGCGGCGCTGGCGGTGGTGTGGATGATGCTGGGCGGCCTGCTGCACGCCCCGGCCGTGCTCGGCACCATCCTGCTTGCGGACGTGCTGGTGCGCCACGCGCCCGGCGGGTACGCGATCACCGTGCTGACGGCGTTCGTCCTCGCCGGCGGATATGCCTCGATTGCCTGGGCGCTGAAGTCGCGGCTGAGCGACACCGGGCTGCGCTCGACCCGGCAGCTCACCCTGTTCGCCGGGCTCGTGGTCGCAGGGACCGGGCTGGTCGGCGCAGCCTTCATCGGGGTGCTGGACGCGTCCGGGCTGCTCGGCCGGACGCCGTTCGGGAGCGCATGGATGCGCTTCTGGATCGGCGACGCCGTCGGCATCCTGGTCACCGCGCCGCTGCTGTTCGCCGCGGCCGACGACGCGCGCCGGTCCGCGCTCGTGGCGCTGGCGCGCCGGCCCGAAGCACTGCTGCAGGCGGCCGTCCTGACCGCGACGATCTGGCTGATCTTCGGCGGGCTGGGCACCGACCCGTCGCGCCAGTTCTACCTGCTGTTCCTGCCGCTCATCTGGATCGCGGTCCGCTTCGGCATGAACGGGGCGATCGTCGCGATTGCAATCGTGCAGATGGGCGTCGTGATCGGCATCCACGGGGCGGGCGGGATTTCGCTCCCGGTCGTGGAACTCCAGGCCCTGCTGGCCGCCCTTACCCTGACCGGCCTGTTCCTGGGCGTAACGGTGGACCAGCGGCAGCGCGCCGAACGAGGCCTGCGGGAGACGCTGCGCCTCGCCGCGGCGGGCGAAATGGCGGGCGCCATTGCGCACGAGGTCAACCAGCCGCTCACCGCGGTGACCAATTACGGCCGGTCCGCACAGATGCTCCTCGAACGGCATCCGTCCGGGCAGGCGCAGTTGCGGGAGGTCGTCGCCCGGATCCTTTCGGAAGCGGAACGCGCCGCCGAGATCATCCGCAGGCTTCGCGACTTCTTCCGCGCAGGCACCACGCGGCTGGAGATCGTCGAGGTCGACTTGCTGCTGGCGGCGGTTCGCCGGATGGCTGCTGACGCGACGCAGGGCACCGCCGTCAGGTTCGAGGTCGACGCGGCTTCGCCGCTGCCGCCGCTCTTTGTCGACCGCCTGCAGATCGAGGTGGTGCTGCGCAACCTGATCGTGAACGCGGTCGAATCGGTGGCCGGATCGGGCCGCCCGGGCGGCCGGGTGGCAGTCCGCGCGGAGCGTTGCGCCGATGCCAGCCTCAGGATTGTCGTTGTCGACGACGGCCCCGGCATTCCGGCGCAAAGGCGGTCGGGCCTGTTCGAGCCGTTCGTGTCGGGCAAGCCCATGGGCATGGGGCTGGGGCTGGCAGTCAGCCGCGCCATTGTCGAGGCCCACGGCGGGACACTCGAAGCGGTCCATGCCGCCCATGGCGAATTCCACCTGGTACTCCCATGCACCCCAAACCCCTGACCGTGTTCATTGTCGACGACGACGCCTCGGTGCGCGACTCGATCGCGCTCATGCTCGGGCTCGCGGGCTACAGCACTGCGTCGTTCGCCGATGCCGAGGCCTTCCTTGCCGCATGGAAGGCCGACTGGGCGGGATGCGTGATCGCCGACGTGCGCCTGCCGGGACAAAGCGGGGTGGAATTGCAGGCGGACCTGCGCGCGCGCGGCGCAGCGCTGCCCTTCATCATCATCACCGCCCATGGCGACGTGCCGACGGCGCGCGCAGCCTTCCGCTCCCAGGCGGTGGATTTCCTGGAAAAACCCTTCGACAACGTGCAGTTGTGCGCGGCGATCGAAACCGCGTTCGGGCTGGAGGAGCGCCGCATACACAGGCACCACAGCCGCGGCGCCGACCTCGAGAAGCTCTCCCGCCTGACCGCCCGCGAACGCGAAGTCCTCGATCACGCCGCCCGTGGGCTGCACGCGAAGGAGATCGGGGCCGCGCTCGGCATCAGCCCGCGCACCGTCGAGGTCCACAAGACCCGCATCATGGAAAAGCTCGGCGTGCGCAACGTCGCGGAACTGGTCCGCTTCGCGATCGCCGCAATCCCGCCGGGCGAGGACCGCAACTAGGCAACCGGGGCGCCCTCGGCGCCCGCGCCCGGCCGCCCGGCCCGCGGTTCTAATCGATGCTGATCTTCGCCTTCTTCACGATCGCGGCGTACTTCTCCGCGTCCTTCCTCCAGATCGCGGTGAACTCCTCCGGCGCCATCGGCCGAGGCTCGAGCCCCCGCGAGTTCAGGTTCGCCTGCACTGCGGGATCCCGCAGCGCCTTGACGAACTCCGCGTTCAGGCGCCCGATGACGTCCTTCGGCGTGGCGGCCGGCGCGAACATGCTGAACCATGCCAGCACTTCGAACCCCGGCAGGCCCGCCTCGTTGAGCGTGGGCACGTCCGGCAGCGGCGCGGAGCGGGTCATGGAGGTAACCGCGATCGGCCGCAGGCGGCCGGCCTTCACGTTCGGCACTGCGGCCGAAATGTTCTCGAACAGCACCTGGACCTCGCCACCCAATACCGCAGTCATCGACGGCCCGCTGCCCTTGTACGGAACGTGGAGCATGTCGATGCCGGCNNGCGTCCTTGAACATCTCCCCCGAGATGTGGACCGAAGTGCCCGTGCCCGGGGAGGAGAAATTGAGCTTGCCCGGGTTGGCCTTGGCGTAGGCGATCAGTTCCTTCACGTCGTGCACCGGCAGCGAGGGATTCACCGCGATGATGTTTGCGGTCGCGCCGAGCATGGTGATTCCGGCGAAGTCGCGCAGCACGTCGTAGGGCAGCTTCTTGAACACGCTCGGCTGGATCGCGTGCGTGGAACTCGGCCCCAGGCAAAGCGTGTAGCCGTCGGGGGCGGACTTGGCGACAAAGTCCGAGCCGATCTGGCCGTCGGCGCCGGGCCTGGTCTCGATGACCATCTTCCACCCGGCGTTCTCCATGATCTTCTGCGCCACGACCCGCCCCACGAAGTCCGAGGTGCCGCCCGGGGCGAACGGGCTGATGATCGTGATGACCTTGGCGGGGAACTGCTGCGCCTGCGCCGTCGTGCCTGCCGCAACCAGCGCCAGTACTGCGAGCTTCATGGATATCTTCATGGCCTCTCCCTCTTTTGCAGAACGAATCCGCGGTTGATTCAATGGTGGCGTGTCGCCTACTATCGGTCAAGCAAGGCACGTACCATCCGCCGCCCGAAATCGCGCAGTCCCAACCGGATCCCCGATGAGCCAGCAAGCCCTGACGCCGCTGATGCGGCCGCGCTCCATCGCCGTGCTCGGCGCCTCGCCGCGCCCGAATACGCTCGGCAACAACGCCGTCGCCAACCTGCAGCGCTTCGGCTACGCGGGCGCCATTTTCCCGGTCCATCCGAGCGCGCCGGAGGTGGTCGGCCTCAAGGCCTATGCAAACATTGCATCGCTGCCCGAAGCGCCCGACTGCGCCGTCGTGGCGCTGTCCTCCGACAAGGTGCTCGCCACGCTCGAGGAGGCCGCCGGGCGCGGGGTGCGCGCGGCCGTCGTGTTCGCCAGCGGGTTCGCCGAGGCCGACGCCGCCGGCCGGGCGCTGCAGGAGGAACTGCAGGCGCTGTGCGAACGCACCGGGCTGGTGGTGTGCGGCCCGAACTGCCTCGGCCTCGTCAACGTCACGGCGCGCATCTCGCTCTACAGCTCCTCGGTGCCCGAAGGCCTGCGCGCGGGCGGCCTGGCGGTGGTCTCCCATTCGGGCTCGGGCTGCATCGCGTTGTCCACGCTCGGGCGCTTCGGCATGTCCTACATGGTGTCGGCCGGCAACTCGGCCGTGGTGGACATGGCCGGGTACCTCGAATTCCTCGCCACCGACGCATCCACCCGCGTGGCGGCCCTCTTCATGGAGCAGATGCGCGACCCCGGAAGGTTCGCGAAGGCCATGGCCGCGATGCACGCCGCAGGCAAGCCCGTGGTCGCGCTCAAGGTCGGGCGCTCCCGGAAGGGCGCCGCCGCCTCGGCCGCGCACACCGGCTCGCTCGCGGGGTCCGGCGAGGCCTATGCCGACTTCTTCCGTCGCACCGGCGTGATCGGCGTCGACGACCTCGACGAGATGGCCGAGAGCATCGCGCTGATGCTCGCGGTGAAGAAGCTGCCGCGCGGCGACGGCCTGGGGATGATCTCGGTGAGCGGCGGCGAGACCGCGATGCTCTGCGATGTGGCGGACCGCACCGGCGTGAGGCTGCCCGACCCGGCCGAGGAGACCAAGGCGAGGCTGCGGACCGCCCTGCCCGGCTTCGGCACCGCCTCGAACCCGCTCGACGCCACGGGCAACGCCGTGTACGACGTGTCGGTCTATGAGGCCTGCATGGACGCGCTTGCCTCCGATCCCGGCATCGCGCTGGTGGCCGTCGCGCAGGACTGCTCGCCGGGGCTGTCCAAGCTCGGCTCCGGCAATTACCGGCGCATCGCCGAAAAGGTCGCGGCCGTCGCGGCGCGCCTCGACAAGCCGGTGGCGTTCTTCAATCCCGCCGCGGGCGGCATGCACCCGTTCGTGATCGAGCCGTTCGAGAACACCGATGTCGCCGTCATGCAGGGCACGCGTGGGAGCCTCCTCGCCATCCGCAGGCTGTTCGAATACGCTGAATTCACGCGGGCGGGGCGCGCGGGCAGGGAAACTTCCCCGGCCGCCGTCAGGCCCGATCCCGCCTGGCGGGCCCGCCTTGGGACGGGCGCACCCTTCACCGAGCGCGAGGGCAAGCAATTCCTGTCCGCGCACGGCATACCGGTGACGCGCGAATCGCTCGCGACCTCCGAGGACGAAGCCGTCGCCGCAGCCGCGACCCTCGGCTATCCCGTGGTGCTCAAGGTCGAGTCGGCCGGGATCGCGCACAAGACCGAAGTCGGCGGCGTCCGGGTCGGCCTCGCCGACGCGGGCGCGGTGGCCGCGGCCTATCGCGGAATCCTCGCCTCCGTGAAGGCGAAGGCCCCGAACGCCTCCGTCGCCGGCATCGTCGTGCAGGAAATGGTTTCGGGCGGCGTCGAGATGATCGCGGGCCTGTCGCAGTGCGCGCCGTTCGGCATGGGCGTGGTCACCGGCACCGGCGGCGTGCTCGTCGAACTCGTGAAGGATGCGTCGCTGGCCCTGGCGCCGCTCGACCGCGCCCGCGCGCTCGAACTGATCGCCTCGACGCGCGCGAACAAGCTCCTCGAAGGGTTCCGGGGTGCGCAACCGGCCGACGTCGAGGCGTTTGCCGGCGTGCTGGTGGCGCTGTCCTCCATCGCCATGGCCTACGGCGACCTCCTCGAAGCCATCGACCTCAACCCCGTTTCGGTACTGCCCGCAGGGCGCGGCGTGCGCGTCCTCGATGCACTGATCATTCCCCAGAAGCCCTCACTTTGAAAGGACCTGCCATGGCCACCTATTCCACGATCACCCTCGAGCGCGAAGGCATCCTCGCGATCCTCACGCTCAACCGCCCGGACAAGATGAACTCGCTGTCGGACCAGCTGCTGGCCGACGTCCGCGGCGCGATGGCCGAGCTGGAGCCGGACGAGTCGGTGCGCGCGCTCATCATCACCGGCAACGGCAGGGCGTTCAGCGCCGGCTTCGACATCGCCCCGCGCGAGAAGCCCCGCACCACCGTGCAGGACTGGCGCGACCACGCCAAGGACGGCAACGAGACCTGGCTCAAGATCTGGAAGTCGCGCCTGCCGGTGGTGGCGGCGATCAACGGGTATTGCCTCGGCGGCGGCTGCGACCTGTCCATGACCTGCGACTACACGGTCGCGGCCGACACCGCGCAGTTCGGCGAGCCGGAGATCGAGTTCTGCTCCGCCCCGCCTTTCCTGATCATGCCCTGGGTCGTCGGCATGAAGCACACCAAGGAACTGCTGCTGCTGGGAGAGCGCGTGAGCGCGCAGGAAGCGCACCGCATGGGGCTGGTGAACCGGGTCGTGCCGGCCGCGGAACTGATGGCGGAGGCGAGGAAGATCGCCCTGCGCCTCGGCCGCCTGCCCGCCATCGCGATGAAGCAGAACAAGGAGGCGATCAACCGCGCCTACGACATGCGCGGGCTGATGGCCAACATCGACTACGGCCAGGAAATGTTCTGCCTGACCTCCATGGCCCCCTCCCCCGAGGGCGCGGCGTTCCGCAAGGTAGCGAAGGAACAGGGCCTCAAGGCGGCGATCAAGTGGCGCGACGAGCAGTTCCGGTGAGGGTCTAGAATGCGCCATTGCCCCGAAGCGGAAGGGAAAAAAGCCATGCCCTCGTTCGACATCGTTTCCGAACCGAACAAGCAGGAAGTGAAGAACGCCATCGAGCAGGCCAACAAGGAAGTTTCGACGCGCTTCGACTTCAAGGGCACCGACTCGCGCTTCGAACTGAAGGAGCTCGAGATCACGGCCTACGCCGACAGCGAGGCCAGGCTCGACCAGGTGCTCGAGGTCATGCGCGTCAAGCTCGCCAAGCGCGGCGTGGACATCCGCTACCTGGAGATGAACGACCCGGAAAAGATCGGCGGCGAACGGGTAAAGCGGGTGATCTCGGTCAAGACCGGCGTGCCCACCGAAAAGGCCAAGGCCATCGCCAAGCTGATCAAGGAGGCCAAGATCAAGGTCACCACCAGCATCCAGGGCGACGCGCTGCGCGTGCAGGGCGCCAAGCG
The DNA here is from genome assembly GCA_018241645.1 of Pseudomonadota bacterium. Lineage (GTDB taxonomy): Bacteria > Pseudomonadota > Gammaproteobacteria > Burkholderiales > SG8-39 > SZAS-79. The sequence goes on from JAFEDL010000031.1 coordinate 9,799, forward strand.
CGACGACCTGCAGGCGGCCATCCAGCTGGTCAAGAGCAAGGTCGAGGACATCCCCCTGCAGTTCAACAATTTCCGGGATTAGTCCGGAAAGCCCGCTCCTGGAGCGGGTTTCCCGGCAATTTTGTACTGGTACCGGTACACTCAGCCCTTGGCGAGGCCGCTGATCCAGCGGTCGTACAGCCGGTCGGCGACATGGTTCAGGTTGGCCAGCCGCACGTCGATGTCGACTTCCATTTCCTCGGGCTTCTGCACGCCGGGGCTGTCGGACGCGTCGATCTCGTCGCGCCCGCCGGTGTACCAGGCCCGGATCATCTCGGCGGTCATCTCGACGTGGCACTGCAGCCCCAGGTGCTTGCCGACCACGAATCCCTGGTTGGGGCAGTAGGCCGACGCCGCGATGCGCGTGCCGCCCGGCGGGATGGTGAAGGTCTCGCCGTGCCAGTGGAAGGAGGTGAAGGGCTCCAGGCCGCCGAACCATTCGCGCGCCACGGCGTTGTCCGGGATGCGCACCTCGCCCCAGCCGATTTCCTTCACCGGGTTGGGCCCGACGCTGCCGCCCAGGGCCTTGGACATGAGCTGGCCGCCGAGGCAGTGGCCGATCACGGGCACGTCCTTCCTGACCGCCTCGCGGATCAGCTCGAGCAGCGACGGGATCCAGGGCAGCGGGTCGTTCACGCTCATCGGGCCGCCCATCAGCGCGACCCCGGAAAAGTCGCGCACGTTCTTCGGCACGTGTTCGCCGGTATCCATCGCCACCAGCTTCCAGGGAATCGATTTGCGCTCGAGGTATGTGGCAAAATAACCCGGGCCTTCGCTGCGGGCATGTCTGAAGATGGCGATCGGTTTCATGCGGTGCCGGAGTCTGGTTGCGTCACTCGATTGTAAGTGGCCCGCCGCCGCTTTGCTCGTTTTGCAGCTTGCCGCCGCGCCCGCGGCATGGGCGGCCGACGTGGGCGTCATCGGCGTGTTCCCCGGCAAGGGGGCCGTCCTCGTCGTCGACGGCGGCGCCCCGCAGAGCGTGCGCATCGGCCAGAAGCTTGGCGGCATTACGCTGGTCTCGGTCGACAAGACTGGCGCCGTGATCGAGGATGAGGCCCGCCGCCGCCGCACCGTCCCCCTCGGGCAGCACCTGAACGGCGCGCCGTCGCCCACCGGCCGGGCGCCTCAAGTCACGCTCTCGGCCGACAGCCGCGGGCAGTTCATCACCGAGAGCACCGTGAACGGCTCGCCGATGCGATTCATGGTCGACACCGGCGCGACCATGGTGTCGATCCCCGGCACCGAGGCGCGGCGCCTGGGGATCGACTTCTCCAAGGGCCAGAAGGGCGTGGCGCAGACTGCCAACGGCCCCGCACCGGTCTACCGCATCAAGCTCGACAGCGTGAAGGTCGGCGAGATCGAACTGCTGAACGTCGACGCCATCGTGCTGGACGGGGGCGGGCTCGCGCAGCCGCTGCTCGGCATGAGCTTCCTCAACCGCGTGGAGATGCGCCGCGAAGGCGACTCGATGACACTCGTGCGGAGGTTCTAGCCCCGCTGGTCGCGCTCGCTAGGCGCGCTTGTCGCGCTCGATCAGCGCATACGCCGAGTGGTTGTGGATGGATTCGAAGTTCTCCGACTCCACCACGAATGCGTCGATGCGGTCGTCCAGGTTCAGCACCGCGGCCACGTCGCGCACCATGTCCTCGACGAACTTGGGATTGTCGTAGGCCCGCTCGGTGACGTACTTCTCGTCCGGGCGCTTGAGCAGCCCGTACAGCTCGCACGAAGCCTGCTTCTCGACGACCGCGACGATCTCCTCGATCCAGACGAAGTCGTTGGTCGTGGCGGTCACCGTGACGTGCGAGCGCTGGTTGTGCGCGCCGTAGTCGGAGATTTCCTTGGAGCAGGGGCACAGGCTCGTCACCGGCACCAGCACCCGCATCGAGAACACCGGCTTGCCCTGGCGGATCTCGCCGGCGAATGTGACCTCGTAGTCCATCAGGCTCCTCACGCCCGACACCGGCGCGGCCTTGTCGATGAAGTACGGGAAGGTCATTTCGATGCGGCCGTCCTGCGCCTCGAGTTTCGCGACCATCTCCTTCAGCATGACCTGGAAGGACTTGACCGTGATCTCCCGCTCGTGGGCGTTGAGGATCGCCACGAAGCGCGACATGTGGGTGCCCTTGAAGTGCTGCGGCAGGCGCACGTACATGTTGAACATGGCGACGGTGTGCTGCACCCCCCCGCCCTGCTCCTGGATCTTGACGGGATGGCGGATCGCCTTGATGCCGACTTTGTCGATCGCCAGCCGCCGGGTGTCGGCGGAATTCTGGACGTCGGGAATGGCGTCGGCTGTGATGCGCGGGTCTCTGGTATTCATGGTGGCAAGTATAACATCCGACTAGATTACTCGGATATTACCCCCTTGATCGATTTCACTATTCCGGCGCCGTCCAGGCCCAGCGAGGCCAGCAGCCGGGCCGGGTCGCCGTGGTCGATAAAGCGGTCGGGCAGCCCCAAGAGAAGAACACGGTTGCCCAGTTTGAGGGAAGCGAGCACTTCGCACACGGCGCCGCCCGCGCCGCCCGGCAGGGCGTGCTCCTCCACCGTGACGAGAATGTCGTGCGTTTCCGCCAAGGTGCGGATCAAGGCCTCATCCAGGGGCTTCACGAAACGCATATTGGCGACCGTGGCGTCCAGCGCCTCGCCCGCCTCCAGGGCCGGCGCCAGCATTGCGCCGAAGGCCAGGATCGCGACCTTCTTACCCTGCCGGCGCACCTCGCCCTTGCCCACGGGCAGGCCCACGAGCGGGTTGTCCAGCGCCGCACCCGGCCCGCTGCCGCGCGGGTAGCGCACGGCCGAGGGCCCCGGCAGGTTGAGGCCTGTGGTGAGCATCTGGCGGCACTCGTCCTCGTCCGAAGGCGCCATGACGGTCATGTTCGGGATGCATCGCAGGAACGCGTAGTCGAAAGCGCCGTTGTGCGTGGCCCCGTCGCCGCCGACGATGCCGCCGCGGTCCAGCGCGAACACCACCGGCAGGTTCTGGATCGCCACGTCGTGGATCAGCTGGTCGTAGCCGCGTTGCAGGAAGGTCGAATAGATCGCCACCACCGGCCGCAGGCCCTCGCAGGCGAGGCCCGCCGCGAACGTGACCGCGTGCTGCTCGGCGATGCCCACGTCGAAATACCGCTCGGGGTAGGCCCCCGAGAACTTCACCATGCCGGAGCCTTCGCGCATCGCCGGCGTGATCGCGACCATGCGCTTGTCCGCTGCGGCGACTTCGCACAGCCAGTCGCCGAACACCTGGCTGTAGGTGGGCTTGGCGCCGGAGGATTTCTGGATGCCCTCGGCCGGGTTGAATTTGCCCGGGCCGTGGTACAGGACCGGGTCGTCCTCGGCGAGCTTGTAGCCCTGGCCTTTCCTGGTGATGACGTGCAGGAACTGCGGGCCCTTGAGCTTCCTGATGTTGGCCAGCGTCGGCAGCAGCGCGTCGAGGTCGTGCCCGTCGATCGGGCCGATGTAGTTGAACCCGAACTCCTCGAACAGGGTGCTCGGCGTGACCATGCCCTTGACGTGCTCTTCCGCGCGCTTGGCCAGCTCCCACATCGCCGGCAGCCTCTTCAGCACGTGCTCGCTGTAGCGCTTGGCCGTGTCGTACATGCGGCCGGACATGAGGCGGGCCAGGTAATTGGTGAGCGCCCCGACCGGCGGGGAGATCGACATTTCGTTGTCGTTCAGCACCACCAGCAGGTCCACGTCCATGGTGCCGGCGTTGTTCATCGCCTCGAACGCCATGCCGGCCGACATCGCCCCGTCGCCGATCACGGCGATCGCATGGCGCTTCTCGCCCTTGAGACGGGCCGCCGCGGCCATGCCCAGCGCGGCCGAGATCGAGGTCGAGGAATGCGCGGTGCCGAACGCGTCGTACGCCGACTCGTCGCGCTTCGGGAAGCCCGACAGGCCGTCGGTCTGGCGCAGGGTGGACATGCGCTCGCGCCGCCCCGTCAGGATCTTGTGCGGATAGGTCTGGTGGCCCACGTCCCAGACGATCCGGTCCTCGGGCGTGTTGAACACGTAATGCAGCGCGACGGACAGTTCGACCGTGCCCAGGTTCGACGACAGGTGACCGCCGGTCTTGGAGACCGAGTCGAGCACGTAGGCGCGCAGTTCGTCGGCCAGCTGCCCCAGCCCCTTGCGGTCGAGCTTGCGCAGGTCCGCGGGGTCGTTGATGGTCTTCAGCAGCTCGTACATGGCCGGATTGTAGTCCCCGGCCGCTGCCGCCCCTGCGGCGCCCGGCTCCCCGCGCGTTTCCCCGCGCAGTTCGCCGCCCATGTCGCCCGGGATGCCGGTCGCCGCGGCCACCTCAGAATTTCCTCAGGACGATGAAGTCGGCGAGCTGCGCGAGCCTGCCCGCGCGTTCGCCAAAACCGGCAAGCGCGGCGTGCGCCTGCACGCGCAGTTCCTCGGCGAACTCCTTCGCCCGCGCGATGCCCATCACCGAGACATAGGTGGCCTTGCCCTGGATGGCATCCTTGCCGGCCGTCTTGCCCAGCGTGGCGGTGCTGGCGTCGCAATCGAGCACGTCGTCCACCACCTGGAAGGCGAGGCCCACGCACTTGGCGTAGCGGTCGAGGCTTTCCGCGCCGGCCGCGTCGAGGGTCGCGCCGCACCGGGCGCCCAGCACCACGGCGGCGCGGATCAGCGCGCCGGTCTTGTGCACGTGCATGAACTCGAGCTCGGGCAGCGTGAGCGGCTTGCCGGTAGACGCGAGGTCGATCGCCTGCCCGCCGGCCATCCCGCGCGAGCCGCTGGCCACCGCCAGCGCCTTCACCATTTCGAGCTGCGCGGCCGGCGAATCGGCCAGCCGCGATTCCGAGAGCAGCTGGAACGCGAGCGACTGCAGCGCATCCCCGGCCAGCAGCGCCGTGGCCTGGTCGAATTCGACGTGCACCGTGGGCTTGCCCCGGCGCAGGATGTCGTCGTCCATGCAGGGCATGTCGTCGTGCACGAGCGAATAGGCGTGGATCAGTTCGACTGCCGCGCCGGCCACCTCGAGCCGTTCCCGCGCCGCGCCGGTCAGCTCCCCGGCGGCAAAGCACAGCAGCGGCCGCACGCGCTTGCCGCCTTCGAGCACCGCGTAGCGCATCGACTCGTGCAGGCGCCCGGGCACGGCGTGCGTTGCGGGCAGCAGGCGCGCAAGCGCCGCTTCCATCCGTGCCTGGACGTCGCCCATCCAGGCCTGGAAGTCGGATGCGTCAGTCGTCACCGGCTTCGGGGTCCTGGGCCGCGGAAAGGGATTTCAGGACTTCGCCCTCGAGCACTCGCACCTGCTGCTGCGCCGACTCGAGCCGGTCCTGGCAAAAGCGCGCGAGTTCCAGCCCGCGCTTGTGGGCGGCGAGCGAATCCTCGAGGGACAGGTCTCCCCCTTCCATCCGGCCCACGAGCTTCTCGAGCTCGTCGAGCGCCTTCTCGAAGGTAATTCCGTCGGGAACGATTTTTGATCCGTCAGCGGGGGTCTGACGCGGTGCGCGAACCATAGGGGCGAACCTTAGCCGACGCACACTCCCCGGTCAATCTGCCGATGGGCTAAAATCCCGAGTTCAGCAAGTCCTGCGAATCACCAGCACCGTCCTTCGAATCAGGGGGAAAGCATCATGTCCGATATCGCGAGCCTCGGCCGCCTCAAGCCCTCGGGCGCGCAATTGCCGGTCTCCTGGTACTTCGACCCGGAAATCTTCGCCCTCGAGAAGAAGCTCCTCTTCGACGCCGGACCCAACTACGTCGGGCACGAGCTGATGGTGCCGAACCCCGGCGACTACCGCAGCCTCGAGTGGATGGACCACGCGAAAGTGCTGGTGAGGAACAATTCGGGCGTCGAACTGCTGTCGAACGTCTGCCGCCACCGCCAGGCCGTGATGCTCGAGGGCGCCGGCAACAGCGAAAACATCGTCTGCCCGCTGCACCGCTGGACCTACGACCTGAAAGGCGAACTGCTCGGGGCGCCGCACTTTCCCGAGAACCCCTGCGTGCGCCTGAATTCCACGCCGCTCTCCAACTGGAAGGGCATGCTGTTCGCTGGCCCGCGCAATCCCGCCAAGGACCTGGCGCGGCTGTCGCTCGCCGACGATTTCGATTTCTCCGGCTACGTGCTCGACCGCGTGCGGATCGACGACTACCCGATCAACTGGAAGACCTTCATCGAGGTCTACCTCGAGGTCTACCACGTCGACCCGTTCCACCCGGGCCTGGGCAACTTCACCGACTGCAACAACTTCCGGCTCGAGGCCGGCGAGAATTTCTCGCTGCAGGTCGTCGCGGCCAAGGCCGGCCTGGGCCGCGCCGGCACACCCGTGTACCGGCGCTGGCACGAGGCCTGCCTCAAGTACCTCGACGGCAAGGAGCCCAAGTACGGCGCGCTCTGGCTCACCTATTTCCCGGGCTTCATGCTGGAGTGGTACCCGAACGTGCTGGTCGTCTCGCAGGTGATCCCGCGCTCGCCCACGCTCACCACCAACATCGTCGAGTTCTACTATCCCGAGGACATCGCCCTGTTCGAGCGCGAATTCGTCGAGGCCGAGCAGGCCGCGTACGTGGAAACCGCGATCGAGGACGGCGAGATCTGCACCCGCATGGACCGCGGCCGCAAGGCGCTGCACGCGCAGGGCATCAGCGAGGCCGGCCCCTACCAGTCGCCGATGGAAGACGCGCTGGTGCACTTCCACGAGTACCTCAGGCGCGAACTGGGCCGCCCCGCGTAGCTCCAAGCCTGTAAAATTGCGGCATGGCCTACCGCACACTCATCGACACAGCAACGCTCGCCAACAACCTTGGCGATCCCGAATGGCGCATCTTCGACGTGCGCCACGACCTCATGAACCCCGAGATCGGGCGGCAGCAGTATGCCGAGGGGCACATTTCCGGCGCGAGCTTCGTGCCCCTGGACGTGGACCTGTCGGGCGAGAAGACCGGCAGCAACGGCCGGCACCCGCTGCCCGATGCCAGCGACTTCATGGCTACGCTAGGCGAATGGGGCCTGCGTCCGGGCCAGCAGGTCGTGGTGTACGACGCCTCCAACGGCACCTACGCCGGGCGCCTGTGGTGGATGCTGCGCTGGATGGGCCACTACAGTGTCGCCGTGCTCGACGGCGGCATCACCAAGTGGGAAAAGGAAGGCCGGCCCCTCACGGCCGAAGTGCCGCACTACGCGCCCACCACCTACAAGGGCGCGCCCCGGACCATGCATGTCGACGTGGCATTCGTGGAAGCAAATCTCGGCAAATCCGAGGTCACCGTCGTCGACGCCCGCGCCGCGGGCCGCTATGCGGGCATCGGCGAAATCATCGACCCGGTGGGCGGCCACATCCCCGGCGCGCTGAACCGGCCCTACACCGAGAACCTCAACAAGGACGGCACCTACAAGTCGCCCGAGGTGCTCGCCAAGGAATTCGCCGCGCTGCTCGGCAACCGCTCGCCCAAGCAGATCGTGCACCAGTGCGGCTCGGGCGTCTCGGCCTGCCACAACATTCTCGCGATGGAAATCGCCGGCCTTGCGGGTTCGCGCCTGTATCCGGGCTCGTGGAGCGAGTGGTGCCAGGACCCCAAGCGCCCCGTCGCCACGGGAAGCGAGCCCTAAGCCGGCAGGCGTGCCCTAAGCCACTCGAACAGGTTCGCGAAGACCGCTTCGCGAATTTCGAGTTTCGACAGCACGAGGTCGTGCAGCCCGCCCGGGAACTGCTGCACGGCCACATCCTTGCCGATTCCCGGCGCCCACTTCGCGATCGCCCGCCAGCCCAGCACGATGTCGGCCTTGTCCGAGTGCATCGCGAGCACCGGGCAGGCGATCGACAATCCCGCGTGCACCCTGGAATGCGCGGCCAGGATCGCGCCGATCCAGCCGAAGAAGACCGGGAAGCCATCGATGGGCTTCAGCCGCAGGTCGAAGTCCCACTCGCCCGCGTAGTCCTTGTGCAGGCTGACGGGGTAGTCGCGCCGCAATCCCTTCGGGTCTTTCAGGAAGGGGAAGAAGATCCCGGTGGCCGCGGCAACGCCGAGCTTGAACCGGTCGGCGGCCGGCACGTTGAACTCGAAGAACGGGCTGTTCAGCCAGAGGGCCGAGACGCGATCCTTGCGCTCGCCGGCATCGGCATAAAGGGATGTGATCAGCCCGCCGGTTGAATGCCCGGCGAGCAGCAGCGGGCCGTCGTGCTCCTCCGAAACGATACCGATCGCACGCGTGATGTCGGCGAAATATTCATCGATGCGCTTGCAGAAGCACGGGTGCTGCCCCGGAAGGAGCGAGCGGCCGTGCTTCCTCAGGTCGAGGGCATAGAACGCCCAGCCTTCGGCCGCGAATCGCCCGGCCATGTGCGCCTGGAAGAAATAGTCGATGAACCCGTGCACGTAGAGGACCGCGCGCTTTTGCGGGGCCGCGCCGGCCTTGCGCACCAGCGTCGCCACCACCGGGCCGTCGTAGTCGGGCGGAAATTCCAGGGTCGTCGATTCGTACCCGGGCATCAGCCTGTCCGGGGCCCAGGACACCTGCTTTTCGATCATCGGCATTCAGGCCGCATCACCCGCGCTCCGGAATGCATCAGAACGCGTGGCGGATGGTCGCGGCGAACAGGCGCGGGTCCTCGCCGGCGTTGGCGGCCGCACCGGCGGAATTTCCAACCGAAGTGGTGGTAAAGAAGTTGTACGCCGCGGCGGCATCGTTGGTGATCTTCGCGTAGGTCAGTCCCACCGACGTGCGCTTCGAGAGGGTGTACTGGTAGGACAGGGCGAACATCTTCGCGCCGTCCTGCGCGGCCGTCGACCTGTCGTCACGCGCCCGGGTGTAGTGCGCATGGATCTGGTTGTTGCCGAACGTGTAGCCGACCGGGATCGACCACGCCGTGCGATTGCCGAGTTCCGCGCCTCCCGCCGTGCTCCTGACAGTCGACTTGTCCCAGGCCAGGCCGACCTTGAATCCGGCCGCCTTGAACGAGCCGTAGAGCCTGTTCGAGCGCTGGTCCCCCGTGGCCAGGGTCGCGCCCCCGCCGTCGGCCTTCTGGTTCCAGAAGCTGTAGCCGACCTGGAAGGCGGGGGTCGCGTAGTACGGGTTGATGTTCCACGCATTGCCGCGGCGAACCGTGCTCGTAAGGTCGGCCTGGGCAGGCGAACCGGTCGAATACGCGACGATCGCCGTGAAGCCGCCGAGGCTCGGTGTCGTGTAATGGATGATGTTCGGCGTGCGCGACGCATTGGCGATCGCCGTGGTGCCGTCGCGCATGAACGCGAGCAGCGAGATGCTGTCTGCGCGCAGGTCGCCCGCGAGGCTGGTCAGGTTGCTCTCGGTGTTGCCGTAGTGCACGTCCTGTCGGCCGAAGAAGACGCGGCCGAGTGACGTGCTGCGCAGGCCGACGTGCGTATTGCCTGTGCCGACCAGGTTGCCCGCCCCCGCGCTCCAGCGCATCTCCGCCTGGCCGATGGCCTGCAACCCGCCGCCCAGGTCCTCGGCAACGTTGAAGATGATGCGCGAGAAGTCGTCCGCAAGGCGGGTTTCGGACGTGTTCAGGCCGGTCCGGGCCGCAGCCGGCGAACCGATCCTCATGTTCTCCAGCGAGACCTTGAAGTAGCCGCTGATCGTCACGCTGGACTGCGCCAGGGCGAGGCCGGGGGCCGCGAGCGTGCCTGCGACTGCGATGGCCAGTAGTTTCGTCTTCATTCGGTAACCCTCCTGTTTCGATTCCGGCTCAAGCCGCGCCCGACAGGGCGTGCCGCTCCAGCGCCCAGGCCACGTGTTCGCGCACAAGGGCCGAGGGGTCGTCGGCGCGGGCGCGCAAGGCTGCGATGATCGTACTCCCCTTCGCCGCGTTACCCAACCCCACCGCGAGGTTGCGCAGCCACCGCTCGTGGCCGATCCTGCGGATGGCCGAACCCGCCATGCGCTCGTCGAACTCCGCCGCGCTCCAGCCGAACAATTCGACCAGGCTCGCCGCATCGAGCCCGTTCCGCACCGCGAAGTCCGCCTCGCCCGTCGCCTGCGCGAAGCTGTTCCACGGGCACGCCAGCTGGCAGTCGTCGCAGCCGTACACCCGGTTGCCGATCAGCGGCCGCAGCTCCACCGGGATCGATCCCTTGAGCTCGATGGTCAGGTACGAGATGCAGCGCCGCGCATCGAGGCTGTACGGCCCGCGGATGGCCTGGGTGGGGCACAGCTCGATGCACTTCGTGCAGGTGCCGCAGTGGTTGCCGGCCGGCGCGTCCACCGGCAGCGGCAGGTCGGTGTAGATCTCGCCGAGGAAGAAATACGACCCGGCCTCGCGCGACAGCAGCAGCGTGTGCTTGCCGCGCCAGCCGAGGCCCGCCTTCGCGCCAAGCTCCACTTCCATGACCGGCGCCGAGTCGGTGAAGACGCGGTGCCCGAACTCGCCCACCTCGGCCGCAATCCGGTCGGCGAGCTTCTGCAGCCGGGTGCGCACTACCTTGTGATAGTCGCGGCCCCGCGCATACCGCGCGATGTACGCGCGGCCGTCGTTGGTGATCTCCGGCCACCCGTCGACGGTGCCGGCAACATAGTTCATCCGGCACGCAATCACGCGCAGGGTGCCGGGCACCAGCTCGCCCGGGCGCGTGCGGCGCTCGCCGTGGCGTGCCATATAATCCATTTCACCGTGCCATCCGCGCTCGAGCCATGCAGCCAGGTGCGATTCGGCGGCCGACAGGTCGGTATCGGCGACGCCCACGGCCTGGAACCCGAGCTCGCGCCCCCAGGCCTTGATGGACAGCGCAAGGCTCGCATAGTCGTAACCGGATTCCAGCATCGCCCCAGTGTAGCAACAGGAAACGCAATGAACGATTCGGCAGGAAAACTCCCCGTGCTGGTGGCCGGCGGGGGCATCGGCGGCCTGGCCGCCGCACTCGCCCTGACGCGCCAGGGCTTCCGGGTGAAGGTCCTCGAGCAGGCCCCCGAGATCGGCGAGATCGGGGCCGGCATCCAGCTCGGCCCCAACGCGTTCCACGCTTTCGACGCGCTCGGCGTCGGCGACAAGACCCGGGCCCGCGCCGTCTACACCGACTACATGGTGATGCACGACGCGATCGACGAATACCAGGTCGGCAAGATCCCGACCGGCGAAGCCTTCCTCAGGCGCTTCGGCAACCCTTACGCGGTGATCCACCGCGTGGACGTGCACATGTCGCTGCTCGAAGGCGCGCAGGAAACGGGCAAGGTGGATATCCTGACTTCCACCCGCGCCACGCGCATCGAGCAGGATGCCGATGGCGCCACCGTCATCGACCAGGACGGCAAGGCGCATCGCGGCCTCGCGGTCATCGGCGCCGACGGCGTGAAGTCCGTGGTGCGCGCGCAGCACGTCAACGACCCGGCCCGGATCACGGGGCACGTGGTGTACCGCGCAGTGGTGGAAAAGAAGGACTTCCCCGCCGACCTGCAGTGGAATGCGGCCAGCATCTGGGTGGGCCCCAACTGCCACCTCGTGCACTACCCCTTGCGCGGCGGCGAGCAATACAACGTCGTGGTGACCTTCCACAGCCGCAAGCAGGAAGAGTGGGGCGTGACCGAAGGCAGCAAGGAGGAAGTGCAGAGCTATTTCCAGGACATCTGCCCGAAGGCGCGCCAGCTCATCGACCTGCCGAAGTCCTGGAAGCGCTGGGCCACGGCGGACCGGGAACCGATCGGCCGCTGGTCGTTCGGACGCGTCACGCTGCTCGGCGACGCCGCGCATCCGACTACGCAATACATGGCACAGGGCGCCTGCATGGCGCTGGAAGATGCCGTCACGCTGGGCGAGGCGCTGCGCGTGCACGACAACGACTTCGCCAAGGCTTTCGATCTTTACCAGCGCGCGCGAGTCGCGCGCACCGCCCGCATCGTCCTTTCGGGCCGGGAGATGGGCCGGATCTACCACGCCAAGGGCGTCGAGCGCCTGGTGCGCAACGACCTGTGGCGCGGCCGGACGCCCGAGCGTTTCTACGACGCGATGGAGTGGCTCTACGGCTGGAACGTCGGCAACTGCCTGGCGGCGGCCTCCACCTATCCCGCGGCATGACCCAACCTGCGCCGCGCCTGCCCCTCGCATCCGAGGCGGCCACGCTCGCCCTCGGCGCGGCCCTGGCCAAAGGCGCGCTGCCGGGGCGCGTGCTGTTCCTCTCGGGCGACCTCGGCGCCGGCAAAACCACCTTGGTGCGGGGCTTTTTGCGGGCCCTGGGCTGGACCGGCCGGGTCAAAAGCCCCACCTACGCCTTGGTTGAACTTTATGCACTTTCTGGGTTAAACTTGTATCACTTTGATTTTTATCGGTTCAAGGACCGCGAGGAATGGGTGAGCTCGGGTTTCCGGGAGCACTTCAACCCGGAGTCTTTGTGCATCGTCGAATGGCCGGAGATGGCAGAAGGCCTGCTGTCCCCGCCGGACCTGCACGTCACGCTCGAAATCTCCGAACCGGGGCGTCGCGCGAGCTTCCTTGCGCACTCGCACGCTGGGCGGGAGTGGCGGTCCGCGGCCTTGGCCTCCTTGCTGCGCTCCTAGCGGCCGCGCCGGCCTTCGCTGCCGACCAGATCGTCGCCACGCGGATCTGGCCCGCCGCCGACTACACCCGCGTCACGCTGGAATCGAAGAACGAGCTCCGCTACTCGCTGTTTGCGGTCGAGAACCCCGACCGCCTCGTGCTGGACCTCGAGGGCATCGAGATGAGCGCGGTACTGGCCGACCTCAACAACAAGGTCACCGCGAACGACCCTTACATCGCCAGACTGCGCGTCGCCCTCAACCGCCCCGGCGTGACGCGCCTCGTGCTCGACCTGAAGGCGGCCGTGAAGGCGCAGGCCTTCACGCTGAAGCCCGTGGCCGACTACGGCTACCGGCTGGTGCTCGACATCTATCCGGCGGTGCCTTCCGATCCCCTCCTCGCGCTGCTGCAGGACGAAGCGGCGAAGAAACCCGCTCCGGCCGCGGCGCCGCCTGCCGCGGCAAGTGCGGACACGGCGCCCGCCGCTGCCACCCCCCCGTCGCCACCGCCGCAGGGCCCCGGCAAGGTGGCCCGCCTGGCGACGATCGTGATCGACCCCGGCCACGGCGGCGAGGACCCGGGCGCCCGCGGGCGCGGCGGCAGCCACGAGAAGGACGTCACGCTGCTCATCGCCAGGCGCCTCAAGGCGATGATCGAGCAGGAGCCGGGCCTGCGCGTGGTGATGACGCGGGATTCGGATTTCTACCTGCCGCTCGCCACGCGAGTGGAAAAGGCGCGCAAGGTGAAGGCCGACCTGTTCGTGTCGATCCACGCCGATGCGTTCGTGAAGCCGCATGCGCGGGGGTCCTCGGTGTTCGCGCTGTCCGAGCGGCGCGCGACGTCCGAGGCGGCGCGCTGGCTGGCGAAGAAGGAGAACGATGCGGACCTGATCGGCGGCGTGAACCTCGACGTGAAGGACCGTTACCTCGCGCAGACCCTGCTCGACCTGTCGCAGACCGCGACCATCAGCGACAGCCTGAAGCTGGGGCGGCAGGTGCTCTCGGAACTCGGCGCGATCAACACGCTGCACAAGCCCCACGTCGAGCAGGCGAGCTTCGCGGTGCTGAAGTCGCCCGACGTGCCCTCGATCCTCGTGGAGACCGCGTTCATCAGCAACCCCGAGGAAGAGCGGCGCCTGAACGACGACGCCTACCAGGACAAGCTGGCGCGCGCGATCCTGAACGGCATCAAGCGTTACTTCGCGAAGAACCCGCCGCGGCCCCAGTCGCCGCTGGCATCTGGCTAGGCATACTCCGAAACCTCGACGAGGTTGCCGTCGGGGTCGCGGAAGTACACCGAGCGGATCGGCCCGAGCGCGCCGCGCCGCGACACCGGCCCCGCCTCGATCTCCACCGACTCCTTTTTCAGGTGCTCGATCACCTGGTCGAGCGGCACGGCCGCGATCAGGCAGAAATCCCCCGAGCCCAGCGTAGGCACGCGCGCCTTGGTGGGCGTCTCGGTGGCGCGGTCCTGCAGGTTGATCTTCTGCCGGCCGAAGCGCAGCGCATGGCGCGCCTGCCCTTCCGGTCCGCGAAAGAATTCGCGCTCGAAACCGAGCACCCGCTCGTAGAACTGCGTGGTCGCCTCGATGTCCTCCACCGTCAGCACGAGGTGGTCGACGCGGTCGATCATTCCGGTTGCAGCCATGGTTTCTCCCTGGGCAGTTGCCTTCAATTGCGCTTGTCCGCCGGCGCCAGCGCGGCCTTCCACACACGCAGCTTCTGCTCGAAATCGAGCGCGGCATGCGCCGGGCTGGTCGAGGGCAGCCTGAGCGCCGGCAGCCCGGCGACCGGCCCGTCCAACGCCTTGAGGACGTGCCTGCGATACGCGGCCTCGGCCTTCGCGCCGTTGAAAAACACCCGCTCGATCGCGGGATGCGCGCGGTAGAAGGCGGCGAAATCATTGGCGAAGATCGAATCCTCCTCGATGGCCGAGTCCAGGCTGCCTTCGCGCACGCACGATTCGAGCACGTCCCACACCGCGATCCCGCGCCTCTTCAGGCGCCGCACCCGCTCCGCGTAGGCGAGGTCCGGGCCGGCGCCGAACAGTTCGCCCATGATCCGCCAGAAGAGATTCCTCGGGTGGGCGTAGTACTGCCCGGCGGCGAGCGACGCGACCCCGGGCATGCTCCCGAGGATCAGGACCCGCGCCCGGCGATCCTCAACGGGCGGGAAGCTGCGAACGCGCCGCACGCCTCGCCCTCACGTACTCCGCAACCATCGGCAGCAGCGACAGCCCGATGATCCCGAAGATGACCACCGTCAGGTTCTTCTTCACGAACGGCAGGTTGCCGAAGAAGTAGCCCAGCATGGTGAGCGACACCACCCACAGCAGCGCGCCCCCGATGCAGAACGCGAGGTAGCGCAGGTACGGCATCCGGCCGATTCCCGCGACGAACGGCGCGAAGGTGCGCACGAAAGGCATGAAGCGCGCGATCACGATGGTCTTGCCGCCGTGCTTGTCGTAGAACGCGTGCGTGCGGTCGAGGTGCTTGCGGTTGAAGAACAGCGAATCCTCCCAGCGGAACACCCTGGGGCCCAGCCACCGGCCGGCCCAGTAGTTCGCGTTGTCCCCGAGCAGCGCGGCCGACACCAGCAGCACGATCACGACCTCGATCGCAAGCCCCCCGGTGGCGCACAGCGCCCCCACCACGAAGAGGAGCGAATCCCCCGGCAGGAAGGGCGTGACGACGAACCCCGTCTCGCAGAAGATGATCATGAACAGCAGCGCGTAGACCCAGGTCCCGTACTGGGCGAGGAAGGCGGCGATGTGCTTGTCGAGGTGGACGAGGAAATCCCAGGCGAATGCAATCAGTTCCATGGGGGGATTGTAACTGCTGGACGTTATACTTCCCGCATGAGCGCCATACAGGTACTGCCCGACCTCCTCATCAGCCAGATCGCGGCCGGCGAAGTCGTCGAGCGGCCCGCTTCCGTGCTGAAGGAACTGCTGGAGAACAGCCTCGACTCCGGCGCCACCGAAATCCAGGTCCTGCTCGAGGGCGGCGGCATCGCGCGCATCCAGGTCGAGGACAACGGCGGCGGCATCGCCGGCGACGAATTCACGCTGGCGCTGGCGCGGCATGCGACCAGCAAGATCCGTTCGCTCGAGGACCTCGAAGCAGTCGGGTCGCTCGGGTTCCGCGGCGAGGCGCTTGCTTCCATCGCGTCGGTTGCGCGAGTCACGCTTACCTCGCGCACGGGCGGCTCGCCGCACGCCCACACGCTCAATTCGGAAGGCCCCGTCAGCGGCAGCGTCGAACCGGCCGCGCGCCAGCCCGGCACGACGGTCACGGTGGCGGACCTGTACTTCAACACGCCTGCGCGGCGCAAGTTCCTGCGCACCGAGGCCACGGAGTTCGGCCATTGCGAAGGGGTGTTCCAGCGCGTCGCCCTCGCCCGCCCGGACGTGGCGTTCCTCCTCAAGCACAACGGGCGCGTCAGCGCGCATTACCGCGCCCAGACCGTGGGCGAGCGCGTCGCCGCGATCCTCGGCAAGGAATTCTCGGCCGCGAGCCTGCCGGTCGAGGCGGAGGCCGGCACGCTGGCGCTGCGCGGATTCGCCGGCGCCCCGCAGGCCGCGCGCAGCCGCGCCGACCAGCAGTACTTCTTCGTCAACGGGCGCTACGTGCGCGACCGGCTGCTTTCGCACGCGGTGCGCGAAGCCTACTCGGACGTGCTGCACGGCGACCGGCAGCCGGCCTATGCGCTGTTCCTCGAACTCGACCCGCGCGGCGTCGACGTCAACGTGCACCCGGCGAAGACCGAGGTGCGGTTCCGCGACTCGCGCTCGATCCACCAGTTCATCTTCCACGCGGTAAAGCGCGCGCTGTCGCCCGCGGCCGGCCAGGCGCCCGTCGCATATGCGCAAGTAGACGCGCTTGACCGCACGCTCGCGCCGCGTCCCGCTTACGCCCCCTACCAGCCCGGGCTCGGGGTAGAGCAGCCGGTGGCCGCCTACCAGTCGATGTTCTCCAATGTCGCCGCGGCTACCGTCCCGCCGGCCCCCGGCGCCGCAGCGCCCGCCCCGCTTCCGCTGCCGCGGACTTCGCGGCCCGACGCGCCGCCGCTCGGGTATGCGCTCGCCCAGCTGCACGGCGTCTACATCCTGGCGCAGAACGAGGCGGGCCTGGTGCTCGTCGACATGCACGCGGCGCACGAGCGCATCGTGTACGAGAAGATGCGGCGCTCGCTCGATGCCGGTGCCCTGCAGCGCCAGGCCCTGCTGGTGCCGGCGATGTTCCAGGCCGACTCGGTGGAGGTCGCCACCGCCGAGGAGCAGCAGGCGGCCCTGGATACGCTCGGGTTCGAGGTGGGCGTCGCTTCCCCCACGACGCTGGCCGTGCGCGCGGTGCCCGCCGCGCTCGCGGGAGGGGACCTGCCTGCACTTGCGCGCAGCGTGCTCGCCGACCTGCGCGAATTCGGCGCTACCGAGGCCCTCGCGACGCGCAGGGACGAGCTGCTCTCCACGATGGCATGCCACGCGGCGGTGCGCGCCAACCGGATCCTGTCGGTGCCGGAGATGAATGCGCTGCTGCGCGAGATGGAGGAGACCGAGCGCTCCGGCAGCTGCAACCACGGCCGGCCCACCTGGTACCAGCTTTCGATGGCCGACCTCGACCGACTGTTCCTGCGTGGCCGATAGGGGGCGCGCCACCTGCCTGCTGGGCCCGACCGCGAGCGGCAAGTCGCGCCTCGCAATGCAGCTTGCCGAGCGCTTTCCCGTCGAGATCGTCAGCGTGGACTCGGGCCAGGTCTATCGCGGCATGGATATCGGCACGGCTAAGCCGTCCGCCTCCGAGCGCGCGGCCGTGCCCCATCACCTGATCGACATCGTCGACCCGACCGAAAGCTATTCGGCCGGCCGCTTTCGCGCCGACGCCATCGCCGCGGTCGCGGACATCCTCGCGCGCGGCAAGGTCCCGCTGCTGGTCGGCGGCACCATGCTCTATTACCGCTCCCTCGTGCAAGGCATGGACGAGCTGCCCGCGGCCGATCCCGCGATCCGCGCGGGCCTCGACGCCGAGGCCGCGAGCAAAGGCTGGCCCGCCCTGCACGAAGAGCTCGCCCGGGTGGATCCCGGGACCGCCGCCCGGCTGTCGCCCAACGACTCGCAGCGCATCCAGCGCGCGCTGGAGGTCTACCGAGCCACCGGCACGCCGATCTCCGTCCTGCATACCGCTCCGCGCGCGGTGCTGCCGTTCGACCTCAAGGCCTATGCGCTCGTGCCGGCGGACCGCGCGGCGCTGCATCGCCGGATCGCGCAGCGCTTCGACGCCATGCTGGCGGCCGGCCTCGTCGCCGAGGTCGAGGCGCTGCGCGGGCGCTACAGCTTGCATGCCGCTCTGCCGTCGATGCGCTGCGTGGGCTACCGCCAGGTATGGGAGCACCTCGAGGGCGCCTACGACCGCAAGGCGCTGCGCGAAAAAGGCATCATCGCGACGCGCCAGCTCGCCAAGCGGCAGCTGACCTGGCTGCGGAGCCTGCCCGACCTCGAGCTCCTCGACCCGGAAGCGCCGGACGTCGCGGAAAGGCTCGCCGGCTCGCTCTGATCAGGCCTTGCGGGGAGCCGTGCGTTTGCGCACCGGTTTCGCCTGCGCGTGCAGGTGCCCGAGCATGGCCTCGAGCCCGAGCACGTAGGAGCGCACGCCGAAGCCGGCCACCATGCCCACGCCAGTCTCCGCGAGGATCGAGTGGATGCCGCGCTTCTCGATGTTGCTCATGTGGACCTCGACGTAAGGGAACGGCACCGCGCGCAGGCAGTCCCTGAGCGCGTAGCCGGCGAACAGGAACGCGGCCGGGTTCATCACCAGGCCGTCGAGCCCTTCGTCCGCCGCCCGGTACAGCCTCTCGATCGCGTCGCTCTCGCTGTGCGTGTAGAAGATTTCGAGCGCGTACTTGTTCGCCTTTGCGTGCGCGCGAAGCATCGCATCGAGCTCAGCGGCGGTGGTCGTCCCGTAGATCTCGGGCTGGCGCTTGCCGAGATAGCTCATGTTGGGGCCCTGGATCAGCAGGATCTTCGGCATGGTGTGGTTCCTTGTCAGGGTTCGCTCAGGTCTCATTCGGGATCAGTGCGAGCAGGTCGGTCACGCCCACATCCTGGCCGGCCTGGAAGAGCAGCGTCGTGGCCTGGCCCCGGTGGTGCGTCTGGTGGTTGAAGAAATGGGTGATGAGGCTGGAGAAGCGCTTCTGCGACCGGATGCCCTTGCTGTTGGCGTAGTGCAGGACGTGGGCGAGGTCGGCATCCGACAACCCGGCGGCCCAAGCCACGATGGCCTTGTCGAGCAGATCGCGGCGGGCCCTGAGCTCGGCAAGATCCGTAAACAGGACCTGGTTCAGCGCTGTGGGCTGCGCCAGCGCGCGCACCGGATCCAGCGCCGCGGGATTGGACGGATGCGCCGCGAACCGCTTCAGCCACAGCGTGTCGCCGACCACCAGGTGGTTGAGCGTGCCGAGGATCGAGCCGAAGAACGCCCCGCGATCCTTTGCAAGCTCGGCGGCAGGCAGCTTCGCGGCCGCCTCGTACAGCCGCGCGTTCATCCATTCGTTGTATGCGGCCATCATCACGGCCTGGGCGGGAGTACTCATGAATTCACCACTGGGTGTTGGAACCTCGCGGCCCCGATTATCCACCCGGCCGGCAGGGGCGTTCCAGCGCGCCGATCCAGTAGACTTGCGGACATGACCGCCCCCACCGCCCCGCTCGTTGCCATCGCCGGCCTGTCCAAGACCTACGCCACCGGGTTCAGGGCCCTGATGGAGGTCGACCTCGAGATCCGGCGCGGCGAGATCCTGGCGCTGCTCGGCCCCAACGGCGCGGGCAAGACCACGCTGATCAGCATCATCTGCGGGATCGTCACGCCCTCCACCGGCAGCGTCACGGTCGACGGCCACGACATCATCACGGACTACCGGATCACGCGCTCGATGATCGGCCTCGTGCCGCAGGAGCTGACGACCGACGCGTTCGAGACGGTCTGGGACACCGTGTCGTTCAGCCGCGGCCTGTTCGGCCGCGCGCCGAACCCCGCGCACATCGAGAAGGTCCTGAAAGACCTGTCCCTGTGGGACAAGAAGGACAACCGCATCAAGGAGCTTTCCGGCGGCATGAAGCGCCGCGTGATGATCGCCAAGGCGCTGTCGCACGAGCCGACGGTGCTGTTCCTCGACGAGCCCACGGCGGGCGTGGACGTGAGCCTGAGGAAGAACATGTGGGACCTGGTGCGCGCGCTGCGCGCCTCCGGCGTCACCATCATCCTGACCACGCACTACATCGAGGAGGCCGAGGCGATCGCCGACCGCATCGGCATCATCAACAAGGGCCGCATCGTGCTGGTGGAGGCCACCGCCGACCTGGTGCAGAAGCTCGGCAAGAAGCAGCTGATCCTGGACCTGCAGCACCCGCTCGGCTCGGTGCCGGCCGCGCTGTCCGCGCACCGGCTGGAACTCTCGGCCGACGGCGCGCAGCTCACCTACACCTACGACGCGGCCATGGAAAGCACGGGCATCGCCGCTCTGCTGCGCGACCTGGGGGAGGCGGGCATCCACTTCCGGGACCTGAAGACCGAGCAGAGCTCGCTCGAGGACATCTTCGTCACGCTCGTGAAGGAGCCGGCATGAACTTCCATGCCGTGAAGGCGATCTACCGCTTCGAGATGGCGCGCACCTGGCGCACGCTGTTCCAAAGCGTGGTCTCGCCCGTGATCTCGACGTCGCTGTATTTCGTGGTCTTCGGCTCGGCCATCGGCTCGCGCATCCCGCAGATCGAGGGCGTGGGCTACGGCTCGTTCATCGTGCCCGGCCTCATCATGCTGTCCCTGCTCACGCAGAGCGTGTCCAACGCCTCGTTCGGGATCTTCTTCCCGAAATTCACCGGCACGATCTACGAGCTGCTGTCGGCGCCGCTGTCGTTCGTCGAGATCACGCTCGGGTACGTCGGCGCGGCGGCGACCAAGTCGATCCTGCTCGGCCTCATCATCCTCGCCACGGCGAGCCTGTTCGTCCCGCTGCACATCGCGCACCCCTTCTGGATGCTGGCGGTCCTCGTGCTGACCGCGGTGACCTTCAGCCTGTTCGGCTTCATCATCGGCGTCTGGGCGGACAACTTCGAAAAACTCCAGGTCATCCCGCTGCTGGTGATCACGCCGCTGGTGTTCCTGGGCGGCAGCTTCTACTCGGTGAGCATGCTGCCCCCGTTCTGGCAGACGGTGTCGCTCGCCAACCCGGTGCTGTACCTCGTGAGCGGCTTTCGCTGGAGCTTCTACGAGCTGGCCGACGTGAGCATCGCGGTCAGCGCGGCGATGATCGCCGGGTTCCTCTGCGCCTGCCTGGCCGCGGTCTGGTGGATCTTCAAGACCGGCTACCACGTCAAGAACTAGCGTCCTTCAGGCCGCGTCGCCGTACAGCCAGGCGCTCTGGCGCAAGGGCTCCCCGGTGGCAAACCCCGCGTCGCGCGCTTCCTGTTCGGGCCCGTCGGGCAGGTGGTTCTGCACTTCCCGCCCGCGGCTCATGAGCTGCACCCGGCTGGCGCGCGGCTGGCGCACCGCCTCGTAGCGCTTCAGCGCGCCGGCCACATCCCGGGGCGCGATCCCGGCGAGGCATGCCGCCAGCGCCTCGGCATCCTCGATCGCCTGCGCCGCGCCCTGCCCGAAGAACGGCAGCATCGCGTGCGCGGCGTCGCCGAGCAGCGCGAGCCGCCCGTTCGCCCATTGCGACAAAGGCTCCCGGTCGTACAGCGCCCAGCGCTTGGTGTCGGTGGCCGAGGCGATCAGCTGTGCGACGCGCGGGTCCCAGCCTTCGAACTCGCGCGCCAGGTCCTCGACACGGCCCTCCGCGTTCCAGGATTCCGTCCGCCAGTCCCCGGCCGGCGCCATGGCGACGACGTTCACGAAGCGCCCGGCCGAGATCGGATAGTGGACGAAGTGGTGGCCGGGCCCAAGCCAGAGCGTCTGCACGGGGCGCAGGGCCATCTCCGGTGCGGCGTCTGCGGGCACGAGGCAGCGGAATGCGCACAGGCCCGAGAAGCGCGGCTCGTGGCGCGCATCGGCGGCCGAGGCGATGGATGGGCGCAACGTCGAATGGATGCCGTCCGCGGCGATTGCCGCGTCGGAAAGCACCTCGGTACGCCGGCCGGTCCGGCTCTCGAACACCAGGGTAACCCCGGCGGCGCCCTGCGTCACCCCGACGCAGCGATGGTCGAGCCTGAGCGCATCGGGCGGCAGCGCCTGCCTGAACATCGCGTGCAGGTCGGCCCGGTGTGCGACGTAGCAATCAGCGCCGTACAACGCCCGGCAGGCCTCGCCCATCGGCTGCACGGACAGCACCCGGCCGTCCTGCCAGCGGCGAAACTCCCAGGCGGCTTCGAGGCGGACCGCGAAAGCCCCGAGCGCCTCGCCCAGGCCGAGCCGCGCGAGCGGGCGCACCATGTTCGGGGACACGACGATCCCGGCGCCCACCTCGCGCTGCTCCGCCGACTGCTCGTAGACCGCGGCCTCGATGCCCGCGCGCCGCAGGAACAGTGCGGCGGCCAGGCCGCCGAGCCCCCCGCCGACGATTGCCACCCGAACGGTCATTTTTCCGGAACTGGAAAGTTAACTGGCATGCCACCGGCTCCCGGCGCGGACTTTACGAACCTGAAGTCAGACTTTCAGGCGGTGAACGTCTGCAGCAGGTAGCGCTTGTCGCGCGCAAACACCTGGGGGTCCAGGGCGTCGAGCTTCACGCGCGCGCGGCGCGCGGCGAACTCGTCGCCCAGCAGGTACCCCATCACCGGGTGCTTCATGAAATAGCGCTCGGCGGCGAAATCCACCATGGGCAGCGCGATGCGCGACGACCACGCATGGAAGAACGCGAGCGAGGGCGTGGTGTTGTCGGTGACGTCGATTTCCTCGGCGAGGCGAAATCCGTTCTTCGCCACCGCATCGCGGAACGCCTGCATCGGGTGGCCGGAGCGGTTGTAGGCCGGGATGCGGGTGCGGTAGTAGTCGATGATCACCCACTTGCCCCCGGGCCTGAGCACCTCGCGCACGTTGCGCACGCCCGCCTCGAGCGGCACGTTGTGGAACGACTCCGAGCAGATCACCACGTCGAACTGCCCGCGGTACTTGTCCATGTCGAGCGACTCGAACCCGCTCACGATCACCGGGACGCCGGGCTGCGACTTGCGGATGTGCCCGGCGTGGCCCGGGTTCGGCGTGAGGCCGGTGGGCTCGGCGCCGGCCGCCTTGAGCATCGCCAGCAGCCCGCCGGTGCCGCAGCCCAGGTCCAGCACGCGCTGGCCCGGCGCGACGCGCGCCACCAGCAGCTCGGCATAGGCCTTCATGGCCGCCTTCAGCGAGTGGAAGCTGACTTTCTCCGGGTCGTCCGGGATCGGGTCGAAGTAGCCCGCATGCAGGAAGTCGTTGCGGAAGATCTCCGTGTACAGGTCGAGCTCCGGGTCGACGCTGCCGTCGACCCGGGCCTGCTTCACTTTGGCGACGTGTGCAGCGAGCGCCGGTACGTTGAGGAGGCGTTTGACGATCGTCCAGGCGATGTTGCTCACGTGCTTGCGGACCCCTATTCCGGCTGGATGCCGGCTGCCCGCAGGATGCGCTTGTACTCCTCGAACTGGTCCTTGGTGAAGGCCCCCAGCTCCTCGGGCGTGGAGGGGTTCAGGATGAATGCCTGCTTCTCCATGGCGGCCATCACGTCGGGCCGCTTCATCGCCGCGACGAACTCCTTGTTCAGGCGCTCGACCAGGTCCTTCGGCATCTTCGCGGGCCCGTAGAGCGCGGCCCACGACAGGATCGAGAATTTGGGCAGGCCGGCCTCGGCGATCGTGGGCACGTCGGGCAGGATCGGCGAGCGGTTCTTCAGCGAGGTGACGATGGCGCGGAGCTTGCCGTCCTTCACGTGCGACAGGCCGGTCGTCGGCGTGGCCCAGATCAGCTGCACCCGGCCGCCGATCAGGTCGGTGATCGCCGCAGGTTCGCCCTTGTACGGCACGTGCAGCATCTGCACGCCGGCAAGCGCGTTCATCTGCGCGAACGACACGATGCCGGTCGTGTTGCCGGTGGCGTAGGCGAGCTTGCCGGGATTGGCCTTGGCATAGGCGATCAGCTCGCCCAGCGTCTTCGCCGGCAGGTTCGCGTTCGCGAACAGGAAGAACGTATACCGGCCGACGTCGGTGATCGGGGTGAAGTCGGTGGTCGGGTCGTAGGGCGGCACCTTCTTCATCGCCGGCGCCACGGCCATCGGGCTGTTGGTCGCCAGGAGCAGGGTGTACCCGTCAGGCGCGGACTTCACGACCTCCGAACCCGCAATCGCGCCGTCGGCGCCCGCCTTGTTCTCGACCACCACCGTCTGGCCGACGGCCGCGGACACCGACTGCCCGAGGATGCGGCCCACCGTGTCGGTGGCCGAGCCTGCGGGGAACGGCACGATCAGCTTGATCGGCTTGTTCGGGTACTGTGCCGCGGCCGACGCCGCCACGGCGGCGAGCGAGAGCGTTGCCAGAATGCGTGCGATTCTCATGAAGTCCCCTCCTTTTAGTTGTGGGCGGATTATAGAATGGGTTTCCCTCTGGAGGCAGCTATGGAAATCGGAATCGTCGGACTGGGCCGCATGGGCTCGAACATGGCGAGACGCCTCGCCCGCGGAGGTGCGCGCGTAGTCGCATGGGATGCGGACCGGGCCAGGTGCGCCGACCTGGCCGGGGAGCCGGGCGTCGAATGCGCAAACGGCCTGGCCGACCTCGCAGTGCTGCTTGCCGGCGAGCGGGTGATCCTGCTGATGCTGCCGGCCGGCGAACCCACCCAGGGCGCGATCGACCAGCTGCTCTCGCTGCTGTCGAACAGCGACACCGTGGTGGACGGCGGGAACTCGTACTACAAGGACTCCATGAGCCGGGCCCTCGAACTCTCGCAGCGCGGGCTGCGGTTCGTCGACGCCGGCGTGTCCGGCGGCATCCACGGACTGGCCAACGGGTACTGCCTGATGCTCGGCGGCA
This sequence comes from Pseudomonadota bacterium, assembly GCA_018241645.1. GTDB lineage: Bacteria > Pseudomonadota > Gammaproteobacteria > Burkholderiales > SG8-39 > SZAS-79. Next base: position 34,275 of record JAFEDL010000031.1, read on the forward strand.
CGCCCAAGGCGATCGAGCAGTTCGAGCCCTTTGCGCGCATCCTCGCGCCGGGGCCGGAGACCGGCTGGCTGCACTGCGGGCCGAGCGGCGCGGGCCACTTCGCCAAGATGATCCACAACGGCATCGAGTACGGGATGATGCAGGCCTTCGGCGAGGGATTCGCGCTGCTCGCCGGGCGCAAGGAGTTCGACATCGACCTCGGCCGGCTGGCCGAGACCTGGCGGCACGGCAGCGTGGTGCGCTCATGGCTGCTCGACCTCACCACCGAGGTGCTGGCCGAGGACGAGAACCTCGCGGCGATCGCGCCGGTGGTCGCCGATTCGGGCGAGGGGCGCTGGACCGCGCTCGAATCCATCGAGCAGGGCACCCCCGCGCCGGTGATCACGATGGCGCTGATGAGCCGCTTCTCGAGCCAGGGCAAGTCCGACTTCTCGCGCAAGCTCCTCGCGATGATGCGCGCGAAATTCGGCGGGCACGCCGTCAAGCGCGTTTGACCTCGAGCGGGTCGCGGCTGCCGTGATCGCAGTGGTGATGGGAGTGTCCGGCGCCGGCAAGACCACGGTGGGCGCCGCCCTCGCCGCGCAGCTCGGCTGGGATTTCCTCGACGCGGACGAGTTCCATCCGGCGGCCAACGTCGCGAAGATGGCGGCGGGCACGCCGCTCACCGACGCGGACCGCTGGCCCTGGCTGGACCGACTGAACGGGGAACTGCGCGCGCATGAGGCAAGGGGCGCGAGCGCCGTGCTGGCCTGCTCGGCCCTGAAGGCGTCCTACCGGGCGCGGCTGCTGGCACGGCTGCAGGGCGCGCGCCTCGTGTACCTGCGCGGGGACTTCGACGCCATCCGCACCCGCATGGAAACGCGCAAGCACAAATACATGCCGGCCTCGTTGCTGCAGAGCCAGTTCGACACGCTCGAGCCGCCGGCGGACGCACTCGAGATCGACGCGGCGCTCGCGGTGCCCGAGGCCGTGCGGCGCATCGCGGAAGACCTCGCTAGGAGAGGTCCACTGCGTACGCCTTGAGCGCCTCGAGGGGCACGTACTCGAGCGTCTTGGCATGCGTGCCGGCGAGCTTCACCGGCGGCGCCATGCCGTCGGCCAGCGCCTCCTTCCAGCGCTCGGCGCACAGGCACCAGCAATCTCCCGGCTGCAGGCCGGGAAAGCCGTAGGCCGGCATCGGCGTGGACAGGTCGTTGCCGCGCGAGCGCGAATACTCGAGGAACTCGGCGGTGACCCTGACGCAGACCGAGTGCACGCCGAGGTCGTCGGGGCCCGTGTCGCAGCAGCCGTTGCGGTAGAACCCGGTCACCGGGCGGCTGCTGCACTCCTCGAGCGGTTCGCCGAAAACGTTCAGCTGGCTGGGCATGGGGCTTCTCCTGGGAGTCTCTTGTTCATTGTGCTTGGTTCACTCGCCTCGCGCCACGCCTTCGCGCCGCGGATCGGCGCCGCCGCGCCACCCGCCCGCGATCCGCTCGATGCCGTGCAGGCCGCTGGTCTGGGAGGAGAAATTGAGCGTATGGCCGCGGCGCTCCAGCGCATCGGCCCGGTCCTCGTAGGCGCTGCCGCGCTCGATGAACGTCGGGCCGTAGGACGCGCCGAAATTCGGCAGGGACACGGCGGCCTGCACGTCGAGCCCCCAGTCGAGCATGCCGACCAGCGCCTTGGCGACGTAGTTGATGATGGCGGCCCCGCCGGGCGAGCCGATCACCGCCTGCAGCCGGCCGTCGCGGTCGAACACGAAGGTCGGCGCCATCGAGCTGCGCGGGCGCTTGCCGCCCTCCACGCGGTTGGCCGCCGGGCGGCCCTCGAACTCGGGCGAGAACGCGAAGTCGGTCATCTGGTTGTTGAGCAGGAAGCCGCGGACCATGATGCGGCTGCCGAACTGGCTCTCAACCGTCGTCGTCATCGCGACCGCGTTGCCCGCGGCATCGACGATCGACATGTGGCTGGTGCCCGCCACCTCGGTGTCGGGCGCATCGGCAAGGGCGAGCGCGCCGTGCGGACGGCCGGGCCGGGCCGCGCCCATCGAGCGCTCGCCGATCAGCTTCGCGCGCGCGTCGAGGTACGCGGGGTCGAGCAGTCCCGCGACGGGCTGGGGCACGAAATCGGGGTCGGCGATGTAGCGCAGTCGATCGGCATAGGCGAGCCGCCCGGCCTCGGCGAACAGGTGCAGCGCGAGTTCGGAGCCCGGCGCCGCGCGATCGAACCCGGCACGCTCGAGCAGGCCCAGCAGTTCGAGCACGGTGACCCCGCCCGAACTGGGCGGTCCCATGCCGCACAGGCGCCGCCCCCGGTATCCCGCGCAGACCGGCGCACGCTCCTTGGCCGCGTAGCGCGCGAGGTCCTCCTCCGCGAGGTCGCCCGGCCGCGCGTGGTTGCGCACGGCCGCGACGATATCCGCTGCGACCGGCCCGCGGTAAAAGGCGTCGGCACCCGAGGCCGCGATCTGCCGCAGGGTTTGCGCGTAGGCCGCATTCACGATCCTCGTCCCCGGTGGCAGGGGCCGGCCGTCGGCGGCGTAGTACAGGCTGCGCGCGGCCGGGTCGTCGCGCAGGTAACGTTCGTGCCCAAGCAGCAGGCTGAGCCTGCGCGGCATGGGGAAGCCCTCCTGCGCGAGCTTGATCGCGGGCTCGAAGAGGCGCGCCCAGGGCAGCCGCCCGTGCCGGCGATGGGCCAGCTCCAGCGCGCGCAGCGCGCCCGGCGTGCCGACCGAAAGCCCGCTGACGATGGCCTCGTAGCGATCCATCGGCCGCCCGAAAGGGTCGACAAAGCGCACCGGCTTTGCCGCCATCGGCGCCGTTTCGCGCCCGTCGTAGCTTTGCACCGCGCGCTGCTTCTCGTCCCAGTGCATCAGGAACAACCCGCCGCCGATCCCGGAGGACTGCGGCTCCACCAGCCCGAGCACCATCTGCACCGCGACGGCCGCATCCACGGCCGTGCCGCCGCTGCGCAGGATTTCCACGCCTGCGTCCACCGCGAGCGGATTGGCCGCGACCACCATGAAATGCGCGGCGACGACCGCCTGCTTGGCCTCGTACCCGGTATCGCCTTCCGGCTGCAGCAGGCCCTGTGCGAACGCGAGGCCGGGAAGCAGCGCAAACAGCAGGCGGAGGAGATGTTTCATCGCCCCATTATCCACAATGCGATTCCGCCTGCGGCCAACCCCAACGCGGCGACCGTGAGCGAAGGCCCGAATCCGCCCAGCCACGCGACGAGGTATCCGGCGAAAGGCGGGCCGGCCAGCTGGCCCAGGCCGAAGGAAGCCGTGAGCGCGCCCATCAGCGGGGCGGCATCGGTACGCGTTGCCGCCGCGAGCGCGCGCGCTTGGCGCAGCGTGAGTGTGGTGATCGCCACAAACGCGAACCCAAGCAGCAGGCTGCCCAGCGCGAGGCCGAACGCGCTTTCGGCCAGGACCGGGATGATCACGCCGAGCGCTTCCATGAAGTAGCAGCCGACGAGCGCGGCGCGCAGGCGCGCATCCGGCAGGCGGCCGGCGAGCAGGGTCCCGGCGAAAGCGGCCGCCCCGAACATCGGCCAGAACCAGCCCGCGGCAAGTGCGCCGCCCAGCAGGTCGCGCGCGATGACCGGCAGGAAGGTACCCGGGATGATGTAGCCGAAACCGTACAGGCCGTAGGCAATGATCAGCGTCCAGGCGGCACGGCCCCAGCCTCCGCGGGGACCTGCCCGCGGCGGACGAACGGCGGGGGCCGCGACTGCAGCCCCCGCGCTGAACGCGTTCCAGCACCACGCCCCTGCGAAAAGCGATGCAACGCCAAACGCACTCCAGATCGCGGCAGAGCCAAACCCCGTTGCGGACAGGGCGAGGCACGCGAGGCCCGTGACGGTGATGCCCGCGGCGACGCCGCCGAAGACGAGTCCGAAGAGACCGGGCGCTCCTGCCACCACCAAACGCTCGAGCACCAGCGCGGATGCGAAGACCAGCACCCAGGCGCTCGCGACGCCGCCGAGAAATCGCAGCGCCCACCATGTGGCGAATCCTTGCGTCAGCCCCATCGCGAGCGTGAGGACGCCGGTGGCCGCCAGCCCGGCCCTGACCATGCGGTGCGGCGCGACCCGCATCCAAACTGTTGCCAGGGCGCCGACCAGGTAGCCCAGGTAGTTCGCGAACGCGAGCCAGCTGCCTTCGGTGAGCGTGACGCCGGCATCGGCCTGCATGAGCGGCAGCAGCGGCGTGAACGCGAACCGCCCCACGCCCATGGCCACCGCGAGTGCCGCCATCCCGGCGAGCGCCAAATAAAAAGGGCGGCTGACTGCGCCGCCCTTTCCCTCGCTCACTGCGGACCGCTTAGAGCAGCGGCACCAGGAGCAGCGCGACGATGTTGATGAT
>JAFEDL010000032.1:0-7948 GCA_018241645.1 Pseudomonadota bacterium
GCGCTCGACCTGATCGTCAAGCGCTTGGGGTGATGGCGAAGCCCGTCACCGTGCTGACGGGCGCGCTGGGCGCGGGCAAGACCACGCTGCTGAACGCCGCCCTCAAAAGCGGCGCGATCCGGAATGCCGCGGTGATCGTCAACGAGTTCGGCTCGGTCGGCATCGACAACGAGTTGATCGAGGCTTCGAGCGAGGACGTGGTGTTGCTGCCGGGCGGCTGCGTGTGCTGCCAGGTGCGCGCGGACCTCGCCGAAGCGCTGATGCGCCTCGAGCGGGGCGCTTCGCGCGCGGAAATTCCCGCGTTCGAACGGATCGTCGTCGAGACCAGCGGCCTGGCCGAGCCCGGCCCGATACTGCAGCTGTTTGCGGAGTCGCCTGCGCTTGCGGGGCGATACCGGCTCGAATCCCTCGTTACCGTCGTAGATGCCCTGCTCGGCGGTGCGGCGCTGGCCGAAGAGGGCACTGCGTTCCGGCAGGCGCTGCTGGCGGACCGGATCCTCGTCACCAAGTGGCAGGACGGCACGGCGGGTGCGCTCGAGGCTCTCCAGGCGAGGCTCCGGGAGATCAATCCTCACGCGGGCCTAATGCCCGTCGCGCGGGGAACGGCGGAGGCGGAGTGGTTCGAGCCTGCGCCGTTTCCAGCGTCACGCGCCGTTCCGGCCGAGGCGCTGCGCGCCGTGCACGACGAGGCAATCACATCGTTCGTGCTGCACTGGGAAGCGCCGCAGCCGCTCGCTGCGATCGGCGCTTGGCTGCAGGGACTCGCGGACAACTACGGCGCGCGATTGTTGCGCGTAAAGGGTATCGTCGCCGTGGAGGAGGATCCGCGTTCGGTTGCGGTGCACGCCATCCAGCACCTGGTCGCGCCGCCCGAATTCCTGCCCGTCCCCGGCGGCGCGAGCCGGGTGGTGTTCATTACCCGCGGGCTCGAGCCGGGCGATGTGCGGCCGGCGTGGCCGAGCGCAGCTGGGGCCGCTCAGCCGCAGCTCCCGCCGCAAGCAGCTCCCAGACCGACTCGGCCGCATCCGACAGGCGTTTCTTCCGGCGCAGCAACTCGACGGTAAGCGGGATGTTCCAGTTGCCCCCGCCGACGCAGGTGAGGCTGCCGTCGCCGAGGTTGCGCTCGATGGTGGAGCGCGGCAGCCACGCCACCCCCATGCCCTGCAGCGCGAGTTCCTTGAGCACGAAGATCAGCGGGTCCTCGAACATCTTTTGCGGGCGCACCTCGGCCACCCGGCTGGCGACTTCATCCTCGACGACGCGCCCGATGAACGAGGAACGGCCGTACGGCAGGTAGATGAGCGGCGAGCCGGGAATGACGGGCAGCACGTAGCCGGGCTGGCCGCGGCGCTGCGGAGCGCATACCGGGATCAGCGGCTCGTCGCCGATTTCGATCGCGTCCAGTTCGTCGAACCCGGCGGGACGGGGCAGGGACGGGTGGCGGTACGACAGGGCGAGGTCGGCTTCCCCCGCGGCGTAGCGCTCCGCGACTTCGTCGATGCGCTTGGCCGAACCCCGGCCCACGATGGGCCCGATCTCGCGGTTGAGCCGCGCCAGCAGCGCCGGAAAGATGCCCGCCGAGCAGGGCGTGGGCATCAGGAAGGACACGGTAGGGGCCGAGTCGGCGGCGTTCGCGCGCATGGAGGCGCGGAAATCCAGCAGCGGTTCCACGCTGCCCACGGCGATCGGCAGCAGCTGCTGGCCCGCCGCGGTCAGCTCGACCGGATGGCTGCTGCGGTCGAACAGCGGCGCGCCTACCCAGTCTTCAAGGGCCTGGATGCGGCGGCTGAACGCGGACTGGGTGACGTGGCGTTCGGTGGCCGCCTTCGAAAAGTTGCCGGTCCGGACAAGGGCGAGAAAGTCCTGCAGCCAATAGAGTTCCATCCCGGAAGTGTACAGGGGAACCCGGGGGTTCCCCTGTCGTGTCCAACCCTTTCTAGCGGTTGTCGGGCTCGAGCGTGCCGTTTACGACACGCACGTGGTCGCCGGCGCGCCAGGTCGGCGCCGACGCCAGCGTCACGGTGCGGCGGCTGCCGTCCTCCATGATCACGCTGACCTCGTAGGATTTCGTTGCGCGCGCGTTCTTCTCGATCTGGTGCCCGGCATAGGCGCCGCCGGCCGCGCCCAGCACGGTGGCGATCTTGTTGCCGGCGCCGCCGCCGACCTGGTGGCCGAGGATCAGGCCGCCTATGCCGCCCGCGACCGCGCCGAGGCCCGTTCCTTCGCCCTTCCTTTCCACTTCGCGCATCGCTTCGACGATGCCGCAGTCGAAGCACATGGGCCTGGCCGCAGCCACCTGCGCGGGCGCAGGACGGTAGTCCGGGGGAACAGGGGGATACGTGCCCGGGGCGGGCGCCTGCGCTACCTGCACCGGTTCGGGCCGGGGCGCTGGCGGCACGTTCGCCGCCTGGTGATGCACGACGGGCTTGGGTTTCGGCGCAGCCTTTGTCACGGGCTCCGGCACCGCAACCGGGACGGACTGCTGTGGAGCCGGCGGCGCTGAAACGGCGGGCGCTTGCGCGATCAGCGAGGGTTCCGCGTGCTTGGCCGCGCTCCCCGGGAGCATGCCGGTGATCGCGGCAATGCCGACGGCCGAGGCGATGGTGACTGCGACGGCCGCGGTCGCTACAAGCGGGTGCAGGCGCGTGCGGGGGGCGGTTTGGTTTTCCATGGCGTTCTCCAGTCGAATACCCGAACAACGCCTAGGCTAGCTTCACGGCCGACCGGCAGCCGTGAGCGTTTGTTACCAAGTGTTACAGGACCGTGTCACGGCACTTCGGGCCGCATCTGCGGAAAGAGGATCACGTCGCGGATCGAAGGGCTGTCGGTGAGGATCATCACCAGCCGGTCCACGCCTATGCCGGCGCCCGCGGTGGGCGGCAGGCCGTATTCCAGCGCGCGGATGTAGTCGGCGTCGTAGTACATGGCCTCCTGGTCGCCCGCATCCTTCTTCTGCGCCTGCTCCAGGAACCGGGCGGCCTGGTCCTCGGGGTCGTTCAGCTCCGAGAATCCGTTGGCCATTTCCTTCGCGTCGATGAACAGTTCGAAGCGGTCGACCAGTTCCGGGTCGCGGTCGGCGCGTCGCGCGAGCGGCGACACTTCGGCCGGGTATTCGGTGACGAAAGTCGGGGCGACGAGGTGCTTCTCCGCCACGGCCTCGAACAGCATAAGTTGCAGCGAGCCCCAGCCGTGGTGGCCCTCGACGGCGCCGCCGAGCTGCTTCACGCGCGACTCGAGGAATTTGCGGTCGCGCAGGTCGACCGTGGCGCTGGAAGGATCGTACTTGCGGATCGCCTCGGGGATCGGCAGCCGTGCGAAGGGCCGGCCGAAATCGAGCGCATTGCCCTGGTAGGTCACCTGGTCGGTGCCGCGCGCCGCGCGCGCCGCGTTGCGCACCAGCTTCTCGGTCAGGTCCATCATGTACTCGACCGTCTCGTAGGCGCAGTACATCTCCATCATGGTGAACTCGGGGTTGTGCCGCGTGGACATGCCCTCGTTCCTGAAGTTGCGGTTGATCTCGAAGACCCGCTCCATGCCGCCCACCACGAGGCGCTTCAGGTAGAGCTCCGGCGCGATGCGCAGGAACAGTTCCATGTCGAGGGCATTGTGGTGCGTCTTGAACGGCCGCGCCGCCGCGCCGCCGGGGATCGAGTGCATCATCGGCGTCTCGACCTCGAGGAACCCTTCGGCGACCATCGATTCTCGGATCGACTGCACGATCCGCGAGCGGTCCGCGAACACCTTGCGCGAGGCTTCGTTGACGATGAGGTCGACATAGCGCTGGCGGTAGCGCACTTCCTGGTCGGAAAGCCCGTGGAACTTCTCCGGCAGCGGGCGCAGGGACTTGGTGAGCAGGCGCAGTTGTGACGCCTGCACCGTGAGTTCGCCCTTGTTGGTCTTGAAGAGCGTCCCGGAGACGCCGACGATGTCGCCGAGGTCCCAGTGCTTGAAGGCCTCGTGCGCCGCCTCGCCGGTAAGGTCGTTGGTCACGTAGATCTGGATGCGGCCGGAGCCATCCTGCAGCGTTGCGAAGCTTGCCTTGCCCATCACGCGCTTGAGCACCATGCGGCCGGCCACGGTTGCGGCGGGTTTCCTTTCCTCGAGGGCGGGCTTGTCGAGCGCGCCGAACTCGGCCGTCAGCGCGCCCATCGCGTGCGCGCGGCGAAAGTCGTTGGGAAAGACCCCGCCGGCCTCGCGCATCCGCGCGAGCTTTTCGCGCCGCTCGGCGATGATCCTGTTCTCGTCCTGCGGCTCGGCCTGCGGTTGTGCTTGTTTTTGGTCGCTCATGGTCAAACCCCCTGCTTCAGGCTCGCGGTGATGAAGTCGTCCAGGTCGCCGTCGAGCACGCCCTGGGTGTTGCCGATTTCCACGCCGGTGCGCAGGTCCTTGATGCGCGACTGGTCGAGCACGTAGGAGCGGATCTGGTGGCCCCAGCCGATGTCGGTCTTGGAATCCTCCAGCTTGTCCTGCGCGGCCTGGCGCTTCCTCAGCTCCAGTTCGTAGAGGCGCGATTTCAGCATCGCCATGGCCTCCGCGCGGTTGCGGTGCTGCGAGCGGTCGTTCTGGCACTGCACGACGATGTTGGTCGGCAGGTGGGTGATGCGCACCGCGGAGTCGGTCTTGTTGATGTGCTGGCCGCCCGCGCCCGAGGCGCGGTAGGTGTCGATGCGCAGGTCCGCCGGGTTGATCTCCACCTCGATCGAGTCGTCGACCTCGGGATAGATGAAGATGCTCGCAAAGGAGGTGTGGCGGCGGGCGTTCGAGTCGAAGGGGGATTTCCTCACCAGGCGGTGGATGCCGGTCTCGGTGCGCAGCGTGCCGTAGGCATAGTCGCCCGTGACCTTCAGCGTCGCGCCCTTGATGCCGGCCACCTCGCCATCGGACTGCTCGAGGATCTCGATGCCGAAGCCCCGCTTCTCGCAGAAGCGCAGGTACATGCGCTCGAGCATGGAGGCCCAGTCCTGCGCCTCGGTGCCGCCCGAGCCGGCCTGGATGTCGACGAAGCAGTTGGCCGGGTCGAGGGGGTTATTGAACATCCGCTGGAATTCGAGGCGGGCGACCTGCTTTTCGATCGCCTTGACGTCCGATTCGACGCTGGTGAGCGTCGCGTCGTCGTCCTCCTCGCGCGAGAGGCCGAACAGCTCCCGCGAATCCGCGAGGCCGCTGGCGATGGCATTGAGGCTGTCGACGACCGCTTCGAGGGATTTCTTCTCGCGGCCCAGGTCCTGCGCGCGTTTCTGGTCGTTCCAGACCGCCGGGTCCTCCAGCTGGCGGGCTACCTCTTCGAGGCGCTGGTGCTTTGCATCGAAGTCAAAGATACCTCCGCAGCTCGGCCGACCGCGCTTCGAGGTCGGAAAGCAGGGATGCGAGCTGGTTGATGCGTTCGGCTTCCATGGTGCTGGTCTTGGTCTGCGCTGGGAGGGCGGGATTATACAGTGGGGGGGCTGCTGGCCTTACAATGGCGGAGCTCAGGCGCGGCTGTCGGCATGTATTCGTACTAGGCATCCGCTCCCCTTGGCGCGGGGCGGCTGGCCTGCGAAGCCGGGGAATTGTGCGTAACCAGCCATGCCCATTGTCTTGGACCCCGGACGAATATGATGAAACACCTGCGCAATTTCTCCGGCTGCCTGCTGCTGTACATGTTCTTTCCGCAGGCGCACGCCGCGCTCCCTGCAAGCGAACTTCCCATGTACGGAGACCCTTCACGGGCCGGGAGGCTCAAGGCGAGCGACCTTGCATTCATTGCCTCGATCGAGAAGGCGGGCCAGACCCGACAGGCCGTGGCTAAGGAGGTGCTTGTCGCCGCGTGGGCCCATTACCAGAAGACCGAATATGCCCAGGCCATGCGCAAGTTCAACCAGGCCTGGCTGCTGGACCCGGAGAACGGCGACGTTTACCACGGTTTCGCGGTGATTACCCTGGTGCGCGACAAGCTGCCGACCGAGACGGATCGATTCTTCCGGATGGCGCTGGAAAAGCCGGGCGTCAACGTGAACGCCTACGTCGACTATGGCCGCTTTCTGTGGATGGGCGAGCGGCTCGAGGAGAGCCTGGCGATGCTCCAGAAGGCGCTCAGTATCTCGCCCAAAGCGCATAACGCTCGCTCGAACCTGGCCTTGGTCTATTACAAGAATCGCGACTACGCCAAGGCCTGCGAATTCGCCCGGGCCGCCAACCTCAACGGCGACGACCTGCCGCGGGGGTTCCTCGAGGACATGTGCGCCAAGGGCGCCACGGGTTGACCCCGGCGCGCATGACCGCCCCCGAGTACACGGCCTGGCGCGCCAGGCTCGCGGCGCTGTTCCTTCTGCGCGTGGGCTGCGCAGGCGCCATCGTCTGGGTCTGGGACGACCTGGACTCGATCCAGAAGGTCGCTGCCATCGCGCTGGCCGCGGTGGTCGTGCCGCGGCTGACTTCGGTCCGCCGCCTGCTCGTGCCCTACGATCGCTACGTCCGCGAAGGCGTTCCCGACTAGCGGACGGCCGGCGGGAACGTGCTCCGGGCGGGCCGGAGGCGGGTCATCGAGGGCCCCGGTTCAGGCGCGGCGCGAGGTGTAGTCCTCGGCGATGTTGTCTTCGAAATAGGCTGCGGCATTGGGCGCGGCCATCAGGCGGCGATGCGTCTCGCGGGAGACCCTCAGGTACTGGAGGACCTCGCCATTGCTGAACTCGATCTCCAGCACCTGCTGGCGCTCGTCGTACCCCACCGAGCGGATCTTCGACGAATTGACGCGTTTGCGTTCCATGCGGGCGTCACTTCCCGGCCAGCGCCGCGCTCCAGGGCGAGCGCACGCCGCCGGCGTCCACCGTGCCTTCGATGGTCCCGCCCTTCACCTGCCCCGAGAACGCCAGCGGCAGGCTGCGCTCGCCGCGGAGGGTGAACGAGATCTTCTCGCCGACGAGCTTTGCGTCGTCGATCGGCACTTCGCGCCCGCCTACCCGGGCCATGCCGTCGATCTTTTGCATCTGCTGCCGCAACTCGAACGACACCGGCAGCTTCGTCGCGGCGGGCGACAGCTTCGCGTTCCAGTGCCCGGCGACCTGCGCGGGAACGACGTACAGGTAAATGATGGTCGTCGTGACCCCGCTGATCTTGACCTTCTCCTGCAGGTCGAAAACCTTGGTCTCCTCGGGGATCCAGCCCGCCAGGCCGTAGTCGTGCGACAGGATGCGCGTGCCCGGCCGCAGCTCGGTCTTGAGCTTGTCCGAGAGCATGTTCACCGTGTTGGGCAGCAGGTACATCGTCAATACGGTGGCCTGCGAGATGTCGGTCTTGAAGAGGTCCTGCTTCATGAACTTGACGCGGTCGGCCACGCCTTCGTTCTTCGCCGCCTCGTTCGCGAGCTTCACCAGGTTGTCCTGGATTTCGACCCCGAACCCGCGCGCGCCGTAGACCTTGGCCGCCGTGAGCACGATGCGCCCGTCGCCCGAACCCAGGTCGATGACGAAGTCGCCGGGGCCTATGTTGGCGACCTTGAGCATGTCGGCCACGACGCTCTGCGGCGAGGGCACGTACGGGCCGGCATTGATCTGCTGGGCAACCGCGGCGGCCATGAAGAGCCAGCCGGCGAGGACGCAGGCGAGCCGCGCGGCGAAGGCCGGGGCGATGTGGTGGGCGAGCTGCAGGACCATGGCAGTGGGGGCTTTCATGTTGTGGGTTCCGCGTGTTCAACGTTGATCTGCACGCTCTTCAGCCCGTTGTATTCGTTCACGCTGAGCCGGTAGGCCGCGCGGATTCTGGACGGCAGGGCATCGAGGGAGTTGAAGCGGATGGCCTCGATGCGCCGGCCCTCCCGCACGAGGCGCAGCTTGGTGTGCTTGCCGCCTACGATGCGCTGGGATTCGACGGCGAATGTATCGCAGAACACCGGCTGGGGAAAGCCTTGGCCCCAGATCTGGTTCTCGACCATCTGCGCCACCTCGAGCGTGAAATACGCGATCTCGAGCCC
>JAFEDL010000032.1:8006-13406 GCA_018241645.1 Pseudomonadota bacterium
GCGGCGAAGCGGGCGAGATCGGCCTCCCGGATCGTGAGCCCGGCCGCCTGGGCGTGGCCGCCGAAGCGGACGATCAGCCCGGCCTCGCGCTTGGACACCAGGTCGAGGCAGTCGCGCAGGTGCAGGCCGCTGATCGAGCGCCCGGAGCCGCGCAGCATCCCGGAGATTCCGGCCTCGGTTGCGCGCGCAAATGCTACGACGGGGCGATGGAGCTTCTCCTTGATGCGCGAGGCCAGTATCCCCACCACCCCCTGGTGCCAGTCGGGGTGGTAAAGCGACACGCCCGGGCCCGGGGTTTCGGGCAGCTCGGTCACGGCCGACAGCGCCGCCTCGAGCATGCCCCCCTCGATGGTCCGCCGCTCGCGGTTCAGCTGGTCGAGCTGCTGCGCGCAGTTCGCCGCACGCGCCGGGTCGTCGGTGATCAGGCACTCGATGCCCAGCCCCATGTCCGAAAGCCTGCCCGCGGCGTTGAGGCGGGGGCCCATGACGAACCCGAAGTCGAAGGCGGTGGCCGTGCGCGGGTCGCGGCCGGCGATCTGCATCAGCGCGTTCAGGCCCGCCTTGCCCTGCCCGGCGCGCAGGCGCTTCAGGCCGTGGCCGACGAGGATGCGGTTGTTGGCGTCCAGCCCCACCACGTCGGCGACCGTGCCGAGCGCGACGAGATCGGTCAGCGCGGACAGGTTCGGCTCTTCCGTCCCCTTGAACGCGCCGCGCTTCCTGAGCTCGGCGCGCAGCGCAAGCATCACGTAGAACATCACGCCCACGCCGGCGATGCTCTTGCTCGGGAAGGCGCAGCCGGGCTGGTTCGGGTTGACGATGCAGGCGGCCGCGGGCAATTCCGCGCCCGGCAGGTGGTGGTCCGTGATCAGCGTCGCAATTCCGAGTTCGTTGGCGCGCGCCACGCCTTCCACGCTGGCGATGCCGTTGTCCACGGTGACGATCAGGTCGGGCTGCATCCTGGCCGCGATGTCGACCAGTTCCGGCGACAGGCCGTAGCCGAGTTCGAAGCGGTTCGGGACCAGGTATTCCACATGCGCACCGAATGCGCGCAGGGCGCGTATTCCCACGGCGCACGCGGTCGCCCCGTCGCAGTCATAGTCGGCCACGATCAGGATTTTCCTGCCGTCGCGAATCGCGTCCGCGAGGAGCCTGGCCGCATCCTGCGCGTGCAGCAGGAGGCTGGGCGCCAGCAGCCGCGCGGGGTCGGTCTCGAGCTCGGCCGCGGAGCGGATGCTGCGCGCGGCATAGATGCGCGCAAGGACCGGGTGCATGCCGGCGCGCACCAGGGCGAGGCGGTCCGCTTCGGAATAAGCGCGCGTGAGGATGCTCATGCCAGGCAGGCAGGCAGGGGCTTCGGGCGCCGCCAGAAGTGCCGCAGGTCGACGCGGGTGGATTCGTACGCGCGCAATTCGGCGCCGTCGGGCGCGAGCACGGTGACCATGCCGACGCGCCCGGACTTCAGCGCTGCAACGAGTGGCGCAAACCAGCGCCCTTCCAGTTCCGCCAGGCGCGTGCGCAGGCCCTCGAAGTCGCCGAGCGCGAGCGGCAGGCGCAGCGTGTCGAGCACGAGGAGCTGGCGCCCGTCCTCGGGCAATCGTTCCAGCCACGCCCCCGCGTCCGGCGGCAGGGTCCGGTGCCGCAGCCCGGCCGCCCGGGCAAGCCCGAGCGCAAGGGGGTCATCGGCCGTGACCGACTGGAACGGCGCCGAGGCCTCGGCGGGCATGCGTCCCGCGCCCCACAGCCATACGCTGTTCACGGCCGGCTCGCCGCGCGCCTCGCGCGCTTCGTTCACCGGGTGCTCGTGCAGCGCCATCTGGATCTCGTTGAGCAGCCCGTGCCAGCGCATTGAACCCTCGCCCGAGGGCAGGTGCCGGTTGATGTCGAGGCCCGCCACCTCGGCAGGGGGCTCGGTGCGCAGCCCTAGGATGTTGGTGCCTTCGATGCGCACGCACCAGCGTTCCCCGCTCAGCGGGTGGAACGTGAGCTCGCCGCCGAAGTGGCGGTTGAGGTGCCCGGCCAGGGCTTCGGCTTCGGCTGACTGGACACCGAACGCGACGGCCGGAACGAACACGAGTGCGTCGCGGTTGAGGCGCAGGTGGGCCGGGTCCGCGCGCATCCAGGCGAAGTCGCCCGGCTGCCCGCCCGAGGCGGCGAACGTCAACGCGCCGGCGGGAACCTCGGCATCCTCGTCCAGATCGAACGCCTGTGCCAGCCAGCGTTCGAGCGAAATCGACTCGTCCGAACGGCGCCGCCCGCGCGCCAGAAGCAGTTCGAGCGCGGGCAGGCGCAGTCCCTCCAGCGCCGCGGCGGCGTCCTCGCCCCCGGGCAGCAACGCGGGAACGATCAGCTCGCAGTGCACAGCGCGTCCAATGCCTCGCGCTGCCGGAAGGCGGGCAGCTCCACGATCCTCATGCGCGCCTTGCCGGCCAGGTACTTCACGAGGATCTTGTACTGGTCGACGTCGAAGCGTCCGCGCGGCGGGGACTCGAGCAGGGCGGCCAGTTCGCCTTCGGTGCGCGCCGTGCCGAAATAGCACCAGTTGTCCACCACGTGGATGTCGGTCGCGTCGCGTTCCGCGTCCGCCTCGACCAGCCCGACCGGGCCGCGATAGGGCCAGGCGAGCACCTTCAGTCGCGCAAGGGCCGCGCTGACGCGGGCATGGTGGGACAGCAGGGTTTCCTTCCCGGCGCACAGGCCGGCGCACTTGCCCACCTGGTGGCGAAAGCATGCGCCCTTGCGCTGCGGCTTCTCGTACCCGAGGGCCTGCAGGCACAAGCCGTGCTCGTCGGCCAGCTCGCGCAGGGCGGCGAGCGCGGCACGCTTCGTGCGGAAGAGCCCGTGCATGAACGGGAGGCTGCCGCCCTCGATCTCCTCCCCGCCGGCGAGGCGCAGCGCATGCGCCGGGTCCTTGGCTGGTTCGAACACGAAGGTGGACAATCCGCTCACGCGGCGCAGTTGCCGGTTGAACACGGGCAGCAGGGTTTTCACGAGCTCGGCCTCCTTGAGGAGGGCGCCGAGCTCGCCGCAGGTGCGGATGGTCTCTATGGAGCGGACCTCGCGCGCCATCTGGGCTTCCCGGGCGGAGCGAACGTCGTCCGAGAAGTGCGACAGGACGCGGGTGCGCATGGCGATGCTCTTGCCGACATACAGCGGCGCACCCGCTTCGCCATAGAACAGGTACACGCCGGGCAGGTCCGGGATCGCGTCGATCGCCGCGCGATCGATCGCCGGCGGCAGGGCGGGCTGCTTCGTGATCGCCCTGGCCGCCTCGGCGACCGCCTCGAAGCCGCGCTCGCGCGTCGCCACGCCGAGGAATTCCCACAGCACCTGCGCGTCGCCCAGCGCGCGGTGCCGGGCCTGGCACACGATGCCGTGCCGGCCCATGACCGCATCGAGGTTGTGGCGCGCGTGCTCCGGGTAGAGCTTGCGCGAAAGCCGCACCGTGCAAAGGGTGCGCGCGTTGTAGCGCAGCCCGTGCCGCTCGAACTCCTGCTTGAGGAAGCCGTAGTCGAAGCGCGCGTTGTGCGCCACCACTATGCGGCCCTCGAGCCGTTCGTAGAGGTCCCCGGCCAGCTCCGCGAAACTCGGCGCACCGGCCACCATCGCGTTGGTGATCCCGGTCAGCGCCTGGATCGCGGGCGGGATGCTGGTCCCGGGATTGACGAGCGTGTTCCACTCGGAGCGCACTTCGCCGCCCTCGACCTCGATCACTGCGATTTCGGTGATGCGGTCGTGGACCGGGTGCGCGCCGGTCGTCTCCAGGTCGACGATTGCGAGCGGCGCATCGAGGATGCCGCCTTGCAGTTTCACCGTTACTCGATCTTGACCTTGGCCGTCTTGATGACCTGCGCCCACTTGGCCGTGTCGGCGAGGATGCGCGCGACGAAGGCTTCCGAGGTGCCGCCCACGGGCTCGGCGCCCACCGAGGCGAACCTGTCCCGCAGGTCGGGGGCCTGCAGGGCGGCCAGCACGTCGGCATGCACCTTGGCCACGATGTCCTTCGGCGTCCCGGCCGGCGCGAACAGGCCGAACCAGGTGTAGGTGTCGAATGCCGGCATGCCGGCTTCGGCAAAGGTCGGGACCTCGGGCAGCAGCGGCGAGCGCGTGCGGCCGTTCAGCGCGATGGGCCTGGCGCGGTTGGACCGGATGTGCGGCATCACGCTTGCGAGGCTGTCGAACAGCATGGCGATCTGCCCGCTGGCGAGGTCCGGGATCGACAGCGCCGTGCCCTTGTAGGGAATGTGCTGCATGTCTATCCCTGCGAGCATCTTGAACAGCTCGGCGTTGAGGTGGACGATCGTGCCGTTCCCGCTGGAGGCGAAATTGAGCTGGCCCGGCTTCGACTTCGCCAGCGCGATCAGCTCCTTGATGTCCTTGACCGGCAGCGTCGGGCTGACCACCAGCACGTTGGGCACGTTGGCCACGTGCGCGATCGCGGCGAAATCCTTGATCGGGTCGTACGGCAGCTTCGAGAGCGACGGGCCGATCGAGTGGGTGCTGCTGGTCGCCATCAGGAGGGTATATCCGTCGGCCGGGGCCTTGGCGACGAGGTCGGAGCCGATGCTGCCGCCGGCGCCGGGACGGTTCTCGACCACGACCGACTGTCCCCAGCGCTCGCCCAGCTTCTGCGCAAGGAAGCGCCCGACCACGTCGGTGGCGCCGGCGGGCGGGAAGGGCACGATCATCTTCACGGCCTTGCCGGGGTATGCCTGCGCGGCGGCGTGGGAGGCGGCCAGGGCAAATGCCGTGGCGAAAAGGATGCGGAGAAATTTCATGGCGGGGACCCGCTGGGGGTGGATAAACGTCCAGTGCCGACTATACCCCGAGCCAGGCGAGTCGGACAACGGAGGCCAGCTGGACAACGCCGAACGCGAGGATGGAGGCCCCGGCGGCCGCGTTGATCGCCCGCAGCAGGCGCGGACCGGCGCGCCTGCCGAGCCAGTCGGCGCCGAGTGCGAGCACGCCCCACCAGAATGCCGACCCGATCACCACGCCGAGCACGACCAGCGCGGCCTCCGTGTAGCTTGCGCTCGCGGCCAGCCCCAGCCCGGCGAAGATCGCGACGAAAGCTAGGATTGTGGCCGGGTTGGTGAGCGTCAGCCCGAGCGTGGAGGTGTAGGCGATCGCCAGGCTGCCGGCCGGAACGTCCGCCGGCCGGTTTCCCGGATGGGACAGCAACGTCTTCAAACCGAGCCAGCACAGGAACGCGCCGCCGATGGCCGACAGCCAGAACTTCTGCGCCAGCAGGAAGCCCGATATCGCCGTGAGCCCGAACGCCGCGACGCAGCCGTAGATCGCGTCCGCCGTGGCCACGCCCATGCCGGAGACGAACCCGAACAGTCGCCCGTGAGCGAGCGTGCGGCGAAAGCACAGGATCCACAGGGGGCCGACGGTGGCCGC
>JAFEDL010000032.1:13457-16709 GCA_018241645.1 Pseudomonadota bacterium
GCGGCGCCGGCTTCGGCCAGCGCGGCGGCCGACAGGTTGTGGATGCGCCCGAAGCCCGCGACGAAGCGCGCGTCGCGCGGTTCGATGCGGAAGAACGCGAAGTCCGCGAGTTCGAAGTTGATGGCCGAGTCCGGGAACCGTGCGAGCCAGCGGTCCTTGAGTTCTGCGTGCCCGGCGGTACCGTTGGGAAGCGGCACCGCCTCGCCGCGCACGCTCACCCGTTCGAGCAGCTGCGGGTTGCGTGCGCCGACATCGGCCGCCGCGATCGAGAGCGAAACACGCCCGTCCGCAAGCATGTCCTGCGTATGCCAGGCGAGGCGGCTCACGTGCACGAAGAATGCCGAGAAATCCGCGGCGGGGAGGTAAAGCACCATGGAAACCAGCGGCGCGCCCTGGCGCAGGGTGCCCAGCGCCGCGACGCGCTGGCCGCGAACGAGGCGGGCGAGGGTTGCGGCGGTATCTGAGTCCATGCGCATGATTGTAGTATCCTCGCCCCTCCATTCGGGGAACGATCGGCTTGAGACCCTATTGCGCTACGAACTCCTAGTCGGCCTGCGTTACACCCGCGCAAAGCGCCGCAACCACTTCATCTCCTTCATTTCGCTGATTTCGATGGCGGGCATCGCGCTGGGCGTCGCGGCCCTGATCGTCGTGCTCTCGGTGATGAACGGGTTCCAGAAGGAGCTGCGCACCCGCATCCTGGGCGTGGCCTCGCACGTGCAGATCTCCGGCGCGGACAACCGCCTGGCGGACTGGCCCACGGTGGCCAGGATCGCGTCCGAGCATCCGCGCGTGGTGGGCGCCGCGCCCTTCGTCAATGCGCAGGGCCTGCTGTCGTTCGGACAGAACGTGCGCGGCTCGATCGTGCGCGGGATCATCCCGGAACTCGAGGACAAGGTGGCCGAGATCGGCGCCCACATGCGCACCGGGAGGCTGGATGCCCTGCGCGCCGGGGAGTTCGGCATCGTGCTGGGGGCGGAGCTGGCGCGCTCCCTGGGAGTGCTGACCGGGGACAAGCTCGTGCTGATCGCGCCGCAGGGGCAGGTGACGCCCGCTGGGGTGGTGCCGCGCCTGAAGCAGTTCACCGTGGTGGGCATCTTCGAGGTGGGCATGTTCGAGTACGACTCGGGCCTGGCGCTCATCCAGCTGGAGGATGCGCAGCGCCTCTTCCAGATGGGCGACACCGTATCGGGCGTGCGCCTGAAGCTCGACGACCTCTATGCGGCCCGGACGGTCGCGCGCGAGATCATGGTCAAGTTCGACAGCAGCGTCTACGCGACCGACTGGACCCGCAGCCACGCGAACTTCTTCCGCGCGGTGGAGATCGAAAAGCGCGTGATGTTCATCATCCTGCTGCTGATCGTGGCCGTGGCCGCGTTCAACATCGTGTCCACGCTGGTCATGGCGGTGACCGACAAGCAGGCCGACATCGCGATCCTGAGGACCCTGGGCGCCTCGCCCTCGAGCATCCTGCAGGTGTTCATGGTGCAGGGCGCGCTGATCGGCATCATCGGGACGGCCATCGGCGTCGTCTGCGGCACCGTGCTCGCGCTCAACATCGACGTGGTGGTGCCGGCGCTGGAAAGGCTGCTGAGCGTGCAGTTCCTCTCCAAGGACGTCTACTACATCAGCGACCTGCCCTCGGACCTGCAGTGGGCGGACGTGATCGTCATCTGCAGCGTGTCGCTGGTGATTTCGTTCCTCGCGACGCTGTACCCGAGCTGGCGCGCCTCGCGCGTCAACCCGGCGGAGGCCCTGCGCTATGAGTGACGCGGCCATGGTCCCGGTCCTCGCGTGCGCCGGGCTCGCCAAGACCTACGCGTCCGGCCCGCTCAACGTGACCGTGCTCTCGGGCGTGGACCTCGAGGTCCGGCAGGGGGAGCGGATCGCCATCGTCGGCAAGTCGGGGTCCGGCAAGAGCACGCTGCTGCACCTGCTCGGCGGTCTCGACGTGCCCTCCGCGGGCACGGTGAAGGTGCAGGGCAAGGACATGTCCACCCTCGGGGAGGCCGACCGCGGGCATTTCCGCAATGCCACGCTCGGGTTCGTGTACCAGTTCCACCACCTGCTGATGGAATTCACCGCGCTGGAAAACGTCGCCATGCCGCTGCTGATCCGCAGGATGGAGCGCGGTGCGGCGCTGGCGCGCGCCCGCGAGGTGCTGGAGGAGGTGGGCCTCGGCGCGCGTCTCGAGCACCTGCCCGGCGAGCTGTCCGGCGGGGAGCGCCAGCGCGCGGCGTTTGCGCGCGCGCTGGTCACTCGGCCGGCCTGCGTGCTGGCCGACGAGCCCACCGGCAACCTGGATACGGCCACGTCGGACGCCGTGTTCGACACCATGGTCAGGCTGTCCGAATCGAACGGCACGGCGTTCGTGATCGTCACCCACGACCTTGCGCTGGCGGCCAAGGCGATGCGCACGCTGCGACTGGAGGACGGGCGGATCCAGGCCGTTGGCCCGGGAGGCCACTAGTTGGAATTCCTCTCGGTCCTCGTCTTCCTGCTGCTGTGTTCCGTGGGCCTGGGATGGATCGCCCGGCGCGCCCGCGTGCCGTACCCGATCGCGCTGGTGATCGGCGGCGGCGCCGTCGGGTTCGTGCCCGGCCTGCCGCCCCTGGACTTCGACCCGCAGCTGCTCCTAGTCATAGTGCTGCCGCCGATCCTGTACCAGGCCGCGCTGCTCACCTCGTGGCGCGACTTCAAGGCCAACCTGCGGCCGATCGGCATGCTGGCCATCGGACTGGTGATCGTCACCACCCTCGCGGTAGGCGCTACGCTCAAGCTCCTCGTGCCCGACCTGCCCTGGGCGGCGGCATTCGCCTTCGGCGCGATCGTCTCGCCGCCCGACGCGGTGGCGGCCACTGCGGTGCTCTCGAGCATGAACATGCCGCGGCGCATCGTCACCGTGCTCGAGGGGGAAAGCCTGGTGAACGACGCCTCGGGCCTGGTGATCTACAAGTTCGCCGTGGCGGCCGTGCTCACGGGGGTGTTCTCGCTGGCCGGAGCGACCGCCCAGTTCGGCGTGCTGGCAGCGGGCGGCGTGGTCATCGGCATGGCGGTCAGCTGGCTGTTTATCCGCATCCACCCGCACCTGGGCGACCCGTTCATCGAGGTGCTGGTGTCGATGTCGGTGCCATTCGTCGCCTACATCCTGGCCGAATCGGTGCACACCTCGGGCGTGCTGGCCGTGGTCGCGGCCGGCCTGTTCCGCGGGCGCTTCGCGCCGAAGATGGTGTCGGCCGAGATGCGCATCCT
>JAFEDL010000033.1 GCA_018241645.1 Pseudomonadota bacterium
AGCCAGATGAACTCCGACGTCGACAGCGTAAAGCCCGAAGCATGGATTACCACCATACCGCCTCCTTCAGATTCGCACCGGGCCATTGTTGCCGACCGATGCGCGGAGCGGTATTGCCTGAAGGGTCTAGACCGCAGTCAGGACAGATCGATGCCCATGCGGGCCGCGGCAATGATGGCCTGCGCGCGCGACGTGACGTTCAGCGCCTGGAACACGGCGTGTGTGTGCTGCTTGGCGGTGTTGTCCGCGATGCCGAGGGCCTTTGCGATGTCGCGGTTGGACGCGCCCTTGGTGATCAGCAGGAGGACTTCGAGCTGCCGCGCGGTGAGCGTGGGGGCCTGCCCGATGTCCGGCAGGATCTGCGGCGGGATGTACGTACCGCCGGCGACAATGACTTTCAATGCGGCGACGATCAGGTTCGGCGAGGATGTCTTCGGGATGTAGCCGCTGGCCCCGGCCTTCAGGGCGGCGCCGACTAACACACTGCTCTCGGTCGCCGACACGACCACGACGGTCATTCGGGGGAACGCCGCATGAAACCGCTTGAGGACGTCGATGCCCGAACCATCCGGGAGGCCGAGATCGAGCAGTACCAGCGAGTCCGCTGCAAGCCCGCCCGCCACCTCGAAGGACTCTGCAAGGTTGAAGGCGACGTGCTGGCGCGCATCGGGCAACACGGCCGCGACCGCAGTGCCGAGCGTTTGATGGATGATCGGGTGATCGTCGACGATGAGAACGTCCACGGGGCCTCCGCCAGTTCGGTCCGCTTGCTGACCTTGCATGGCATCCTACGTGAATCCGTTCAGAAACTTGTCAGATTAGTCACACGTTGCCCGAATCTTGCAATTCTTAACGGTTCGGTTCATTGCTGTGATTTCAATACCCTGGCGCATGGATTGGCCCCCATCGCGTAGGCGAGTTCCCCCGGCGATTCGACCCGCCAGAACACCAGGTCGGCCGCCTTCCCTGCTTCGATCGTCCCGTGCGTACCGCCCATCCCCAGCGCCTTTGCGCCGTTGCGCGTGACCCCGGCCAGCGCCTCCTCGGGCGTCAGGCGGAACAGGGTGCAGGCCAGGTTCAGCGCGAGGAGGATCGACACCAGCGGCGAAG
Source organism: Pseudomonadota bacterium (assembly GCA_018241645.1). Classification (GTDB taxonomy): domain Bacteria; phylum Pseudomonadota; class Gammaproteobacteria; order Burkholderiales; family SG8-39; genus SZAS-79. The sequence continues at coordinate 1,111 of JAFEDL010000033.1, forward strand.
ACCCCGGATTGCTGTCGGTCGCGAGCGCGATGGCCAGCCCGTGGCGGCGCATCGCGTCGATCGGCGGCAGGTGATTCTCGCGCAGGAAGTAGTAGGCGCCGGGCAGCAGCACGCCTACGGTACCGGCCGCCGCCATGGCGGCGATCCCGGCTTCGCTCGAGTATTCGATGTGGTCGGCGGACAGCGCACCGTACCGCGCCGCCAGCGCGGCCCCGCCATAGTCCGAGCGCTGGTCGGCATGCAACTTGACCGGCAGCCCGAGCGCCTTCGCCGCATCGAAGACGCGCATGGTCTGCGCAGGCGTGAAGGCGATGGTTTCGCAGAACGCGTCCACCGCATCGACGAGGCCGGCGCGCGCCGCTTCGGGCAGCACCTCGTTCGCGACGAAGTCGATGTATTCATCGGCGCGCCCCTTGTACTCCCCGGGCACCGCGTGCGCCCCGAGGAACGTCTTCTTCACCGTGACCGGCGCCGTCTCGCCCAGCAGCCTGGCAATGCGCAGCATGCGCAATTCGGTATCCAGGTCGAGCCCGTACCCCGACTTGATCTCGATCGTCGTCACGCCCTCGGCCAGCAGGCGTCCCAGCCGCGCCGAGGCACTGGTGGCCAGTTCGTTGTCGGATGCATCGCGGGTGCTGCGCACCGTGGACACGATGCCGCCCCCCGCGCGGGCGATGTCCTCGTAGCTCGCGCCATTGAGGCGCATCTCGAACTCGTTGGCGCGATTGCCTGCGTACACGAGGTGCGTATGGCAATCGACGAGCCCCGGAGTGATCCAGGCCCGCTCGGCGTCGAGCACTTCCGTAGCGAGCGCCTCAGGCGCGCCCTGCAACTCCGCGCGCGGGCCGACCCAGGCTATGCGCCCTCCGGCGATGCCGATCGCGCCATCCCGGACCGCGCCGTAGGGCGCGCCGCCCGCGCGCATGGTTGCGAGATTCGCATTCAGGACGAGGGTGTCGTACATGCGGATATCATAGCAGCCGACCATGGACGCCTATTACGCCGACGAAGCACTCCTGCCCACCGGATGGGCCGCGCGCGTTCGCATTGAGGTCGACTCCGGGGGCACGATAGTTTCGGTGACTGCAGGCGCGCCCGCCGAAGGCGCCGAGCGACTCGCGGGGCCGCTCTTGCCGGGCATGGCCAACCTGCATTCGCATGCATTCCAGCGCGCCATGGCGGGCCTGGCCGAAGTGCGCGGCGCGCCGGACGACGATTTCTGGAGCTGGCGCGAGCTGATGTACAAGTTCGCCGGCCGCATCACGCCCGGGCAGGCTGCGTCGATCGCGCGGTTCCTGTACATCGAGATGCTGAAAAACGGCTACACCGCCGTGGCCGAGTTCCACTACGTGCACAACGACGCGGCCGGCAGGCCTTACGCCAACCCCGCGGAGATGTCGCTCGCGCACGTTTCTGCAGCGCGCGAGGCCGGCATCGCCATCACGATGCTGCCGGTCCTCTACAGCTATGGCAATTTCGGCGGCGCGCCGCTGGGCCCGCGGCAGCAACGCTTCCGCACCGGCCCGCAGGACATCCTCGCGATCGCCGGCGCGGTCCGCTCGGCCGCCAGCGGCCATGCGGACGTGATCTGCGGCGCGGCCCCGCATTCGCTGCGCGCCGCAGACCTCGACGGCCTGCAGGACCTGCTGGCCGGGCTCGAAACGATCGACCCGCGGGCGCCGATCCATATCCACATCGCCGAGCAGACGCGCGAGGTGGACGACAGCATCGCGTTCAGCGGCATGCGCCCGGTCGAATGGCTGCTCGAGCACCTGCCCGTCGACCGCCGCTGGTGCCTGGTGCATGCCACGCACCTCAACGCGGACGAAATGCGCAGCCTCGCGCAGAGCGGCGCCGTCGCCGGCCTCTGCCCCACGACCGAAGGCAACCTGGGCGACGGGATCTTCCCCTTATCAGCTTACCGCGCCGCGGGCGGGCGCTACGGCATCGGCAGCGACAGCCACGTGTCGCGCGACCCGTTCGAGGAATTGCGCCTGCTCGAGTACGTGCAGCGCCTGGTCACGCGCCGCAGGAATGTCACGGTGGGCGCGGTGAGCCCGGCAGTCGGGACCACGCTCTGGCTCGAAGCCTGTGCCGGCGGCGCGCAGGCCCTCGGCCGGGCGATGGGCGGGCTGGCCGCCGGGCAGCGCGCGGACTTCGTCGTGCTCGACCCCCGGCGTCCCGACCTGGCCGGACGCACCGGCGACATGATCGCGAACGCCGCGGTCTTCTCCGGGTCCGCGGGCCTCGTGTGCGACGTGATGGTAGGCGGCCGCTGGCAGGTGCGCGGGGGCCGCCACCTGCTGGAGGACAGCGCCTCCATGGATTACGCCAAAGCGGTGAAGGAGCTGCTCGCCTAGGGGAGGTAACGGAGGGGCCGAAGGACCCCTCTGTTCCTAGCGGAGGTAACGGAGGGGCCGAACGACCCCTCTGTTCCTAGCGCAGCGCGGAGATGTCCACCGTGGCGCCGGTCTTGTGGACCATCTCTTCCACGGTCACGCCGGGGGCCAGTTCCACCAGCTTCAGCCCGTGGCTGGTGACGTCGAGCACGCCGAGGTCGCTGATGATCCGGTTGACCACTTCGATGCCGGTCAGCGGCAGCAGGCACTTGTGCAGGATCTTGTGGTCGCCGTCCTTCGAGGTGTGCTCCATCAGCACCACTACGCGCTCCACGCCGGCCACCAGGTCCATCGCGCCGCCCATGCCCTTCACCATCTTGCCGGGGATCATCCAGTTGGCGAGGTCGCCGCGTTCGGACACCTGCATGGCGCCGAGGATGGCGAGGTTGATGTGCCCGCCGCGGATCATCGCGAACGAGTCGGCGCTGGAGAAGAAGCTGCTGCCCGGCAGCGTGGTCACGGTCTGCTTGCCGGCGTTGATCAGGTCGGGGTCCACTTCCGCCTCGAGCGGGAACGGCCCGATGCCGAGCAGCCCGTTCTCGGACTGCAGCCAGACGTCCATGCCCGGCGGGATGTAGTTGGCCACCAGCGTGGGCAGGCCGATGCCCAGGTTCACGTAGTAGCCGTCCTGCAGTTCGAGTCCCGCGCGGCGGGCCATTTCATTGCGGTTCCAAGCCATGGTCAGCCCTTCCTCGTGGTGCGTTGCTCGATGCGCTTCTCGGGATGCGGGTTCAGCACGATCCGCTGCACGAAAATGCCCGGCGTGTGGATCTGGTCCGGGTCGAGCTCGCCGGCCTCGACGAGGATCTCCACCTCGGCCACGGTGATGCGCCCCGCCATCGCCACCATCGGGTTGAAGTTGCGCGCCGCCTTGCGGTAGATCAGGTTGCCGGCCTTGTC
>JAFEDL010000034.1:0-8947 GCA_018241645.1 Pseudomonadota bacterium
GAAGGCCGCAACCGCTTCAACCTGATCGCGCAGGAGATCATGCGCCTCGCCACCGCGATCATCACCGAGCAGCGCGAGCTGCAGAAGAGGCTGGTGACGGCCGCCAAGGGATTCCCGATCCCGGCGGAAGACGTGAAGCAGCAGATCGCGCGGCTGCTGCCCCCGCATTTCGTGTCGCAGACGCCGTACGAGCGCCTGCAGCACTTTCCGCGCTACCTCAAGGCGGCCGGGCTGCGGCTGGACAAGCTGCGCGCCGATCCTTCAAGGGATGCACGGCTCATGTCCGAGTTCGCGCCGCTGCACTCCGCATGGCAGCGCGAGGCAGTGGCGCGCATGAAGCAGGGGACGATGACGGACGAGATCGGGCAGTTCCGCTGGCTGCTCGAGGAACTGCGCGTGTCGCTGTTCGCCCAGGAGCTCAGGACGCCCGTGCCGGTGTCGGCCAAGCGGCTGGCGAAGCTCTGGCAGGGCATCCGCTAGCCGGTCAGATCTCCACCGGCGTGAACAATTCCTGCGGCCCGGCGACGCCGCGCAGGCTGTACTCCCCCACGCTGCGCAGCGGGCGCTGCACGAGTTTCGCGAACGCGGAGGACAACAGCAGCGGCTCGCCGAGTTCCTTGGTCATGGACTGGATGCGCGCGGTAGTGTTTACCGCGGGGCCGACGACGTTGAACGCGAGGCGGCCGGGCGAGCCGACGTTGGCGTGCGTCACTTCGCCCAGGTGCAGCCCGAGCCCGAATTCGATCTGCGGCTGCCCGTTGTGCTTGCGGCGGTGGTTGACGACCGCGATGGAATTGAACGCGTCGATCGCCGCGTCGAGCGCCGACTCGCACACCGCGACCTGCTCCTCCGGCGTGCGGATCTCGAACACGATCAGGATCGCGTCGCCGATGAATTGCAGGATCTCGCCGCCGCGCGCGGCCGCCGCGGCCGCGCAGTACTCGAAATACTCGTTGAGCAGGTGCAGGAGCTCGGCGACGGGCAGCGTTTCGTTCAGGGCGGTGAAGCCGCGCAGGTCCGAGTACCAGAACGCCGCCTCGATGCGGTCGCCGTCACCGCGCTTGACCTGGCCCTGGAAGATCTTCTCGCTGATGCGCGGGCCGACGAAGGTGTCGAGCAGGCCGAGCGTCATGCGGCGCGTCGAGATGAGTTCCACGATGGGGGCGAGGAGGTTGGCGAGGATGTCGAACCGCTCCAGGTCCGCGTCGCTGAAGCCGGCGGGCGATTTCGTCGCCAGCGTCATCACGTTCGCGTCGCCGGAGCTGAAGACGATCGGCAGCGCGTAGTAGTCGGTCATGCCTTCCCTGCGCAGGTCGTCGAGCGTCGGGTGGTCGTCCGCCGCCGGCGGGCCGTCGAGGCGCTTGCGGTAGGCCGCCTTGTTGTCGCGCACGAACTGGTTCGGGCTGCCGATGTAGGCGTCGAGGTTCTGCACGCCGTGCTGCGCCTGCCACGGGCGCGCCCCCTGGCCGCGGTCCCAGAACACGCCCCAGGCCAGCAGTTGCGGGTGCAGCGTGGTCGTGGTCAGGCGGATCCGGTCAACGCGGGCGCCGGCGGCGTCCAGCCGGGCAGTCAGTTCCGTCGCGAGCGCGAGCGCGTTCTGGACCCGGCGGCCCTCGGTCAGCAGCCAGGCGGCGACCGGCTCGAGCGACCAGCCTTCCTCGGGCCCGAAAAACTTGTGTTGGCTCACCGTGCGCTGCCGCTCATTGGCTTGGGGGGGCGCAATGTTAGCATCGGCGGGATGAACAACGGCATCGGAAAGTCCCTGTTTCTCGCGCTGGTAAGCCTCTTCAGCCGGCGCATGGTGTGGCTGATGGTGTGGCCGCTGCTGGTCGCGCTCACGCTCTGGGGCACGGCGGCCTTCCTGCTCTGGGGCAGGACGGTGGCCTGGGTCGTGGCCCAGCTGGCCAGGTTCCTCGAGCCGGTGGTGGTGATCGTGCCGCAGGATTTCATCCAGGTCGTGCTGCTGGTCTCGGCGCACACCATGCTGGTGCTGCTGTTCGTCCCGCTGGTGTACCTGACCGCGCTGCTGATCCTCGGCATCTTCGGCATGGAGGCGATGGTGGACGAGGTGGCGCGGCGCCATTACCCCGAACTCGTGCGCCGGCACGGCGGCGGCCTGGCCGGCAGCCTCTGGAACAGCCTGGTGGCGCTGTGCGGCCTCGCGCTGCTGTTCATCGTGACCCTGCCGCTCCTGCTCATCCCGCCGCTGTGGGCGCTGGTGCCGGTGGTGGTGATGGGCTGGGTAAACCAGAAGATCCTGCGCTACGACGCGATCGCGGACCACGCGACCCCGGGGGAAATGGCGGAGGTGTTCAAGAAACGGCGCCGGGACCTGTACATCCTCGGCATGCTGCTCGCGCTGGTCGCCTACGTGCCGCTGGTGCAGTTCTTCGCGCCGATGGTGTTCGCGCTGGCCTTCATCCACTACTGCCTCGGCGCGCTGCGCGCGCTGCGCGGAGAGCCGATCGAGGGCGAGGTGGTCGGCGGCCGGGTGATCGAGGGCGAGCTGCTGCGCGGTTAGGCCCGGCTGATCCTGCAGGGCACGCCGCGCGTGTCCGCCGAGCCGCTGGCGGGATCGTAGGGGCCCGCGTAGCTGAGCGCCGCGTTGATGTTGATGTCGAGCGCGCCGAACTCCGGGCCCGGGGCTTCCGGCAGCCACCAGCCCATGCCGGTGACCACGATGCCCGGCGCGGTGGAGTCGGTGACCGAGGCTTTCACGCGGCAGGCGCCCTGGCCGCGCGGCGTTTCCACGCTCACCCAGTCGCCGTCCGCCACGCCGAGCTCGCGCGCGGTGTCCGGGTGCATCCGCAGCAGCGGGTCGGGCGAGACCTTGCGCGCCCAGGCCTGCTCGCGGAACCGCGAGTGGTGATAGGTCTTCTCGCGCAGCCCGGTCTGCAGCGTGTAGGGATAGGCGGGATCGTCCTCGCGCGAAGCGCCGGTCGGGACCCAGTCGGGCAGCGGGTCGAGGCCTGCGTCGGCCATGCGCTGCGACCAGAGCTCGACCTTGCCGCTGGGCGTCTTGAACACCTGCGCCTCGAAGTTGCCCAGCGCGTGATCGAACTCGGCGAAGCCTGAACGCGCGAGTTCGTCGATCGAGAGCGACGTGTCCTTCAAAAGGTGCGCATTGAATTCGCGCTGCGTGCGCCACGGCATGAGTTTCGGATCGGCCGCGCCGCGCGCCGCCATGCGTTCGACGAGGCCCGCGGCGATCTCCACGTCGGGACGCGCCTCGCCGACGCGGTCCGCCACCGCAGCGGTCCAGGTGACGCAGGGACCCTGCGCGTTGACCGAGACGTCCTCTTCCTCCAGCGTCGCGGTCTTGGGCAGCACGATGTCGGCCAGCGCCGCGGTGGGGTTCATGCTGTGCGCGGCGACGGCGAGGAAGTCCAGCGAACGCAGCGCCGCAATCGTGCGCTGCGAGTCCGGGTAGGTCACCGCGATGTTCACGCCGGACACGTACATCGCGCGCACCGGGTAGGGTTTCCCCGTCAGGACCGCCTCGATGACGGTCGGGTTGTGGCAGGCGGCCTGCCAGCCCTTGGGGCCCGCCCACAGCGGAAACTGCGCGGCGCCGAGGGTCTGCTGCGCCACTTCCGCGGGCAGCTGGAACGCGGGATCGTGGATCACGTCGAAATAGGTGCGGAACCCCTTGGGCCGCTTTGCGCGGCGGTTGCCGCCAAGGCGATCGAGGTTGCCGCTGATGGCGACCAGGCAGTGGAAGGCGCGGAAGGTCTGCACGCCGTTGGTGACCGCGTCGATGCCGTGGCCCGAGACGAAAGCGGAAGGGCCTGCGGCGTAGGCTTGCGCGGCAGCGAGGATCAACTCCGCCGGCACGCCGCTGACTCCAGAGGCGCGTTCGGGCGTCCACCCGGACACGCGTTCGGCGAGTTGTTCGAAGCCGCGCGTCCATCGCGCGATGAATTCAGAGTCGTGGCGGTTTTCCGCGACCAGCACGTGCATCATTGCCAGGCCGATGGCCGCATCGGTGCCCGGATGGGGGCGCAGCCAGAGGTCGGCGATCTTGGCCGCCTCGGAACGCAGCGGGTCGAGGACCACGATCTTCGCGCCGCGCGCCTTGGCGGCCTTGATGCGCCCCCACTGCACGGGATTGGCCGCATGCGGGTTGGCGCCTACCATCAGCACGGTGTTTGCGTGCTCCACGTCCTCCCCGCCCTGGATCGCGAGGCCGGTCACCATGTCGGACACGCCGCGGCAGCCGCCGCACAGGTCCTGGTTGATGAGGAAATTGGGCGAGCCCATGGCGCGCATGGCGAGCGCCACGATCGGGCCGCGCGAGAAGAACGCGCCGCCCACGGCGCCGGCAAGCGCAAGCGGGCCGTGCTTCGCGCGCGCCGCGGCAAAGCCGTCGGCCATCGCGTCGAGCGCCGCGTCCCAGGAGATCTCCTCCCATTGGTTCGAGCCGCGCTCGCCGACCCGGCGCAGCGGATGGCGCAGCCGGGTCGCGCCATAGGTGATCTCGGACAGCCCGCGGATCCCCTTGACGCAGAAAGCGCCGCGCGACGCCGGATGGGCGGGATTCGGGTCGATGCGGGTCACCCGGCCTTCATCGACGCGCGCCAGCGCGCCGCAGCAGGTGGAGCATTCCCAGCAGGTAGTGGGCAGGGTCAGTGTCATGAGTCCAGCCTAGGGGGGGCGAAGGACGACTGTCAAGCTTGAGTGCGGGTCCGGCTTCGCGTAGCGTAGCCGCAAATGCTTCCCGCCATCGAAGTCTCCAGCCTGCTGTTCGAATATCCCGGTGTGCGGGCGCTGGACGATGTCTCGTTCAGCGTCGCCGAGGGCAGCGTTACCGCGCTCGTGGGGCCCAACGGCGCGGGCAAGACGACGCTGCTGCGCTGCCTCGCCGGGCTGGAGGAGCCGCTGCTCGGCAGCATCACAGTGTCCGGCGTGGACGTGCTCGAGGAGCCTCGCGCCGTCCACCGGCGCATCGGGTACCTGTCCGATTTCTACGGCCTCTACGATGCGCTGACGGTGCGCCAGTGCTTTGCGCACGCGGCCGCGGCGCACGGGGTGAGGGACGCGGCCCTGGATGCGGCGGTGAACCGCACGGCCGAACGGCTGGACCTGGCGGACCTCGTTGCGCGCCGCGCGGCGGAACTTTCCCGCGGCCAGCGCCAGCGTGTCGCGATCGGCCAGGCCCTGATCCACGACCCGCAGGTGCTGATGCTGGACGAGCCGGCCTCGGGCCTCGATCCCGAGGCGCGCCATTCCCTTGCGTTGCTGTTCACGCGCCTGGCGGGCGAAGGGATGACGCTGCTGGTGTCCTCGCACATCCTGGCCGAACTCGACGAATATTCGACCCACATGCTGGTGATGCGGCAGGGGCGCATCATCGAGAGCAAGCCGCTCGGCGGGGCGGCTTCCGGCACGCGGCAGGTGCGGATCGTGTTTGCGCGGGAGGTGGCGGACCTTGGCGCGGCGTTGGCGGCGATTGCCGGAATCCGGGTCCTCGAGGCAGGCGCGCGGGATGCGCTCGTCGAAATTGCCGGCGATGCGCAGGCGCAAAGCGAGGTGCTGCGCGCGCTGGTGCTCGCCGGCCTGCCCGTGACGGCGTTCTCGGCGGAGCGCGAGAACCTCCACCAGTCGTACCTGCGCACGGTGGCGGGGCGCGGGCAATGAACCCGGAACTGCGCCGCAACCTGTGGCTCGAGCTCACGCTGCACCGCCTGGTCGCCGTGCCGGTAGCCCTCGGGCTGATCCTCGCGCTGGTCTACAAGATGGGCGAGCCGGACCCGTTCCAGCCGATGGCGGTCACCGCGGTGAGCCTGTTCATCGCCTTCGCGCTGTGGGGCGGCGTGCAGGCCGGCGATGCGGTGCACGGGGAGGTGCGCGCCCGGACCTGGGACGGGCAGCGCATGTCGGCGATCGAGCCCTGGTCCATGACCTGGGGCAAACTCGCCGGCGCGCCCGCGTTCGCCTGGTACGGGGGCGCGCTCTGCCTCGCCGCGTATCTTGCCGTTTCGCCCGAGCGCACGGCGCCGAAGATGGCGTTGTTCCTCGCGGCCGGGATGGTCCTGCTCGCGTCGATTGCGCTGGTCGGCAGCATCGTGGCCGGGCGCAAGGCGGTCGTGCGCAGCCCGTCCTCCGCGTGGGTGCTGGGGATCGTCCTGCTGTTCGTCGGGCCGTGGATGTCGGTGCTGTCGGCGAGCGAAGCGGACATTGCGTGGTGGGGGCGCAGCTGGGCGCGCCTGGATTTCCTGCTCGCCTCCACGATCGTGTTCGCGGCCTGGTCGGTGTTCGGCGCGCACCGCCTCATGTCCCAGGAATTGCGCGTGCGCACCACGCCATGGGCGTGGGTGGCCTTCCTGCTGTTCGTCAGCGCATACATCGCGGGCTTCGGGATCCGCTACCACGACACGCCCGGCCAGAAGGTGAACGTGGTGGTGATCGCCGGCCTGGTCGTGTCGATGGCGACGATCTACCCGCTGCTGTTTTCGGAGGCGAGCGGGGCGATGGCGGTGCGGCGCCTGCTGCTGCGGGTGGCGGCCCGCGACCGGCGGCGCCTGCTGGAGGAGACGCCGCTGTGGCCGGTCTCGCTCGCGCTGGCGATCGTGTTCTGCCTGCTGACCGTGACCCTGGTGGGGCCGCGCGGCAGCGAGGAGGGTTTCTTCCGGGGCGTGGTGCTCGCGCCCGTGCCCCTGGTCCTGCTGGCCGTGCGGGATGCCGCGCTCTACATGTTCTTCGCGCTTGCCCGCCAGCCGCGCCGCGCGGAGGCGGCAACGATCTTCTACCTGCTGCTGCTCTACTGGCTCGTGCCGATGCTGCTGCGCGCGGCCGGCGCGCAGGGCCTGTCCGACCTGGTGCTGCCCCCGTTCTGGGCGCGGCCCGGATTCGCTGCGGCGGTGGCGGCCGTGCAGGCGGGGATCGTGATTGCGGCCGCGCTGTGGCGCTGGCGGAAAAACTACGGGAGCTGAACGGCATGGGCTTTGGCGCACTCATCATCGGCGACGAGATCCTCGTCGGCAAGCGGCAGGACAAGCACTTCAGCGTGCTGGTGGCGGCGCTGGCCAAACGCGGAATCCGGCTGGCGTTTTGCGAATACCTTGCCGACGATCCGCCCCGGCTGACCGACGTGCTCAGGCGCACGTTCGCCTCGGGCGACATCGTGTTCAGCTATGGCGGCATCGGCGCAACGCCGGACGACCATACCCGGCAGTGCGCGGGCGATGCGCTAGGGCTGCCTCTGGTGCTGCATCCGGAAGCGGAGGCCGAGATCCGCGGCCGCTTCGGCGCCGAGACCACGCCGCAGCGCCTGAAGATGGGCGAATTTCCGGCCGGTTCGGAAATCATCCCGAACCCGGTCAACCGCATTGCGGGATTTTCCATCCGCAACCACCACTTCGTGCCCGGATTCCCGCAGATGGCCTGGCCGATGGTCGAGTGGGTGCTGGACGAACGCTACCGGCACCTCCACAACACGGGGGCACTCAAGGAAGACTCGATCTTCGTGTTCGAGGCGGGTGAAGGCATCCTCTCCGACCTGATGTACGCGATCGAGGCAAAGTGGAGGAAGGTGAAGCTCTTTTCGCTGCCCACGATGGGCCAGGACGGCAGCCGCGGGCATATAGAACTCGGCGTGCGCGGCGATCCGGCCGAGGTCAAGGCGGCGATGGAGGAGATCCGCGCCGAGATCGCGCGGCGCGGACATCCGTACAAGGAAACGCTCTAGCCCAAAAGCAAAACCCCGCCGGAGCGGGGTTCTGGTTTGAGCTACTTCCTTTTCGCTTTGCTCTTCGCCTTGACTTTGGCTTTGAGCACTGGCTTCTTCACCGGTTTGGCTGCGCGCTTGGCCAGGGGCTTCGCGCGCGCCGCGCTAACATTCCGGCGCTTGGCCGGGGTTTTAGCGCTCAGGCCGCTTTTTTTGCTTTGGCGAAGCCTTTCACCGATTCCGTGGCGGCCGAGACGTTCGCTTCCGCGATTTCCGTGGCCTGCTTGGCGGCTTTGGTGAACGTGTCGTAGGCCGAGTTGGCGGCGGACAGCAGCGACTTGACCGCGGCCACGCCGACATCGGAGCCGGCCGGGGCGTTCTTGCTCGCCTTGTCCAGCAGCGACACGAAGTTCTGGTTCAGTTCCGAAGCCTTCGATTCCGCGAACTTCGACAGTTCGGTGTTGGCTTCGACGGCGACCGCGTACACGCTCTTCGAGTAGGCAACCGCCTTCTCGACGGCGGGCTGGGCGAAGGTCTGCTGCAGGCTCACGAGCTCCTGCACGTCTTTCGCGCCGGCCAGCGCGCGGGTGTTGGCGAGCGCGTCTTCGAACAGCGACTTGATGGCGGACGTCTGGATGTTGGCCAGTTTTTCCATCGCGGCGAATTGCGCGGCAGCGATCGAAAGGGCGGCGTCAACGTTGGTTTTGTTGGCAGCGGTGATTTGCTCGGGCGTAACGTACATGATGGGCTCCTGGTTCAGTGTGGTTCGATTAAGTTCTGCTGCAATCCGGTTCGGCTTCCTGCGACTGCGTTGTGCGTCGCAACAATTGAAATATTAGCAGATTGTTGCAGTGCGTCAAGTATTTTTTCAGGATCAGTTAACACACTGATCTTGAAGTATAATAATTCTCAATATAAGCTCAAAAATGGATAGTTAGTGAGCACTTCGTTTGAAACTGCCCCGGCGGGGCCGTCCGGCCCCCGATCATCCCTTCCGGGGTTCGCCATCCCGGCGCTGTTCGTATTCCTGTGGAGTTCCGGGTTCATCGGGGCCAAGTACGGCCTGCCGTACAGCGGCCCGCTGACCTACCTCGCGCTGCGCTATGCGTGCGTGGTGGTGCTCATGCTGCCGGTCTGCTGGATTGCGCGGGCGGCCTGGCCGGCCAGCCTGCGCGAGGCGGGGCACGTGCTGGTGGCGGGGGCCCTGCTCCAGGCCGGTTATCTCGGGGGGGTCTTCGTGGCGATCAGCCTGGGCATGCCCGCCGGGGTGGCGGCGATCAT
>JAFEDL010000034.1:9037-23751 GCA_018241645.1 Pseudomonadota bacterium
CGGTCACCTGGGGCAGCGCCCTGGCGGCAACGGTGGGGTTGCTGTCGATCACCTTCGGGACCCTGTACCAGAAGCGCTATTGCGCCCATGTGGACATGCGCACCAACTCCGCGCTGCAGTTCCTGTCCGCACTGGCGGTCACGGCGCCGCTGGCGTTCCTGTTCGAGTCGCTCCAGGTCCAGTGGACCCTGACGTTCGTGCTGGCCCTCGGGTGGATGGTCTTCGGCCTGTCGCTGGGCGCCGTGTTCCTGCTGTTTTCGCTGATCCGGCGCGGCGCGGCCACGGCCGTCGTGAGCCTCATCTACCTGTGTCCCCCGACGACTGCGATCCTGGCGTGGCTGGCGTTCGGCGAGGCGTATACGCTGTGGGCGGCATTCGGCATGGGCCTCACAGTCGTCGGGGTCTGGCTCGTGACCCAGGCCGGCCTGCCGGAGCGCACAGTGGAGACGCGCGCATGAGCATCGATTACCGTCCGGACGACCCCGCCTTCCTCGCGGACCCGTTCCCGCTGTACCGGCGCATGCAGGACGAGGATCCCGCGTACTGGAGCCCGCGGATCAAGTCGTGGATCCTGACCCGTTACGCGGACGTGAAGGCCGTGTGCCTGGACAAGGACATGTCCTCCGACCGCCTGCGGCCGTTCTTTGCGTCGATGCCCGGCCCCGAGGCGGCCAGGATCGGGGACATCATCCGCTACCTCTCGCTGTGGATGGTGTTCACGGACCCGCCCGATCACACGCGCCTGCGCCGGCTGACCAGCAAGGTCTTCAACCTCAAGTCGATGCGCGACATGCGGCCGAACATCGAGGAACTCACCGCGTGGCTGCTCGCGGAAATCGGCGATCGCGAGGAAATCGATTTCATCGCGGCGTTCGCCGGGCCGCTGCCCGCGCTGGTGATCATGGACATGCTGGGCGTGCCGCGCGGCGAGCTCGCGCGGGTGAAGCGCATGTCGGACGACATGGCCCTGTTCATCGGCAGCTCGCGCACCTCGCCCGAAAAGTACGACATAGCCGAATCGGCGACCCAGGAGATGGCCGGGTTCTTTCGCGCGATGATCGCGGACCGCCGCGCCACGCCGCGGCCCGACCTGCTCTCGGAGCTTGTGCACCTGGAGGACGACGGGGACCGGCTCTCGGAAGACGAGCTGGTGGCGACCTGCATCCTGCTGCTCTTCGCGGGCCACGAGACCACGACCAACCACCTGGCCAATTCGATCCGCTCGCTGCTCGGGTTCCCGCAGCAGCTGGACAAGCTGCGCGCCGACCCGGGCCTGGCCGCGCGGGCCGGCGAGGAGCTGCTGCGCTACGACGGCCCGAGCGGGGCGCAGGTGCGCATCGTGCAGGTGGAGCACGAGCTGCACGGCAAGACCCTCAAAGCGGGCGAGCGGGTGTTCATCATGCTGAACGCGGCGAACCGCGATCCGCGCGCCTATCCCGACCCGGATCGCGTGGACCTCGAGCGCGACGGCGTGCCGCACCTGACGTTCGGGTTCGGCATGCATATCTGCCTGGGCTTCCCGCTGGCGCGGCTGGAAGGCGAGATCGCGATTCCCGCGGTGGCGCGCCATTTCCGCCGCATCGAGTGGGCGGGCGAGCCGGAGTGGATCAATTCGATGGTGTTCCGCGGCATGAAACGCATGCCGCTGCGGGTTTCCAGGTAATGCGCCGATGAGCGGGAAGCCCGCCGCGGGCGATGTGCTGCCGAGGTCGCTGTACTCGATGCTGGCCGCGCTCACGCTGATCTGGGGCTTCAACTGGACGGTGATGAAGGTCGTGATCACCGAGGTGCCGCCGTGGTTCTTCCGCAGCCTGTGTTTCCTTTCGGCGTTCGTGGGCCTCCTCGCCATCGCGCGGGCGCGCGGACTCGCGGTCCGCGTGCCGCAAGGGCAATGGGGACGCATCGCGCTGATCGCCTTCTTCACGGTCTCGCTGCAGAACTTCTTCCTGATGCTCGCGCTGCCGCTGCTGCCTTCCGGGCGCGTGGCCATCCTGCAGTACACGATGCCCGCGTGGAGCGTCCTGCTCTCGTGGCTCGTGCTCCGCGAACCGCTCACGCCGCGCCGCATGGCCGGGGTGGCTTTCGGGGTCGCCGGCGTGCTGGTGCTGGTGCTGAAGGATCCGGCGCAGATGGGCGGCAACCTGGCCGGCGTGCTGCTGATGCTCGGCTCGGCGCTCGTCTGGGCGGTCGGCACCATCCTGCAAAAGAGACTGCCGGTCGGCCTGCCGGTCGCCTCCTTCACGGCATGGATGGCGCTGGTCGGGGGTCTCCCGATCTTCCTGCTGTCGTTCGTGCTCGAGCGCGACAGGGTGCTCGCCCTGCACGGCGTTTCCCTGTGGCCCGCGCTCGGCGTGCTGTTCAACATGCTCTTCGTGTTCATCTTCGGCTGGTGGGCATGGACCAAGATCGTGGACCGCGCGCCGGCCGGCGTCGCAGGGCTGTCGACCCTGATGATCCCGGTGGTCGGGGTCTTCAGCGGCATGCTGTTCCTCGGCGAAATCCCCGCGTGGCAGGACTACGCGGCCCTCGCGTTCGTAACGGCAGCTATCGCCACCGTGATCCTGCCGCAGCGATGAAGCCGACCAGCCACCAGCAGATTCCGCGTTCGCTGTGGTGGACGCTCGCCGGGCTCACGTTCGCCTGGGGCTTCAACTGGACCGCGATGAAGATCGCGCTGGCCGAATTCACCCCGTGGACATTTCGCACGCTGTGCCTGGCGTTCGGTTCGCTGCTGCTGTTCGCGGTGGCGCGCGCGGCGGGAAACGACCTGCGCGTGCCCAAGGGGCTCTGGCTCCGGCTGTCGATTCTGGCGTTCTTCAACGTGACCTGCTGGAACATGCTGATCGCCTTCGGGCTGACCATGAGCCCGTCCGGGCGCACGGCGATCCTCGCGTTCACGATGCCGGTCTGGTCGGTGCCGCTGTCGGCGTGGCTGCTCGGGGAGAAGATCACCGTGCCCAAGGTTGCCGCGCTGATCCTCGGCATGGGCGGGATGGCGCTGCTGATCGGCGAGGACTTCGGCAAGCTCGGTGGCGCGCCGCTCGGCGCGCTGCTCGCGCTCGGAGCCGCATTCACCTGGGCCATCGGCACCGTGCTGCAGAAACGCTGGCCGCTGGGCTTGCCGATGGGTACGTTCACGGCGTGGACCATGCTGCTGGGCGGGGTGCCCGTGTTCATCGGGACGCTGCTGTTCGATCGCGGCACCTGGCAACCGGTCGGCACCGCCGCGCTGCTTGCGCTCGGATACAACGTGGTGGTCGCGTTCGCCTTTGCCTACTGGGCCTGGTTCAAGATCGCCTCGACGGTGTCGGTCACCGTGTCCTCCATCAGCGTGCTGTCGGTGCCGATCGTCGGCGTGCTGTGCGGATTCGTGTTCCTCGGCGAGCGGCCCAGCCTGCAGGAGTACGCGGCGCTGGCCTGCGTGGTGCTCGCCGTGCTCGCGGTCAACCTGCCGCAGCGGGGACGCGGATAGCGCGCGCTTTCGGCAGGCGGGCCACTTCCCAATGCGCGACGCCCCACGCGAGCAGTTCGGCCGCGGGCGCGGAGCGCATCTCCGCGGGCGGTTCATGTCCGAGGAAGCCGAGCGCCGCCGCAATCGACTCCGGCCCCGCCGCGCCGGCGCCGGTCTGCTTGGATAGTTTTTCGCCTGCGCCGTTCACCGCAACGGGCAGGTGGAGATAGTCCGGCGTGGGCAGGCCCAGCAGCCGCTGCAGGTGGATCTGGCGCGCGGTGGAGTCGAGCAGGTCCGCTCCGCGCACGACGTCGGTGATGCCCTGTTCGCCGTCGTCGACGACCACTGCAAGCTGGTAGGCGAAGTACCCGTCGGCGCGGAACAGCACGAAGTCGCCGACTTCGCGCCCGACGGACTGGCGGATCCCGCCCTGCAACCGGTCGGTGAATTCGATTGGATTGTCTTCCGTGCGCACGCGGTACGCCCGCGCTGTTTTTCCCGGGGCGAGCCCGTGGCGGCAGGTGCCCGGATAGATCCGCGCGCCGTCGCTGGCCAGCGCCGAATCCGCGATCTCCCTGCGCGTGCACCCGCAGGGATAGGCGAGGCCGGCCGCCTTCAGGCGGTCCAGCGCTTCGCGGTACAGGCCCGTGCGCCGGCTCTGCCAGACAACCGGGCCGTCCCAGGCGAACCCGCAGCCCTCGAGCGTGGCGAGGATCGCGTCGGCGGCGCCGGGCTGCGTGCGCGGTTCGTCCACGTCCTCGATGCGCACGACCCAGCGAGCGCCCCGGGCGCGGGCATCGAGGTAACTGCCGAGCGCGGCCACCAGCGAGCCGAAATGCAGCGGCCCGGTGGGCGAAGGGGCGAAGCGGCCGGCGGCGGGAGTGTTCACGGGAGTAACATTATGCTTTCCAAACAGGAGCAAGCATGGCCACGGTCGAACTCACCAAGGAAAACTTCGAGCAGGTCGTCACCGGCAGCCCCATGGTGATCGTCGACTTCTGGGCGCCGTGGTGCGGACCGTGCCGCGGGTTCGCGCCCATCTTCGAGCAGGCCTCCGACAAGCACGCGGACATCGTGTTCGCGAAGGTGAATACCGAGGACGAGCAGGAGATCGCGGCGGCGTTCAACATCCGCTCGATCCCCACGCTGATGGTGTTCCGCGACAACGTGATCCTGTACTCCCAGGCCGGCGCGCTGCCCGCGGGCGATTTCGGCGAGCTCATCACCAAGGCGAAGGAAGTCGACATGGTCCAGGTCAAGGAGGAAATTGAGAAGCGGGAAATCGCGGCGCGCGGCGACGAGGCCTAGGGAATTCCCTACGCCGGCACGCTCGAGCGCAGCAGCCCGCCGCAGGCCGCCACGTCCAGCCGGGCGAGGAACCAGGCCAGCGCCTTGCCTTTGTTGGCAGACCGCCAGGCCAGGTACTGGAACGACTCGAGCTTGGGCTCGGCGACCCGCTTGATCACGAGGCGCTTCGCCTTCGCTTCTTCGCGCGCAATGGCCTCAGGGAGGTAGCCCACGCCCAGCCCGGCGCGCTGCGCCGCGACCTTGGCGGCGAAGTCCGGCACCGTCAGCGTGTCCTGGCCCAGCAGCAGGCCCGAGCTGCGCGCCGGCTGGCTGCGTGAAGTGTCGCCCACCGCTACCGCGCGATGCCGGCGGATTTCGGCCGGCGGCAGGGGCTCCTTCATGCCGGCCAGCGGGTGCCCCGGGGCGACGGCAAACAGGAACTGGATCGGGTTCATGCGGCGCAGGCTGTAGCCGGCCTGGGTGACGGGCTCGCCGCCCGCGCCGATCGCAAGGTCGACGCGGCCGGACTGCAGCGCGTCCCAGGTCCCGCCGAGCACTTCGTAAGAGAGCCGGACCCGCGTGCCGCTCTGCTCGCGGTCGAACATTCCGACCAGCGGCAGCAGGGCTTCCGCGCGCAGGGTCACGTCGACCGCGATGCGCAGCTCGACCTCCCAGCCGCGCGCCACCTGCTGGACGCGGCACTCCATTTCGCCCGCCATCTCGAGGAGGCTGCGCCCCTCGTCGAGCAGCTCGCGGCCGGCCGGCGTCAGCTCGGCCCGCCGGCCGCTGCGGTCGAAGAGCTTCACCCCGAGGTCTTCCTCGAGCCGGGCCATGGTGTAGGTGAGCGCCGAAGGAACCCGGTGTAGTTCGGCCGCGGCGGCGGCAAAGCTGCCCTTGCGCTCGATGGCATCGAGGGCCGCCAGCGCATCGAGGGAGACCTTGAGGGGCATATATCAAAAAAATTGAACCTATTGTTCAGAAGTTTCCGCTTTTATTCCGGCACTGGCAACCCTACACTGGGCACATCAGGTTCAGTATCACTGAACAGACAGATTGGAGGAAATCTCATGCAAGAAGTTCGCAAGAGCAGTGAACGCGGGTACGCAGACCATGGCTGGCTCCGCTCCTTCCACACCTTTTCGTTCGCGGACTACCACGACCCGGAACACATGGGATTCGGGGCGCTGCGCGTGATCAACGAGGACAGGATCAACCCGGACACCGGTTTCGGCACCCACGGGCACCGCGACATGGAGATCATCAGCTATGTGCTCGAGGGCGAACTCGCGCACAAGGATTCCATGGGCAACGGCTCCACCATCGTGCCGGGCGACGTGCAGCGCATGAGCGCCGGGAGCGGGGTGCGGCACAGCGAGTTCAACCATGCAAAGACGGTGACCCATTTCCTGCAGATCTGGATCGAGCCAAGCGTGCGCGGCATCGAGCCCGGTTACGAGCAGAAGCATTTCGACGCCGCGGCCAAGCGCGGGCGGCTGCGCCTGATCGCCTCGCCCGATGCACGCGAGGGCTCTGTGAAGATCCACCAGGACGCGAGCCTCTACGCTGCGCTGATCGACGGCGCGGAGAAGGCGACGCACAAGCTCGCCGGCGGGCGGCGCGCCTACATGCACGTCGCGCGCGGCAAGGTGACGGTCAACGGCACGCCGCTCGAGGCGGGCGACGCGCTCAAGGTTACGAATTCGGCCGAGGTCGTGCTCGAACAGGGCGCCGGCGCCGAAGTGCTTCTATTCGATCTCGCTTAAAGGAATGGCGCAATGACTACCAAAGTACAAGTGGTGTTCTACAGCATGTACGGCCATATTTACCGGATGGCCGAAGCGGTGGCCGCGGGCGCCCGGGAGGTGCCGGGCGTGGAGGTGAGCCTGCTGCAGGTGCCGGAACTCGTGCCTGCCGACGTGCTCGAAAAGAGCGGTGCCACGGCAGCCAAGGCCTCGTTCGCGCATGTGCCGGTCGCCACCGTGGACCAGCTGGCGGAAGCGGACGCCGTGATCTTCGGCACCGGCACGCGCTTCGGCATGATGACCGCGCAGATGCGCAATTTCCTCGACCAGACCGGCGGGCTGTGGGCCAAGGGCGCGCTGATCGGCAAGGTCGGCAGCGTGTTCACGAGCAGCGCCACGCAGCACGGCGGGCAGGAGTCGACGCTGCTGTCGTTCCACACCACGCTGCTGCACCACGGCTTCGTGGTGGTGGGCGTGCCGTACTCGGAGCCGCGCCAGATGACGCTCACCGAGATCAGCGGCGGGTCGCCCTATGGCGCCAGCACCATCACCGGCGGCGACGGCTCGCGCCTGCCCTCGGAGAACGAGCTTGCGATCGCGCGCTTCCAGGGCAAGCACGTGGCCACGATCGCCGCGCAGTTGAAAGCGGGCAAATGAACGCCCGGGTCCTCGACTCCCACTGGGCCGCGGTGACCGACACGCTGCGCGTGCGGCGCGCGCTGCCCGGCGCTGCAATGAAATCGGTCGGTCCCTGGGTGTTCCTGGACCATTTCGGCCCGCTCGAGGTGCCCGAAGGCGACGAGGGCACGCCGCCGCACCCGCACGCGGGCATCGAAACGGTGACCTACCTGTTCGACGGCGGCATGAACCATCGCGACTCCGCGGGCCACGAGGGGATCGTTGGCGGAGGCGGGGTGCAGTGGATGACCGCCGGGCGCGGCATCGTCCACGCCGAGCGGCCTTCGCCCGGCGGGCTGCACGGCCTGCAACTCTGGACCAGCCTGCCCCGGGCGCAGAAGCGGCGCGAGCCGCTGTACCAGCACTTCGATGCGGATGCGCTACCGGTCTTCGTGAAGGACGGCGTCCGGGTGCGGGTGGTGGGCGGCACGCTGGGCGGGATTGAAAGCCCGGCCAGGACTTCGTCGCCCACGCTGCTCGCGCATGCAGCTTTCGGGAATCCAGCGCGGCTGGGGCTCGACCTGCCTGCGGAATTCGAGGTCGCGGTCTACGTGGCGGCCGGCAGCGCGAAGGTGAACGGACTGGCCGCCGCGACGGGACAGCTGGCGGTGCTTGCCAGCGGCGAGTCGCGCCTGGAGATCGAGGCGCAGGACGCAGACCTCATCGTGCTCGGCGGGTCGCCCGCCGAGCTGCCGCTCATTTTCCACGGGCCTTTCGTGCTCGACTCGGTCGAGGCGGTGCGGCAGGCCGAGCGCGACTACTTCGAGGGACGGATGGGGTCTTTGCAGGCTTAGGCGCGGGCTTCAGGGCCGGCGTGTCAAGGCTGGGGCTTCGAAGCGTCGCCGGTCCAACCACCTCCCAGCGCCTTGTACAAGCCGACCAGGTTCTGCACCCTGGCCGCCTGTACCTGGACCACGGCCTGCTGCGCGATGAAGAGCGAGCGCTGCGCGTCGAGCACGTCGAGGTAGCTTGCCGCGCCGTTGCGATAGCGCAGGTCGGCCAGCTTGTAGCGCACGGCCTCGGCCTGGGCCTGGGCCTGCTGCGCGCGGGCCTGTTCGTCCAGCGTCGCGCGGCCGGCGAGCGAATCCGCCACTTCGCGAAATGCGGTCTGGACGGCCTTTTCGTACTGCGCGACCGCGATGTCGCGGCCGGCCACGGCCACATCGAGGTTGGCCTGGTTGCGTCCCGCGTCGAAGATCGGCACCAGCAGTTGCGGAATGAAGGACCATGCAAACGAGCCGCCCTTGAACAGGCCTGAGAGTTCGGTGCTTGCTGTGCCGACGCTGCCGGTCAGGGAAATCTTCGGGAAGAAAGCGGCCCGCGCCGCGCCGATGTTCGCGTTGGCGGCGATCAGCTGCTGCTCGGCCTGGCGCACGTCTGGACGGCGCGCGAGAACCTCCGAAGGCAATCCGGCGGGCAGGTCCGGCACCAGTTGCTGGCTGGTCACGGCAAGGCCCTGCGGGAGGCCGGCGGGCAGCGGCTGCCCCAGCAGGAGCACCAGCGCGTTCTCGTCCAGCGCGCGCTGGCGCGTGAACTGCGCAAGGGTCGCGCGCGCGCCTTCGAGCAGCGACTCGGCCTGGCGGTAATCGAGCTCGGACGCGGCGCCGACGTCGAACTTCAGGCGGGTCAGCTTGAGCGATTCCTCGCGCGTGACCAGCGCCTGCCGCGTTACCGCGAGCAGCTCCTCGTCGGCCTGCAGGTTCAGGTAGGTGTTCGCCACCGTCGATATCAGGGCGATCTGCGCGGCCTTGCGCGCTTCGGCGGTGCCCAGGTATGACGCCAGCGCGGCGTCGCTCAGGCTGCGCACGCGGCCGAAAAAATCTAGTTCATAGGCGATGACCGACAGGCCGGCCGTGTACAGGTCGCCGATGCGTCCGGGCGCTGAGGCCTGGCGCGTTGCGTTGGCGCCAATGCCTACCGTGGGCAGCTCGTCCGCGCGGCGCACTTGATATTGCGCGCGTGCCTGCTCGATGTTGAGCACCGCCACGCGCAGGTCGCGGTTGTTGCGCAGCGCGATCTCGATGAGCCCCTTCAGGCGCGCATCCCCGAAGAAATGCTGCCATTCGATATCGGATGCGGCGGTGCCCGACGCGGCGCCCGAGGCCGAATCCCAGGGGAACGCCGCTGCCACCGGAGCGGCCGGACGTTCGTACGGCGGGGCCGTGGACGCGCAACCGGCCAGCAGGACGGCCGCAGCCAGCGATGGGAGGCTGCGGGCGGGGAACATCCGGCGCGTCATGATTCGCCCTCCGTTGCCGCAGGTGCGGCATCTGATATGGACTTGCCGTGTGCGTCCAGCGCGCGCTGCCTTGCACTGCCTTTGAAGATGCGCCGCACCACCACGAAGAAAACCGGCACGAGGAACACGGCAAGCAGCGTCGCCGAGATCATGCCGAACATCACGCCGGTGCCGATTGCGCGCTGGCTGGCCGAACCCGCACCCGTGGAGATGGCCAGCGGCAACACGCCGAAGACGAACGCGATGGACGTCATCAGGATCGGCCGGAACCGCAGGTGGCACGCCTGCAGCGTGGCCTCGACCAGCCCTTTGCCCTGCGCATGCAGGTCCTTGGCGAACTCGATGATTAGGATGGCGTTCTTCGACGACAGGCCGATCACGGCGATGAGACCCACCTTGAAGAACACGTCGTTCGGCATGCCGCGCAGCGTCACCCCCAGCACGGCGCCAAGGACGCCGAGCGGGACCACCAGCATGACCGAGAACGGGATCGCCCAGCTTTCATACAGTGCCGCGAGGCACAGGAACACCGCCAGCATCGAAAAGGCGATCAGGATCGCGGCCTGCGCGCCGGCGAGCTTTTCCTCGCGCGACTGGCCGGTCCACTCGAACGCGAAGCCCTGCGGCAGTTGGCCTGCCAGGCGCTCCATTTCGTTCATCGCGTCGCCGGTGCTGTAACCGGGCGCGGCATCGCCCGCCAGGCGCATGCTCGGGTAGCCGTTGTAGCGGATGGTCTGCATCGGCCCCGTGATCCAGCGCGTGGTGGCGAACGCCGACATCGGCACCAGCCTGCCCTGGCCGTTCATCACGTTCAGCTTCAGCAGGTCCTCGGGCTGCATGCGCGCGAACGCGTCGGCCTGCACCACGACGCGCTGCATGCGGCCGGCGTTCGGGAAGTCGTTGATGTAGAGCGACCCGATCGCCGTGGAAAGCACGGCATTGATGCTGTCGAAGGACAGGCCCAGCGCGCTCGCGCGGTCGCGATCGATGTCGATCTGCAATTGCGGCGCGTCCTCCAGACCATCCGGCCGTACGCCTGCGAGGATCTTGCTCTGCGATGCCGCGCCCAGCATCTGGTTGCGCGCCGCGAGCAGGGCGTCATGCCCGGCGCCGCCCCGATCCTGCAGGCGGAAGTTGAACCCGGTTGCCGTGCCGAGCTCGGGAATCGCCGGCGGGCTGAGCGCGAATATGAACGCGTCGCGCACGCCCATGAGCGCACCGAAAGCGCGGCCCGCCAGTCCCTGCGCCGAGTGGGCGGGGCCCTTGCGCTCGTCCCAGGGCTTGAGCGTGACGAACGCCAGCGCGGCATTCTGGCCGCTGCCCGAAAAACTGAAGCCGAGCACGCTGACCATCTTGTCGACTTCGGGCTGCTTGAGCATGAACTCTTCCACCTTCTGCATCACGGAGAGCGTGCGCTCCTCGGTTGCGCCCGGCGGCAATTGCACGTTGGCGATGATGTATCCCTGGTCCTCGTTGGGCAGGAACGACTGCGGCAGGCGCATGAACAGGAACGCGACAATGCCGACGATCACGGCGAACAGCAGCATGAAGCGCCAGGTGCGCCGGAGGATCGCGGCCACCCAGCCTTCGTAGCCCTTGGCCGTGCGCGCGAAGCCGCGGTTGAACCAGCCGAAGAAGCCGGTCTTGGCGTGATGGTGGCCGGCTTCCACGGGCTTCAGCAGCGTGGCGCACAGCGCGGGCGTGAGCGAAAACGCGAGGAACACCGAAAACAGCATCGAGCTGACCATCACCAGCGAGAACTGGCGGTAGATGTTGCCGACCGAGCCGGCGAAGAACGCCATCGGCAGGAACACCGACACCAGCGTGACGGTGATCCCGATCAGCGCGGAGGTGATCTGCCCCATGGCCTTGCGCGTCGCGTCGCGCGGCGACAGGCCTTCCTCGCTCATGATGCGCTCGACGTTTTCCACCACCACGATCGCGTCGTCCACGAGGATGCCCACCGCCAGCACCATGGCGAACAGCGTCAGCACGTTGATCGAGAAGCCGAACGCGAACATCACGCCGAAGGACCCCAGCAGGGCGACCGGCACGACGATGGTCGGGATCAGGGTGTAGCGCAGGTTCTGCAGGAACAGGTACATCACCAGGAACACCAGGAACACGGCAACGAGCAGCGTCTCCACCACCTGGCTGATGGAAATCTTCACGAAGCGCGAGCTGTCGTACGGGATGTCGTACTTCATGCCCTGGGGAAAGTA
The DNA here is from genome assembly GCA_018241645.1 of Pseudomonadota bacterium. Lineage (GTDB taxonomy): Bacteria > Pseudomonadota > Gammaproteobacteria > Burkholderiales > SG8-39 > SZAS-79. The sequence goes on from JAFEDL010000034.1 coordinate 20,657, forward strand.
GCGCTCGAGCTCCTTCATGCGGGCGTGGATTGCGTCGGCGGTCGCCAGCGCGTTGCCCGTGGGGGAAAGCTGCACGCCTATGCCGGTCGAAGGCTTGCCGTTCAGCCGCGCCGAAGTGGCGTACGTCTGCGCTCCCAGCTCGATGCGCGCCACGTCGCGCAGGCGCACCGTGGAGCCGTCGGTATTGGCGCGCAGCAGGATGTTGCCGAACTGCTCCGTCGAGGTCAGCTGGCCCCTGACGACCACCGTGGCGGTGATGGACTGCGCGCTGAGGTTCGGCAGTTCGCCGATCGTGCCTGAAGCCACCTGGGCGTTCTGCGCGCGGATCGCGTTGTTCACGTCGACCGGCGTGAGGTTGTAGCCGACCAGCCTGGCGGGGTCGATCCAGATGCGCATCGATCGCTCGGTGCCGAACAGCTGCGCCTGGCCCACGCCGGGTATGCGCTGAATCTCCGGCAGTACCGTGCGCGACGCGTAGTCGCCCAGAGCGATCGGGTCGAACTGCGGGTTGTCCGAGGACAGGATGGTGAACAGGAGGAAGTTCGCGCGGGCCTTGTCTACGCGCACGCCCTGCTGCGTCACCGCCGCCGGCAGGCGCGGCGCGGCGCGGGTGAGCCGGTTCTGCACGTCCACCTGCGCTAGGTTGGCGTCGACGCCGGACTCGAACGTGAGCGTGATGGTGCCCACGCCGTTGGCCTGGCTCACGGATTCCATGTAGATCAACCCGGGCGAGCCGTTCATTTCCTGCTCGATGACCCCGATGACGCCTTCCTCGAGGTTCTGCGCTGATGCGCCGGGATAGACCGCAGTGAGGATGATCGCGGGCGGGGCCACCGTGGGGTACTGCGAGACGGGCAGCTGCTTGATGGCGACGCCGCCCAGCACGAGGATGAACAGCGCGATCACCCAAGCGAAGATGGGCCGGTCGATGAAGAACTGGGCCATGACCGGTGCCCCCTAGCGGCTGGCGGCCGGTTTGGGCGCAGTCCCGGGCGCCGCCGCTGGCGCGGGGGCGCTGGCCGCCGCTTGCCATGGCACGGCCTTCACCGGGACTTTCGGGCGAAGTTTCTGGAACCCGTCGACCATGACCTGCTCGCCGGCCTTCAACCCGTCCAGCACGATCCATTGGCCGTCCTGGGCAGAGCCGATCCTTACCTCGCGCGGCGCCACCGTGCCGTCCGCACCGACCACCATTACGGTGTCGCCCGTCGAGCCGCGCGTCACCGCCTGTTGCGGCAGCGCAATGCCGTCGCTGGCCTGGGCCTGCTCGAGGCGCACGCGCACATACATGCCAGGCAGCAGCAGGCCCCCGGGGTTGGGGGCCTCGGCGCGCAACGTGATCTGACCCGAGGTAGGGTCAACGGTCAGGTCCGAGAACAGAAGCCTGGCCGGCTGGGGATATTCGGTGCCGTCTTCCAGGACGATCCGCACGCTGGCCGCATCGCTGCCCGATGCGCGCTTGAGTTTGCCGCTTTCCACCGCGCGGCGCAGGCGCAGGACCTCGGTGGTGGACTGGGTGAAGTTCACGTAGATCGGGTTGATCTGCTGCACCAGGGCCATGGGCGTTGCCTCGCCCTGGCCGACCAGCGCCCCCTCAGTCACCAGGGTACGGCCGATGCGGCCGGAGATCGGCGATGTCACCGAGGTGTAGCCGAGGTTGATTTGCGCCGTTTGCACCGCGGCCTTGCCTGCCGCTACGTCGGCCTCGGCCTGTTCCTTCGCCGCCACGGCGTTGACGTAGTCCTGCTTGCTGATGGCGTTCGCCTCCAGCAGCGGCTTGTAGCGCTCGGCCTGTGCGGCGGCCTGGGTCAGGTTTGCCTGCGCCCGGGCGACCGACGCCGCGGCGCTGGCAAGCGCGGCGCGGTACGGTGCGCTGTCGATCTCGAACAGTGGCTGGCCGGCCTTCACGTCGCTGCCTTCGCGGAACAGGCGGCTCTGGATGATTCCGGCCGCCCGCGCTCGCACCTGCGCAACGCGCGAGGCTTCGAGCCGACCGGGCAGCTCGGTGGTGAGGCCCACCGGGCGCGGCGCGACGACGACGACGCCCACCTCGGAGGGGGGCATCCCGCCGCCCGGTGGCCCCTTTGCCTGCTCGCCCGGCTTCGCGCCGCAGGCCCCGAGCAGGACGGCGGCCGGCACGGCCACGCAGGCCGCGCGGAATGCGCGCAGCGGGATGGATTGGGGAAGGGCGTTCTTTGTCCAGGCCATGAAATACCTTCTGCGAGTAGCGCCGCGCCGGGCGCGCTTGGTGTACGCAATGTATCACACATACGTTCAATGATGTATGTAAGATGTGCCTTTCCGACCGGACGCACCGGAACAGGGCTCCCCTCCATGGTTCGACGCACCAAGCAGGACGCACTCGCGACCCGCAATCTGATCCTCGACACGGCCGAACTCGTGTTCGAGAGACGCGGCGTGTCGCGGACTTCCCTGAACGAGATAGCCGAGTCCGCCGGCCTCACGCGCGGCGCCATCTATTGGCACTTCAAGGACAAGGCCGACCTGTTCGACGCGATGATGCAGCGGGTAGTCCTGCCGATGGAGGAGGCCGTGGCGCGCAGCGACGATCCCGGCGAGGCCGACCCGCTGGCCCGCGTGCGCCAGATCTTCATCGAGGCATTGCGCAAGACGGTGAAGGACCCGCAGGTACACCGGGTGTTCGAGATCGCCACCCACAAGGTGGAGTATGTCGACGAACTCGAGGCGGTGCGGGACCGCCGGCTGGCCGTGCGCAACAACTGCATGGACCACGTGGCGCGCAGGCTCACGCTGGCCATGCGCCGCGGGTTGCTCGGCCGGCGCGTGCCTGCCCGCGCAGCAGCGCTCGGATTGCACGCATTGATCGACGGCCTGATTCAGAACTGGATGCTCGACCCCGACGCGTTCGACCTCGTGCGCGTCGGCACGCAGGTCATCGACGCCTGTCTGGCAGGGCTTGCGGCCGAGAAGTGATGCCCGCGGCGGTCAGGACCGCGCGACAAGGCCGATCGAAACGTTTTTCGTCCATGTGCCGACCGTTGGGTAGACTATGCCCAAGCGTTCCCACAGGAGGACCGCATGGGCGACACGCGCACTGAAAACGACTCGTTCGG
>JAFEDL010000034.1:23872-35085 GCA_018241645.1 Pseudomonadota bacterium
GACGCGGCCAAGGCCGGCGCGATCCGCGCGGCCGCCGATGAAATCCTCGCGGGCCGGCACGACGCGGAATTCCCGCTGTCGGTCTGGCAAACCGGCTCCGGCACGCAGAGCAACATGAACGTCAACGAGGTGATCGCGAACCGCGCCTCGGAGATCCTGGGCGGCGAGCGTGGCGGGCGCAGGCTGGTGCATCCGAACGACGAGGTCAACCTCGGCCAGTCCTCCAACGATGTGTTTCCCACGGCGATGCATGTGGCGGCGGTGCTGGCGATCCACGCGGACCTGCTCCCGGCGCTCGAACGCCTGGCCGGCACGCTCGCGCAGAAGCGCGACGCCTACGCGAAGATCGTCAAGATCGGCCGCACGCACCTGCAGGATGCCACGCCCCTCACGCTCGGCCAGGAATTCTCGGGCTATGTGGCCCAGCTCGAGGCGGCTGCCCGCGCGGTGCGCGCCACGTTACCGGGATTGTGCGAGCTGGCCATCGGCGGGACGGCAGTGGGCACCGGACTCAACACCCGGGCCGGGTTCGGCGCATCGGTCGCCGCCGAACTCGCCTCCCGCACCGGCATCTCGTTCGTCACCGCGCCCAACAAGTTCGCCGCGCTGGCCGGCCATGAGGCACTGCTGTTCTCGCACGGGGCGCTGAAGACTCTGGCCGGCGCGCTGATGAAGATCGCCAACGACGTGCGCTGGCTCGCGTCCGGTCCCCGCTCGGGGCTGGGCGAGCTTTCCATTCCCGAGAACGAGCCCGGCAGCTCGATCATGCCGGGCAAGGTCAACCCGACGCAGTGCGAGGCCCTCACGATGCTGTGCGCCCAAGTGCTCGGCAACGACGTGGCGATCAACGTCGGCGGTGCGTCGGGCAACTTCGAGCTGAACGTGTTCAAGCCGATGCTGATCCACAACTTCCTGCAGAGCGTCCGCCTGCTCGCCGACGGCATGGCGAGTTTCGAGGAGCACTGCGTGCGGGGAATAGAGCCCAATCCGGCGCGCGTCGGCGAACTGGTGGAAAAGTCGCTGATGCTGGTAACGGCCCTTACGCCGCACATCGGATACGACCGCGCGGCGGCGATCGCCAAGCATGCGCACGCCCGCGGCCTCAGCCTGCGCGAATCGGCGCTGGAACTGGGCCTGGTGAACGCAGCCGATTTCGACCTGTGGGTGCGCGCAGGGGACATGACCGGGCCGCAGGACGAAGGGCGCTAGGGGCAGGCACCGGGCTGTTAAACTGCGGCCCGCCATGTCACTTGTCATCCTCATTTCCGGCCGCGGCAGCAACATGCAGGCGATCCTCGACGCCGGCCTGCCGGTCGCCGCGGTCATCAGCAACCGGCCCGATGCCGCGGGGTTGGGGATTGCAGCGGCCCGCGGCATCAAGACCGCCGTCGTGGCGCACAAGGGCTACGCCACGCGCGAGGAGTTCGACGCGGCGCTGGCCGCGGAGATCGCGCGGCACGCACCCACCGTGGTGGCGCTGGCCGGGTTCATGCGCATCCTGACGCCCGGGTTTGTCGGGCAGCATGCCGGCCGGCTGGTCAACATCCATCCTTCGCTGCTGCCGGCGTTCACCGGCCTGGACACGCATGAACGCGCGCTCGCCGCCGGTGTCAAAGTCCACGGATGCACGGTGCACCTGGTCACCGCCGAGCTGGACCACGGCCCGATCATCGCGCAGGCCGCCGTCCCGGTCCTGCCCGGCGACACGGCCGACGCACTGGCGGCGCGAGTGCTGCGCCAGGAACATCTCCTCTACCCGAGGGCCGTGCGCTGGCTCCTCGAGGAAAAGGTCGTCATCGAAAGCGGGATCGTCCGCATCAAGGATGCAAATGCGCACCAGTATTCTTTTTCTGATCGGCCTTAGCCTCGCCTCTTCCGCGGGCGCCGCCCCCGCGCAGCGGGTGGAGATCGCCTACGAGCTCAGCCGCAACGGCAGTGCGATCGCCGAACTGGTCGAGAAGCTGGAACACGACGGCAAGTCGTACCGGCTCTCCGCGCTGATGAAGGGCAAGGGCCTGATGTCGCTGCGCGGCGACGCGGCGCGTACCAGCCGCGGCTCGATCGCCGCGGAGGGCCTGCGCCCGCTCGAGTTCGAGGACAAGCGGACCGGGCGCGACACCGCGCGCGCGAAGTTCGACTGGCAGGCGAAGACGCTTACCCTGCAGGCCAAGGAGGGCGCGGCGGAGACGAAGCCGCTTCCGCCCGACATCCAGGACCGGCTGTCGTTCACGTACAGTTTCGCGTTCCATGCGCCCGGCACCGCACCGGTCCCGCTGAGCATCACCGACGGGAAGGGGATCTCCACTTCCGTGTACGAACCGGCCGGGCGCGAGACGCTGAAGACGCCCGCAGGCGAGTTCGAGACGCTGAAGATGACGCGCCGGAAGAACAACCCCGACGACCGGTCCTCCGAGATCTGGCTCGCGGAAAAGCGCGGGTACCTGCCGGTGCGCATCCTGGTGGTGGAGAAGAACGGCACGCGCATCGACCAGGTGGCTACCCGGGTCACCACGCAGTGAGCCAGTTGCCCAAGCCCACCAAGGCGCTCATCGCGCACGCATCCGAGGCGCTTTCCGACGTGCTGCGGTTCTCGGGACCGGCCGACCAGGCGGTCTCGCGCCATTTCCGCAACAACCGCGACCTCGGCCAGCAGGACCGCGCGTTCGTGGCGGAGACCGTGTTCGCCGCATTGCGCAGGCGCAGGTCGCTCGCCATGGCGGCGCAGTCCGAGTCGCCGTACTCGCTGGTCCTCGCGGCGCTGGTGCGCCTGCACGGACTGTCCGTGCGCGCCGTGGCCGAGGCCGTGCGCGAAAAGGACCTGCCCCTGCTCGAGCGTGCGCGGGCCGCCCGCGCCGAAGAACTGCCGATGGCGGTTCAGGCCGACCTGCCCGATTGGCTGTGGGCGCGGCTGGTGGCCCAGCACGGCGAAGCGGAAGCGATGGCGATTGCGCGAGGCATGCTCGGGGCGGCGCCCATGGACTTGCGCGTGAACCTGGCCAAGGCAACGCGCGAAGCGGTCATGGCGAGCCTGCGCTCGAGCGGGATCGCCTGCGAGGCTGCGCCTTATTCCCCGGCCGGCATCCGCCTGGCGGACAAACCGGCGATCAACCGTCACCCCGCCTACCTCGACGGCAGCGTCGAGGTCCAGGACGAGGGCAGCCAGTTGCTCGCCGTGATCGTCGCCCCCAGGCGCGGCGAGATGGTCGTCGATTTCTGCGCGGGCGGCGGCGGCAAGACCCTCGCGCTCGGCGCGATGATGCGCAACACCGGCCGCCTGTATGCGTTCGACGTGTCGGCCAAGCGCCTTGCGGGGCTGGATCCGCGGGTCGCGCGCTCGGGCCTTTCCAACGTGCACCCGATCGCGATCACGTCGGAGAGCGACGTGCGCGCCAAGCGCCTGGCGGGCAAGATCGACCGGGTGCTGGTCGATGCGCCGTGCTCGGGCTTCGGCACCCTGAGGCGCAACCCGGACCTCAAATGGCGATTCGGCGAGAAGGACGTGGCGGAGCTGGTGGAAAAGCAGTTCCGGATCCTTACGGCCGCGGCGCGATTGCCGCGCACCGGGGGGAGGCTGGTCTATGCGACCTGCAGCGTGCTGCGCGAGGAGGGCGAGGAGGTCGTCGAGAAGTTCCTCGCCGCCCACCCGGAGTACGCCCAGGTCTCCTGCGCCGAGATCCTGCGCGCGCAGGGCATCGCATTGGATACCGGTCTGAACCTGCGCCTGTTCCCCCACCTGCACCACACCGACGGGTTCTTCGCCGCGGCGTTCGAGCGCAAAAGCTAGGCGGGTATCGCCGGATCAGAATTCGGCGTGAAACCTCAGGCCGTAGAGGCTGACGGGTCCGCGATCGGCGTTGTAGGCGGGATTGGCGATGCGCTGGTAATCCAGGGTCACCCAAGCCGCCCTGGAAACGTTCAGGCTGTAGTAGGTCTCGAAGGTCTTTTCCGGCCGGTAGGTGATCCGGCCGTCGCCGATGAATCCGTCGATGCCGCCCATCCCGAGGTAGGCCACATGCTGCGGCGATAACCAGTTCTGCGCGTACGCGATACCGATTGAATCGCGCTCGCGTCCCCAGCCTGCGCCCTTGACGAGGACACCGGCCGAGGCCGAACTGTCGGCGGAGGTGTAGGAGTAGACCTCGGTCTTGCCATCGGATTTCATGGCACGGAAGAACATCCCCGCGTTCGCGGAAAGCTGTTGCTCCAGGCTTACGCCGAGCCCGACCTTCACGTTTCTCTTGCGCACGTAGCACAGGTCTGGTGCGCCCGTGTTGGCCGAGTTGTAGTTGAAGTCGGTGCATGCGGCTGCATTGTTTGCGGGATTCGCCGCCAATGCGGCGACCGCATCGTCCCATCGCCCCATGTTCTCGACGTTCCGGTAGGCCAGGACACGAACCTTCCCGGGGCGGCCGAGGAATTCGTGCCTGCGCTCGGCCTCGACCTGGTCGCCGTAGTGCCTCATGATGGAAAAATCGAGAGACAGCTGGTTGGGGTGCAGCGGCCCCACGAAGCGGCCCGCCCGCAGCACCCAGTCATCACGGTACATCTCGCCGGCGATGCCCCAGGTGTAACCGCGCGCGTCCGCGGCGAAATCGTAGGACGCGTGGGTCAGGAAATTCATGCTCAGGAACTGCTGGCGCACGTCCCCGACGTAGAGGTTCTTGTCGAAGATGTCTATGATCGCGAGGTTTCCTGCCGTCAGCACGAACCGGCGGCTGTCCTGCGAGCCGGATAGTTGCATCGGGCCGGATTCGACGGCGTTCGACTCCCCCCCCTGGTTCCACGTCTTGCGCAGGAAAAGCCTGGAACGGTAGACCGTCGGGTGCCGGGTGCCGTTCTTCTCGAGTTCGCCGTTCTGGATGCTGCCGCCCAGTCCGTGCAATCCGGACAGCGGCAACAGGGATATCACCTCCGGCGCGAAATAGACTTCCGCTCCGCCCCAGGCCCGCCATCCAATGTACGCGGTGGCCGTGGTGGTGTAGCTCCGCTCCCGCTCCGGGGTCAGCGAGTTGGGCGTTCCGTTCGCATTGGTATAAGCAGCGGGAAATGCGCGTTTGCCGTGAAAGATGTGCGTGAACTGGCCGTACGCATTGCCTTCCTCGTCCGGCGCATCCGCGGCGAAGGCGTGCGACGCGGCCAAAAGGCACGCGAGCAGCACCTGCGGGCGCGGGACGCGCTTGCACATCGGGAGGGTTCCTCTTCCTGGTGACGCAACCGGGGCGGGCGCAAATTGCGTGCACGGAAATTTTACGTCAAGACTGTTTCCCGCAGGTTACAGGAGCCTGTCCCCGAGGCGCACCAGCCGCCGCGCCGGCCGCCGGCACCAAACCCCGCACGTTGCCAATTAGTGCTTAGAATTGGCCGTTGCACCTTCCGGACTACACATTCGATGAGCGCGATTCCGCTGCCTGGCGTGCTTGCGGACCTTTGGGACGACCTGAGCCAGCCCTCCGTCATGTGGCAGGCGGCGACCGTTGCCGCCTGCATCCTGCTTGCGTGGGTCCTGTCCAGGCTGGTCCGGGTGGATGCCTCCAAGGAGCGCTCGGCCGCGGTCCGCGTGGGCGCGGCCGGCTTCAACCGGGTGGTCTTTCCGCTGATCGCCGCATTGCTGTTGCTCAGCGCACGCGCGCTGTTATCGCGTTGGACGCACGTCAACATGCTCACGGTTGCGATCCCGCTGTTCGCGTCCCTGGCCGGGATCCGCTTCGTCGTGTACCTGCTGAGGCTGGCCTTCTCGCCGGGCGGACTTGCCGTGTGGGAGCGGGCGATCGCCGCGATCATCTGGGTGGCGGTGGCGCTGCACCTCACCGGGCTGCTGCCCGAGATCCAGGACCTGCTGGAAGGCGTCAAGATCACGATCGGGCGGCAGAAGTTCTCGCTGATGACGGCCCTCGAGTCGGCGTTCTGGATCCTCGCGACCCTGCTGCTTGCGCTGTGGGCGGGCAGCCTGCTCGAGGGGCGGCTGATGCGGGCCGAGGCGATGCACTCGAGCATGCGCGTGGTGCTGGCCCGCCTGGGCAAGGCGGCGCTGCTCGTGGTCTCGGTGCTGATCGTCCTGCCCGTCATGGGCATCGACCTGACGGTGCTTTCGGTGTTCGGCGGGGCCCTGGGCGTCGGCCTCGGGCTGGGATTGCAGAAGATCGCCAGCAACTACGTTTCGGGATTCATCATCCTGCTGGACCGCTCGATCCGGCTGGGCGACTGGATCACGGCCGACAACCACTATGGCGAGGTCAGGGACATCACCACCCGCTATACCGTGGTGCGCTCGCTGTCGGGCGTCGAGGCGATCATCCCGAACGACACCCTGATCACCTCTACCGTCCTCAACAACACCTATGCCGACAAGCAGTTGCGGATCACGGTGAAGGTTTCGGTCGCCTACTCTACCGACGTGGCCCCGGTGCTGGCGCTGCTGGCCGAGATCGCCAGCCGCCACCCGCGGGTACTGAAGGATCCCGCGCCGAACGCCCTCGTGATCTCGATGGGGGACAACGGGATCGACCTCGAGCTGGGCTTCTGGATCGAAGACCCGGAAAAAGGCCGCCAGAACGTCTGTTCGGACATCAGCGTGGCCATCCTCACCGAATTCCGCGCCCGCGGAATCGAAATTCCCTTTCCGCAGCGGGAGGTTAGGATGCTCGGGGGCGGTCCGGCTTGAGTTCGGTCAAATCGCCGCCATTTACCGGTTGCACGGGGGGGCCGTTCGCGTAGAATCGCGCGCACCTCCTGCGTAAGTCCCCATAACTACTACTATAAATCCAACCCCTGATGCTCTTTTCCGGTCTGTTTGATCTCCCTTGGTGGAAACTGGTTGCGATCGCCCTGGTTCTCACCCACATCACGATCGCGTCGGTAACGATCTTCCTGCACCGGCACCAGGCGCACCGGGCGCTGGACCTGCATCCGATCGCGTCGCATTTCTTCCGGTTCTGGCTGTGGCTGACCACGGGCATGGTGACCAAGGAGTGGGCGGCGATCCATCGCAAGCACCACGCCAAGTGCGAGACGGTCGACGACCCGCACAGCCCGCAGGTCCTCGGCATCAACCGGGTCCTCTGGGGCGGTGTGTTCCTGTACGTGAAGGAGTCCTACAACAAGGACACCATCGAGCGCTACGGCCAGGGCACGCCGGACGACTACATGGAGCGCAACCTGTACTCGGCGCACGCGATCCTCGGCCTGACGCTGATGGGCGCGGTCAACGTCTTCCTGTTCGGCATCGTTCCCGGCCTGCTGATCCTGGTGACCCAGATCGTCTGGATCCCGTTCTGGGCGGCCGGGGTCATCAACGGCGTCGGCCACTGGTTCGGCTACCGCAATTTCGATGCGGCGGACGCCAGCACGAACATCGTCCCGTGGGGCATCCTGATCGGCGGCGAGGAACTGCACAACAACCACCATTCCCACGCCACGTCCGCCAAGCTGTCGTCGAAGTGGTATGAGTTCGACATCGGCTGGATGTACATCTGCATCCTCGGGATGCTGGGCCTCGCCACGGTGAAGAAGGTCGCGCCGAAACCGCGTTTCGCGGATGCCAAGCCGGTTTCGGACCTGGACGACGAAACCCTGCATGCGGTGATCGCGAACCGCTACGACGTGCTCGCGCGCTACGCCAAGTCGCTGAAGAAGACCTACGCGCAGGAAATCGCCCGCCTCAAGCAGGGGTCCCCGGTCGGGGCCGCGTCGCTGCGCTCGGTGAAGCCCAAGCTGCTGCGTTCGCAGGACCTCCCGGCGCCGGAAAAGGAGCGCCTCTTCGACGCGCTGAAGCACAGCAAGGCGCTCGAGACGGCAGTGGCCATGCGCGACGAGCTGGTGGCGCTCTGGGCGCGTTCCAATGCCTCCAAGGAGCAGCTGCTGCAGGAGTTCAAGGACTGGTGCCACCGGGCCGAGTCCAGCGGGATCGTGCCGCTGGCCGAGTTCAGCCAGAGGCTGCGCTGCTACGCCTGAAGCACCGGCGCCGCAAATGAAAAAGGCCCGCATCGCGGGCCTTTCCTTTTGGTGCAGCCAAGCCGTTACTTCAGCTTGGTTTCCTTGTACATCACGTGCTTGCGCGCCTTGGGATCGTACTTCTTGATCTCGATCTTGTCGGGCGTGGTGCGCTTGTTCTTGGTCGTGGTGTAGAAGTGACCGGTGCCGGCGCTGGACTCGAGCTTGATCTTTTCACGCATGGTCAGGCTCCTTTGACGGCTTTGCCGGCTTTGGCGATCTTGCCTTCGGCGCGCAGGTCGGCGAGCACGGCGTCGATGCCGTTCTTGTCGATCGTGCGCAACGCATTGGTGGACACGCGCAGACGGACCCAGCGGTTTTCGCTCTCGACCCAGAACCGGCGGTAATGCAGGTTGGGAAGGAAGGTGCGCTTGGTCTTGTTGTTCGCGTGCGACACCAAGTTACCTTTCATCGGCTTCTTGCCGGTGACCTGGCAGACTCGGGACATGGGGAGGGCTCCGCGGAAAAAGGCGAGATTTTACACGGAATTAGGCCGCGTGCTCAAGCTTTCCGGCAGCGCCCCCCTGAACCCGGCCGGCGCGCCCGGGCCGGAACCAGCGCCGGTCAGCATAAAACTCCGCCCGGGTGCTGTCGGCCAGCCAGCCCGGAAAGCCGAATACCGGCAAGGGGGGCATCTGGCGGGGCGCAGCGTCGTCCGGCAGCGCGGCCACCCAGGCTGCGGCTTCGCCGTCCAGCCAGTCCACCAGGGCCGGGAACGGCGCTTCGAGGCGCGCCCGGGGCGTCGGGACAAACAGGGCCTTGCAGGTAATCCCCGGGTAGGGCGCCAGCGCCTTCTCGTAGGCGGAATGGCCGGCCAGCACGAAGCGCGCGTCCCGCAGCAGGGTCGCCCGGCCGTCCCAGAACAGGGCCTGCCAGCGAAAATCCCGGATCAGGGCTTCCACCCCCGGGAGGGCGTCGGGCGCGCACGCGACGATCACGCCGCCTTCGTCGACCAGCGTGAGCAGGTCGCGCAAGGGGCCCCGGACAGGGCCTTCCGACGGCAGGCGGGCCACATGCCGCGCGTTGATGGCGGCCTTGAGGCGCGGGAATGCAATCCACGCCAGCGCATTGAAGGCGTCGTGCAGGTTGCCCGGGCGCGTGCCGACGAGGCCGGTATCGAAGATGCGCTGCTCGTAGTGCCCGGCCCCGGCGCCCTCGGGCGCGCCGAACCGGACCGGTCGCCCGCTCGCCGTCACCGGCGGACGCGGTGCGGACGCGGCGAGGTCGTTCAGCCGGGCGATATCCGGCCATCCGGCCAGCTGTCCGAGCCAGGGACGCAAGGGCTCGAACGCGGGGTGGGCCCAGGCTTGGGGGGCGTCTAGCGCAACTGCCACGCGAGCGATTCGCCGGCGCGCATCGGCACGACCTCGTGCGCGCCGAACTTGTAGGTTTCCGGGACGCGCCATTCCTTGCGCACCAGCGTGATCCGGTCCTTGTTGCGCGGCAGGCCGTAGAAATCCGCCCCGAAGAAGCTCGCGAATCCCTCGAGCTTGTCCAGCGCGCCGGCTTCCTCGAACGCGCTGGCATACAGCTCGATCGCGGCATGGGCCGTGTAGAGCCCGGCGCAGCCGCAGGCGGCCTCCTTGGTGTGCTTCGCGTGGGGCGCGCTGTCGGTGCCGAGGAAGAATTTCGGGTTGCCGGAAGTCGCCGCCTCGACCAGCGCCTCGCGGTGTTCTTCGCGCTTCAGCACCGGCAGGCAGTAGTTGTGCGGCCGGATGCCGCCGAGGAAGAGGGCGTTGCGGTTGAGCAGCAGGTGGTGCGCGGTAATCGTCGCCGCGATGTTCGGGCCGGTGACCTCGACGTAATGGACGGCGTCGCGCGTGGTGATGTGCTCGACCACGACCTTGAGGTCGGGAAATCGGTCCACCAGCGGCCCGAGGGTCATCTCGAGGAATGCCTTCTCCCGGTCGAACACGTCGATTTCCGGGTCGGTCACCTCGCCGTGGATCAGCAGGGGGATGCCGAGTTCCTGCATCTTTTCCAGCGTGTGGAAACAGCGCGACAGGCGCGTCACGCCCGCGTCGGAATGGGTGGTGGCGCCGGCCGGGTAGAGCTTGACGCCGTGCACGCGGCCGGACAGCTTTGCCCGCGCTATTTCCTCGGGCGGCGTGTCGTCGGTCAGGTACAGCGTCATCAGCGGCTCGAACCGCGAATTCTCCGGCAACGCATCCAGGATGCGCTCCCGGTAATCCAGCGCCCGCTTGGTGGTGGTGACCGGGGGTTTCAGGTTCGGCATCACGATCGCGCGGCCGAAGCACCGGGCGGTATGCGGAAGCACCGCGGCGAGGTCGTCGCCGTCGCGCAGGTGCAGGTGCCAGTCGTCCGGCCGGGTCAGGGTGATCGTATCCACGGGATGCTTGCTCGGGCAGCGTTGCGGTTGGAACGGACGATTCTACCGTGGCTTGCGGGGCTTGCCCGGGGGCTGTTCCGCTGCCAGCGCGAGCGCCCGCTCGTAGAGCGCGTTCTTCGGGGCCCCAGTGATGCGCGCCGCGATGCGCGCCGCATCGCTGACGGAGTGGTCCTCGAGCAGGATGCGCAGCACGCGCTCCGCTTCGCCGTCGTCGGCGCCTTCCGTCGCGGCCTGCGGTCCCAGCACCAGCACGAACTCGCCTTGCTGGCGGTGCGCGTTGGCCTCTATCCAGGCTTTCGCCTCCCCCAGCGGCAGCCGGGCGATCTCCTCGAACTTCTTCGTCAGCTCGCGGGCGATCACCAGTTCGCGCGTGGCGCCGAAAGCCTCGGCCAGGTCCGCGACCGTCTCGAGGATGCGGTGCGGGGCCTCGTAGAAAATCACCGGGCAGGCCGCGTCGAGTGATGCCAGGGACTTGCGCCGCGCGCTTGCGGAGGCGGGCAGGAAGCCCGCAAACAGGAACCGGTCGGCGAGGAATCCGCTGGCGCAGTACGCCGCCATGGCCGCATTGGGTCCGGGGACCGGGACCACGCGGATGCCTGCACCATGCGCGGCCTCCACCACCAGCGCGCCGGGATCGGAGATGGCCGGGGTGCCCGCGTCGCTCACCAATGCGATTGTCTTGCCGGCGGCGAGGGCCTCCACCAGCCGGGCGCCCGCGACCCGCTCGTTGTGCTCGTGGAGCGCGACCGTCTTCGCGGTGATGCCGTGCGCGGCGAGCAGCGGCCGGGTGGTGCGGGTGTCTTCGCAGGCCACCAGGTCCGCGGCGGCCAGGACCTCGCGCGCGCGCGGGGACAGGTCGGAGAGGTTGCCGATC
>JAFEDL010000035.1 GCA_018241645.1 Pseudomonadota bacterium
ACGGCAAGGCTCAGCGCAGAAGCAGCGAGGGCCGGGTAAGCGCCCGACGCCCTGAAACCTGCTCGTGTGGGCTTGCGGAGGACGATTTGGCTGGTTTTCTTCATGACTGCGCTCCCAAACACTTCAGGCGGTGCATGTGCAGATGCAATATGTTTCTTAAGTATGATCTTGCGCGAGACGATAATTTCGCGACTTTTGTCACACTTGCGGGCAAGACTTTGTAATCTGGCGGATCATCACTCGAACCACTTGATCCCCTGGAACCAGACCCGCGGCGTGCGGCGGGCGGTGTCCGCGTCAGGCACGTCATTCTCGCCGCGCCAGGCCAATGAGGTCTTGAGCAGGAAATCGTTGTCCTTGCCCAGAGACACCCCGACTCCGTACCCGGATATGCCGGCGTAGTTGGGCGTCACGCCGGGCAGCGGGCTCTTGCTGATTTGCACCCGGCCCGCATCGTAGAACCCTGAAAAAGTGACGTCACCGGACAGGATCTGGAACTTGGGCACGATATAGCGCAACTCAGTCGTGAATAGGAATCCCTGGTCACCAATGCCCTGCCCGACCGGGTAGGCGCGCACTCCATTGGCTCCGCCCAGCGACATCTTTTCCGCCGAAGCGAGGTTCCGGTCGGCAAACTGGCCGCTGAGTGCAAACAGCAGGTTGACGTCCTCGTTCACCCGCTGCAGTCGCCGGAAATCGAAGTTGGCCTTGGAGAACTTGCCGAGCGTCTTCGCACCTGTGGCGCTCTGGTCGTTGATCGCGACAGTTGCCGGCGCGATGTCCAACGTGCCGTCGGTGTATGCCGCCGAGAAGGAGTTGAGCGCGCCGCCGAAAACGCGGTCGCGGAAATCGCCCACCAGGCCGAGCTTGACGGTGTTGATCTTGCGATCCTCGATGTTGTTCAACGTGTCGATGCGATCCTTGAGCAGCTTGTTCTCGTAGGAGATCTGCCCGATCAGGTTCGCGTTGCGCGTGCGCACGAAGGGATGCAGCGCGTACACGCTGAACACTTCGCCCTCGCCGTGCGCCTTGATGCTGGCGAAGTCGCGCTCAAGCGTGTACGCAAACGTCGCGTAGCTGACGCCGGCGCGCGTTCCACCGTAACCCACCGGCGCGGTGATTCCAGCTTGCACGAAGCTCATGCGTTCGTTTGAGAGGGAAGCACGCAGGGTCAGCTGATCGCCGAACCCGCTGAGGTTGTTCGCGTTCAGATGGACGCTGGTGCGCATCTCACCGGTGAAGCGGTTGCCGGCGTTGTCGATACTGGCGTCGCCCGAGATGATCCCGCCGCTTTCCTTGATGTTTACACGCAGATCGGATGCGCCGATGGCCCTGGTGCTGGGGCCGATCTCCGAGCTCACCACGACGTTCGGCAGGTCGCTCAGCAGCAGCAACGGCCGCTCGAGGCCGGCCTCGGTGATGAGGTCTCCTTCCTTCAGGTGCTGGTCTAAGATGCCGCGCGCGAACTCAGGCCGCAGGCGCGATGTTGCATCGGGCTTAAGCTCGACGCTGCCGATGCGGCCTTCGAGGATCGCGATCTCGACCACCCCGTCGCGGATCTGCTGGGCGGGCAGGTAGGCCTGCGCGAGGAAGTAGCCGTTGGCGCGATAGTAAGCGCGCACCGCATTGGCTGCGTCGCTGAGGCCCTCGAAGTCGAGTTCCTTGCCGTAGGAATCCTTGAGCACGGGGAGCAGTTGCTCCTCCGTGTAGACCGTATTGCCCACGATCCGGAACTGCTTGACCGTGACCTTCAGCGAGGCCGAGCCGCGCATCGCGGGGCGGGGTTGCTCTTCACGCGGCATCACCTCGCTGCCCGGGCGCGCGGGCGCAGGGACTACGTTGCGCTGCTGTTCGAGGATCTGGCCCGCGTCGGGCCTCAATTGCGCGAGCTGCGCGTATGCACCTGGAGCTGCAAACGCAGATGCCATGACCGCGACCAGTACCAAGTGTCGCGGCCGCAGCGATTCAAGCGGTGCCGATTGTTTTTGCTGTTTACCGCACGTCATTTGTGCGCCCCCCGAAACCTGAGTGCAAATTCTAACATTGCGTCTCGGGCAGGCCTGAACTCAGCCCGCCTTCGCGACGCAGAAGATGTAACCGCCCCACCGGCTCGCTCGCCGCTGAGGTTCGAGTCAAAATTCCTTTTGATATCTTGAGGTTAAGTATTCTTCTTGATAATTGATCCGAAGAAACCGTTGTTGCAGCCGAGAGTAGCCTCAACAGACCTGAACCACAAGCGGCATTCCGATGATTGGCTCAGGCGGACAATCTGCTTGTTGCGTTTTAGCAACAGGATAGAAAAGTGCAAAAAATCGTCATTAATTCACCCAGATCGCAGTATCCCGGCGGTCCGACCGTACACCTGTTTCCTGTAGAGTGCGCGTCGGTTTGGAACGCGAGTCGACCCACAAGGCCTGCCGCAGCATGAGATTCGCCCGATGAGTAGAGCATGACCCCCCACCACCGCGCCACCCTGCGTGCGACGGGGCTCGACTGCGTACGCGGCGAGCGGCGGCTGTTCGGAGGCCTCTCGTTCGAACTCGGCAACGGTGGCCTGCTGCAGGTGAGCGGTCCCAACGGGAGCGGCAAGACCAGCCTGCTGCGCATGGTGTGCGGCCTGCTGCCCCCGGCGGCCGGGACGATCGAATGGAATGGCAGCCTCATCAGGGCGCTGGCCGAGGAGTACAACGCCGGACTGGTGTACATCGGGCACCTGAACGCCGCCAAGGAGGAGCTCAACGCCCGTGAAACCCTGGGGCTGGCGGCCCGGCTGGCCGGCCTGCCAAGCGATCCCGCCGCAGTCGCAGCGGCGCTCCGGGACTTCGGCCTGTCGGGCTGTGACCGATTGCCGTGCAAAGTGCTCTCCCAAGGACAGAAGCGCCGACTTGCGCTGGCCCGCCTGAAGCTGAGCGCCTCCCGGGCCTTGTGGGTGCTTGACGAGCCGTTCGCCGCGCTCGACGCTGCGGGAATCGCCGTGATGCGCGAGGCGCTCGAGGACCACCTCGCGCGCGGCGGGCTCGCGTTGCTTACAACTCACCAGGCGGTTCCGGTCGCGGCACCCTCCGCCCAGACCATCGAGCTGGGCGCATGAGCGCATCCACCTTCTCGGCGGTACGTTGCGTCGTGGCGCGCGACCTCCTGATCGTGATGCGCAACAAGTCCGATGCGGCGAACACTCTGATCTTCTTCGCGATCGTGGTGAGCCTCTTCCCGCTCGGCGTGGGTCCGGAGACCGCGCTGCTGCGCACCATCGCTCCGGGCGTGATGTGGGTCGCCGCCCTGCTCGCATCCATGCTCGCCCTGGCTCGCCTGTTCGCTGCCGACCACGCGGACGGCACGCTGGAGCAACTGGCGCTCGCCCCGCACCCGCTCGGCGTGCTGGTGGCCGGCAAGGTGCTCGCGCACTGGCTGGTGTCCGGCTTCCCGCTCGTGCTCGTGTCGCCGCTGCTCGGCCTGCAGTTCGGCCTCGACGGGGACGCGGTACTGGTGCTGGTCGCCTCGCTTGCGCTCGGCACTCCGGTGCTGAGCCTGCTCGGTGCCGTGGCGGCCGCGCTGACGCTGGGCCTTCGCGGCAGCGGCGTGCTCGTATCGCTGATCGCGCTCCCGCTGTGCGTCCCGGTCCTGATCTTCGGCGCGGGTGCGGTCGACGCGGTGGCGGGGGGACTCAGCGCGGCCCCGCACCTTTCGCTGCTGGGGGCCTACCTGCTGCCCGGCGCGCTGTTCGGGCCATGGGCCACCGCCGTCGCGATTAGAATCGCGCTCGAGTAACCGCAACCAAGCCACCCGGACCCCACATGAGCGACAGCATCCACTGGTTCAAATATTCGTCGCCCCCGGCGTTCTACCCGCTCGCCGGGATGTTCGCACCCTGGTTCTTCGCGGCGGCGGCCGTACTCGGGGTGATCGGCCTTTATCTCGGATTCTTTGTCGCGCCCACCGATGCCCAGCAGGGCGAGGCCTACCGGGTGATCTACATCCATGTCGCCGCGGCCTGGATGTCGATGTTCCTCTATTGCGTAATGGCGTTCTGGGCCGGGTTCGGGCTCGCGTTCAACACCCGCCTGTCCTCGATGATGGCCTCCGCGCTTGCGCCGACGGGCGCGTTGATGACGTTCATCGCGCTGTGGACCGGCGCGCTGTGGGGCAAACCGACCTGGGGCACCTGGTGGGTATGGGACGCGCGCCTCACCTCGGAGCTTATCCTGCTGTTCCTGTACCTGGGCTTCATCTCGCTGCAGGCGGCCATCGATGACCCGCGCCGCGCCGACAAGGCCGGCGCCGTGCTCGCCTTGGTCGGCGTGGTGAACGTGCCGATCATCTATTTTTCGGTGCAATGGTGGAACACGCTGCACCAAGGGGCGTCGGTCAGCATGACGAAGAGCCCCAGCATGGCTGCGACCATGCTCTGGGGTATGCTGGTAATGGCGCTGGCGTTCTGGATGTACTCGATCGGGGCCGCGCTCATGCGCGTGCGCTCGATCATCCTGGAGCGCGAGCGCCACACCGACTGGGCGAAGGCTTTGGGCGGGGTGCAGCCATGAAGTGGGAGAGCCTTTCCGCGTTCATCGCCATGGGCGGCTACGGGTTTTACGTCTGGGGCTCGTACATCGTGACATTCGCCGCAATAGGTGCGGAGGTTTGGTTGCTAGTGTCGCGCCAACGAGCCGCGCTACGCGCACTCGACGAATCTCACAATTCCTAACAGGATTGGAGCATCACGCCACCAGCAGCGCCTGTGCCGCAAATGCTTGTATCGCCGTTGCGCAATGCGCTGCGACCTCCCGTTCCAGTTCCGCTGCATCCGAAATCGGCACTCCTTCGCGCTGGAGGACCAAGCCAGAATTCCGAACTCGGGCAATTACCGAATCCGTTAAGAACTGTAGAGTCCGGGTCCCATCCAGTAGCGGCAGTGCTATCCGCTCGATCGGTTGCAGCGCGACCATTTCGTGCCGCCCGTTGGTGACCAGCGATCGAAAGCCTGCTTGGTAGCGTGCCGTCCGGAGCGCCTCCGGTCTTTCGGAACACCGTCCCACGTAGCCCGGCGGATGCAGGTATAGCTGCATCTGCCCATACATGAACAGCCGTATCGCCGTCGTGCGCACGCTTTGAAGGATCGCGGCCCGGTCGGAGATTCGGTATCGTTCGGCCACCTCTTCAACCACCTGCTCCGGAGTAACCGGTAACGCTGCTAGGTCCGCCAGCGTGGATAACACCGCCGTAGAGGTGAAGTCGACCGTACTGTAGTTCATGTCTTCGGGACCGCGAAAGTTCCTACCGGGGCGCTCCAAGTTGGGAGGCACACGACTATCCGGCACAAGCAGGCTTCGCAAATATAAGAGGTCAACTTTCGCAGGATCGATTGCCCTAGCAAGTGCACGACCCTCGCGCACGAGCAGGGTGAACCGGAAGCGGCGATTGTGAAGAAAGTCGCTGTATTGCTCTATATGCTCGGTACCCAAGGGCGCAAGGCGCTCCGCGATCAGACGCGGCTGATTCTCAAGGAACATGAAGTTGATTTGAGAGTCGCCAAGATACTGCAGTCCGAACTCATGAGCGCGTTGCATGAATTCAGAAAAATAGATGGGGTGGTTGCTGTCCTCGAGAAACTCATGGAAGACATACGAATCACGGGCGCCTGCGATTCGGGTCGCTTCAGCCCCCACGGTCTCGGTCCACGGGCTGCGGGTGCTCGCTTGGAACTTCTGAACAAAGCTAACAAATTCCCGCGATTGCCGCACCCGGTCCACGGGGTCCGTAGTCCCACTGGTATGGTATCGCATCATGTCACGCACGCAACGTGCCAATCCCCAGCCGGGCAAGGTGTTGTAGCTCACAAGCGCAATGCCTTCTGGGCTTAGTAGGTCACGGGCGATTGCAAAAATCTTCTCCCGAACCTCCTCCGGAACCCACGAATACACGCCATGGCAAAGAATGTAGTCAAACTCGCCAATCGAACCGGGTATATCCAGTATCGACAAGGCGAGAAAGCTGATGTTGGCTAGATTCAGATCCGCAGCGTGGCGCGCTCCCTCCTCGATCTGCACCGAAGACAAATCGACGCACACGAATTCGCTGTTCGGGAATTCGGCCGCCATGGGGATCAGATTGCCGCCACTCGCACCGCCCAATTCAAGTACTCGGCACTTTCGGGCGTCCGCACAATTCATCCCGAACATCTGACCCATCAGTTCCAAATGGGCAATGTGGGTCTGCGCGAACGAATAGCTCTCGTACGGAACGTAGTCGTAGTCGCTATGTGGCACTCGGCCTGTCTCCTTGGATTGACCTCCCGAAACGATCTAAGGCACCACGCTGTCGATCGTGATCGCCAGCCCTTTCGCGCCGACCTTGACCGGCTGGCTCACGCCCTGCAGGTCGCCGCTCTGGGAGATCGCGTTGCCGGATTTTGAGATCCGCGCGGTCACGACGACTTCGGGAAAGCCCGAAATCTTCAGTTCCGGGCTCATGGCCAGCGCGTCGTCGAGCGTGAAGTCCGTGGGCAGGTCTGAAGCGCGCTTCCTCAGCACCGCCAGCGGGATGCGCGGCCCGTTCACGGCACGGGCGACGATGAACAGCGTGTCCTGCGCGCCCGCTTTCGCCGCCAGCCCCGTGCTCAACGTCACGCGCCCGCTCACGCTTGCCCCGGCGACGGCCTTCCCGTCTGCGGCCTTGGGCGCCGCCCCCTTGGCCTCCGCCTTGGCCAACGGCTTCGCCGCGGCACCGGGCGGCGCCTTGATGCCGCCCAGCTCGCGCGCCTCCGCGATGCCCCCCGCGATCGATCTCGCCATTTCGGAGTCCGGGGGCAGCAACGGCAGCAGCTTATCCCAGTAGGCCAGGGCGCCGGCGTAGTCCTTGCGGAAGAAGGCCTCCGAGCCGGCCATGGCGAGCGCCTTGGGATGCCCCGGATCGATCTTGAGGGCCTGCTGGATGAGCTGCATGGGCTTGCCGTCGAGTTTGCGCCCCTGGCTCACGGCCAGTGCATCCGCATAATCGGCATAGAAATCCGCGTCGTCTTTGATCGTCTCGGCGGCCCGCGCGAACGCGGCCACGGCTTCGGGCATGCGCTGCATGACGTAATACGAGCGCGCGAGCATCATCCAGCCGCGCGGATCGTCCGGGTTCTTCTCGAGCCGCGCGGCGAGCCGCGCCACCATTTCATCGACTTCCGCAGGCGAGACCTGGTGCTCCGCGGGCAGCGCTTCTGGACGCAGCCCGTCCGGCTCGCCGATCCAGAGGTACATCGACAGCGCAGCCGCCGGGATCAGCACCGCGAGCGCAAATGCAGCGATGCGCCCGCCCCGCGGCGCGGCCGGGCCGGATGAATCCTCGGCCGCGCTCTCCTCGAGCACGCGGCGCTCCAGCTCGGCCCGCGCGCTCGCGTGCTGGTCGGCGGACAGCGTCCCGCTGCCAAGGTCGGATTCGAGTTCGGCGAGCTGGGCGCGCAGGATGGCGAGGTTCGAGCGGCCGCCTTCCGCGCCCCCGGCGGCTTCGCGGCGGCGCAGGAGCGGCACGACCACCCAGAGCACGGCGAGAACCGTCATTACGGCCGCAATTACGATAAAGCCTTTCATGCCGAGTCCTTGCCGGGGCCGCCGCCCAGCAGGCTGCTGGCACGGGCATGCTCTTCGCTGGTGAGTTCGGGTGGGGCCGCGCGCTTGCCGGCCCGCGTGCGCACGTTGCGGAACAGGGCCAGCCCGCCCGCGAGCAGCAGCAGCCCGGGGCCGAACCAGAGCAGCAGCGTGGTGGCCTTCACCGGCGGCTTGTACAGGACGAAGTCGCCGTAGCGCTGCACCATGTAGGCGACGATTTCGGCGTCGGTCCTGCCCTGCGCGATCTGCTCGCGCACCTGGCGGCGCAGGTCCTGCGCGAGTTCGGCGTTGGAGTCCGCGATGGTCTGGTTCTGGCAGACCAGGCAGCGCAGGTTCTCCTCGAGCTCGATGGCACGCTTCTGCAGCACGCGATCGGCGTCCGTCGGCACCGCCTCGCCCCCCATCGAGGGCAGCGGGACGCACAGCGACGCCACCACGAGGAACACCGCAGAGATGCTCTTCACGACTTCTGCAACTGGCGAACGAGGGGCAGGATCTTGCCTTCAAGCGCTTCGCGAGTCACGGGACCGATCTGCTTGTAGCGGATCACGCCGGTGCGGTCGATCACGAAGGTTTCCGGCACGCCGTACACTCCGTAGTCGATGCCCACGCGCCCGTCCTGGTCCATGACGCTCAGCATGTAGGGATCGCCAAACTGCTTCAGCCAGGCCTTGGCCTCCTGAGGCTTGTCCTTGTAGTTGAGCCCGATGACGGGAACCACGCGGGCCTTGGCCAGGTCGACGAGCACCGGGTGCTCCTCGCGGCATGACACGCACCACGAAGCCCAGACGTTGAGCAGCCAGACCTGGCCGAGCATGTCTTTCTGGGTGAACTCCATCTCGGGCTGCGCCAGTTGTGCGAGCTTGAAGGCCGGCACCGGCTTGTCGACCAGCGGCGAGGGCACCTCGCGCGGGTTCAGGCGCAGGCCCACGGCGAGGAACGCCGCAAGCACGATGAAGATACCGAGCGGGAGGACGAAGCGGTTCATGCGCCCTGTACCCCCCGCTGCCCCTTGGCCGGGCCCCGCACGGGGACCGTGACCGCCGGGGCACGCTCTTCGCGCCGCGCGGCCATCCGGTAACGGCGGTCGGCGAGCGCGAGCAGCCCGCCCAGCGCCATGATCGCGCACCCGCCCCAGATCCAGGTGACGAACGGCTTGTAATAGATGCGCACGCTCCACGCCCCGCCCTCGACGGGTTCACCGAGGGACACATACAGGTCGCCCAGGAAGCCCGTGTCGATGTCGGCTTCGGTCATGGGCATGTTGCTCACGTTGTAGGCCCGCTTTTCCGGGTGAAGCACCACGACTTCCTTGCCGTCGCGGCTGACCCGCACCGTGCCGCGCGAGGCGCGGTAGTTCGGGCCCTTGGCGTTCTGCGCGCCGTCGAAGCGGAAGGTGTATCCGCCCACCATTACCGTGTCGCCGACCGCCATGCGCACGTCGCGCTCGATTTCGTAGCCCTTCACCACGGTGACGCCCACGATGAACACCGCCACGCCGAGGTGCGCGAGCAGCATCCCGTAATACCCGCTGGGCTGCGAGGCGAGCTTCGCGCCGAATCCCCCGGGGAGCCTCGCGAAGCGCTCGCGCAGGTTGACCAGTCCCGACGCAAAGATCCAGAACGCGAGGGCGAGTCCGAAGCTGACCATCGGGGACCACTTCGTAAGGCTCCACTCCGCAGCCGCCAGCGGCACCAGCAGCGCGGACACCACGCTCACCGCAAGGGCCCAGCGCAGCTTCAGCGCGAGTTCGGCGAGGCTCGCCTGCTTCCAGCGCGCGATCGGCCCGACGCCCATCAGGAACAGGGCCGGCGTCATGAGCGGGACGAACACGGCCTGGAAGTACGGCGGGCCGACCGAGATCTTCCCCAGGTTCAGCGCATCGAGGAACAGCGGGTAAAGCGTGCCGAGCAGCACCGAGCCTGCGGCCACCACGAGGAAGACGTTGTTCGTGAGGAGCATGGATTCACGCGAGACCGGCTCGAACGTCCCGCCGAGGCCCACCTTGGGCGCGCGCCACGCGAAGAGCGCGAGCGAACCGCCGATGACGATCACGAGGAAGGCGAGGATGAAGATGCCCCGCCGCGGGTCGGTCGCAAACGCGTGCACGGAAGTGAGCACCCCCGAGCGCACGAGGAAGGTGCCCAGCAGGCTGAGGCTGAACGCGCAGATGGCGAGAAGCACCGTCCAGCTGCGGAATCCACCGCGCTTTTCGGTCACGGCGAGCGAATGCAGCAGGGCCGTGCCCACCAGCCAGGGCATGAAAGAGGCGTTTTCGACCGGGTCCCAGAACCACCAGCCGCCCCATCCGAGTTCGTAATAGGCCCACCCGCTGCCCAGCGCGATGCCGCAGGTCAGGAAGCACCACGCGAGGATGGTCCAAGGGCGCGACCAGCGCGCCCAGGTGGCGTCCAGGCGGCCGCCCAGCAGCGCCGCGATCGCGAACGAGAAGGCGACTGAAAAACCCACATACCCCATGTACAGCATCGGCGGGTGGATCACCATGCCGGGATCCTGCAAGAGCGGGTTGAGGTCGCGGCCGTCCTCGGCCGCCGGGAGCAACCGGGCGAACGGGTTCGAGGTAAGGAGCAGGAACAGCAGGAAGCCGGTGCTCACCAGGCCCATTACGCCGATTACGCGCGCCACCATCGGCTCGGGCAGGTGCCGGCTGAAAACCGTCACCGCGGCGGTCCAGATCCCCAGCATCAGCACCCACAGGAGCATCGAGCCTTCGTGCGAGCCCCAGGTTGCCGCAATGCGGTATTGCAGGGGGAGCTGGGAATTCGAGTTGGTCGCGACGTTGAGCACGGAGAAGTCGTTGCTCGCGAACGACCATCCCAGGCAGAGGAAGGCAATCGCGACGAACAGGAACTGGCCCTGCGCCGCGGGGCGCGCTACCGCCATCCAGGCAGGCATGCCGCGCGCCGCGCCCACGATGGGCATGACCCCCTGGGCCAGCGCGAGGGTCAGCGCAAGAATGAGAGAGAAGTGTCCGATTTCTGGGATCAAGGGGCCTCGGGGGTCGGGGGTCGGGTGGCCGGCTACTTGGGAGAAACGCTCTTTTGCGCTTTCTGCGCCTGCTCGATGGCGTGGCCCGCCTCGGGCGGCATGTAATTCTCGTCGTGCTTGGCCAGCACGTCCGTGGCGCGGAACACCCCGTCCGGCCCGAGCCTGCCCTGCGCGACCACGCCCTTGCCCTCCTTGAAGAGGTCCGGAAGGATGCCCGTGTAGACCACCGGGATGACCTTGACCGTGTCGGTCACGTTGAAATGCACCGTCAGCCCGTCCTGCTGGCGCTTCACGCTGCCGGTCTCGACCATGCCGCCGATCCGGAACGCCTTTTCCAGCGGCGCCTCCTTGGCCGCCACCTGGCTGGGGCTGAAGAAGAACACGAGGTTGCTCTGGAAGGCGTTGAGCACCAGCGCCGCGGCAATGGCAAGCACCGCCAGTCCGGCGCCGATGAGGGCCATTCGCTTGTGTCGGGGTTTCACTATGCGGGGTTGGACTTCGGGAATGATCTGCGGTTCGCGCCGGCATTTTACGCCATGCCGCAGATACTGCCGCGGATACACCGGGGAAGACCGCGCGGGGGCCGAGACTCCTATTGACGTTTCCCTTCCAGCTATGAACAATCGCACACTCCGCGAAATTCATTCTTTTTTCCAAACACAAATACCCGAGACGCCCATGCCCATCCGCTCCGCACTGATCGCACTTGCAATCCTGGGAATCGCCGCGGGCAAGGCCTATGCCGCGCCGTTCGCCGAGGGCTTTCGCAAATGTCAGGAATGCCACGAGGCCGAGGTCGAGGTCTGGAAGAAGACCAAGCACTCCACCAGCTACAACGAGGTCCACAAGAAGGAATCGGCCGCGAAGATCCTCGCCGCGGCCGGCGGCGGCGCCAGCATGCGGCAGAACGCCACCTGCGTGATGTGCCACTACACCGAGACCAAAGCCTCGGAGACCGCAAAGCCCCAGGTGGCCTCCGGCCCATCGTGCGAGAGCTGCCACGGGGCCTCGTCCGAGTTCCGCGACATCCACAACTTCTACGGGGAGGGGGTGGCCGACGCCAGCAAGGAGTCGCCCGCCAACAAGGCCAAGCGGCTTGCCGCCGCGGCCAAGGCAGGGATGATCTGGTCGTTCATGACCTACGACATCGCCGCCAACTGCAACGAGTGCCACGGCCTCGCCAACCCGAAGGTCAAGGGCGACGTGCTGGCCAAGATGCTCGACGCCGGGCACCCGGGCGAACCCGAATTCGAGCTCGTGCGCTACTCGCAGGGCAGCGTGCGGCACCGCTACTACCCGCCGAACGTGGACAAGAACGCCGAGATGAATCCCGCCGAGCTGTCGCGCCTTTTCATCGTCGGGCAGGCTGCCAAGCTGGTGTCGGCCGTCGCCGCGGCCGGCAAAGGCGGCGGGGAGAAGTACGCTGCGCTGCAAAAGAAACGCGAGGCCGACGCCCGCGCCGCCCTCCAGGCGGTCGCCGACGTGCCTGAAGTGAAGGCCGTCCTCGACAAGCCCGCCGCCGATGCCGCGCGCAAGCTCGCGGACGCGCTGAAGGGCAAGGACCTGTCGGCCAAAGTGAAGCTGCCCGCCAAGAACACGTACAAGTGAGCGCCGGCGCGGGCGGACCGCTGGACGCGCGGGTGCCTGCCCCCCGGGGCGAACCGGGATGAATGACGCCCAGCTGATGGAGCGCCCGCGGCGCTGGGACACCCCGTTCGACCGGGAGATGTCCGACAGCGTCGTTGACGGGCTGCTTGCGCGGCCGGAGTTCGCCTCGATCGACGCGGGCCGGTTCCCGGCCGCCGCCCCCCTGAGGGGAATCCTCCAGAACGATTGCAGGATCAGCACCTACGCGCCCGGCGATATCGTGGTGCGCGAGGGCGACTACGGCAACTCGGCGTTTCTCGTGCTGTCGGGCAGCCTCCGCGTGGTACTGCCGCCCGGCCTGCCGCGCCAGGTGCTCGGGCGAGCTCCCGAAAAGAAGCGCGACGCCTTCAGCGTGCTGCGCGACATGCTTACCCACTCCCGGATCCCCGAGGTGCGCGACACCGGGATGTACCGCGCGGCGCACGCCCTTGCGCGCGGTTCGAGCGAGGACCGCGACTCGCTGCTGCGCGTGCGCGACCCGGCCGGGCTGTTCGGGCCGGGCGTAGACCCCGCGGCCGACCCGACGCGCATCCCGCCGCTGGCCGACGCGTTCAAGACTGGCGTACTGCCGGCCGGGACGCTGTTCGGCGAGGTGGCCGCGTTGGGCCGGGTGCAGCGCTCGGCCACCGTCTATGCGGAATCCGAGTGCCGCGTGCTCGAGATGCGCTGGCAGGCGCTGCGCGACATCAAGAACCGCGACGACACGTGGCGCGACAGGATCGAGCAGGGCTACCGGCAGAACCAGCTCCGGACGCACCTGGCCGAGCACCCGCTTCTGGCCGGCATCGACGCCAAGACCCTGCAGATGATCGCCGACCGGACCCTGTTCGAGACCTACGGGTCGTTCGAGTGGAACGTCGGGTTCAAAAGCGGCAAGCGCGACGAGCGCCCGGCCCCGGAGTCCGAGCCGGCGGTGGCGAAGGAGGGCGATTACCCCGACGGGCTGCTGTTGGTGATCGGCGGATTCGGCCGCGTTTCCAGCGGCCTCGGGCACGGCGCCCGGACGCTCACCTACCTGCGCGAAGGCGACCATTTCGGCCTGGACGAGTTGCTCGAAGCCTGGAAGAGCGGCGCGGACTGCGCCTACGAGACCAGCCTTACCGCGCTCGGGTACCTGCACGTGCTGCGCATCCCGTACTCCGTGCTTGCCGAACTGGTGTTCCCCAAGCTGGCCCCCCTGGCGAAGCGGCTGATCGACTCGGCCTCCAGGCCGATCGCCGACGACGCGTTCCTCGAATGGGCGGTGGAGCAGCGTTTCATCAACGGCACCAAGACGATGCTGATCGATCTTGAGAAGTGCACGCGCTGCGACGACTGCGTGCGCGCCTGTGCCGACACCCACGGCGGCAACCCCAAGTTCATCCGCCACGGCCAGAAGCTGGGCAACTGGATGGTCGCCAATGCCTGCATGCAGTGCGTCGACCCCGTCTGCATGATCGGCTGCCCGACCGGGGCGATCGCCCGGACCACCGGGGGCGGCGTGGTCGTGATCAACGACCTCACCTGCATCGGCTGCGGCACCTGCGCGAACGCATGTCCTTACGACAACATCCGCCTGGTCCCGATCCGGGACAAGGAGGGCCAGCAGGTGCTCGACCCCGTCTCCCGCGAGGCGATCGTCAAGGCCACCAAGTGCGACCTGTGCGCCTCGCTGCCGAGCGGCCCGTCCTGCGAGCGCGCCTGCCCGCACGATGCGCTGAAGCGGGTCGACATCCAGTCCCTGATCCAGCGCGCCGCGCAACTCGAGGCCTAGGACGGCGTGCGCGAACTCCGGATACTTGCAGGTGCCGACCCGGCCGCCGCCAGGCGAGCGCAGGTGCGCCGCTCGTGGCGCATCCTCGGCATCTTCTGGCTCGCCGCGCTGGTGCTCTGGCTCGGGGTCACGGTCCTCGCCTGGCACGCCGAGCGCAGCCTCGGCAATGCCGCGGTCATCACCGGCTACGCGCTGTTCGCGGTGATCCTGTCGCTTGCCTTCTTCAAGGCCAGGAAGCGCCTGCTGGTGCTGCCGCTGGGCACCGTGCGCGAGTGGATGCTCGGGCACGTGGTCCTCGGCGCAGTCAGCATACCGCTCTACTTCCAGCACACGCGCGGCCTGTGGCCCGACGGCCGCTACGAGCAGGCGATCGCGTTCGCCTTCTACGCGGTGACGCTGTCGGGCATCGCCGGATACGCGCTGCAGCGCCTGCTGCCGCGCCGGCTGGCGGACATCGAGGGCGAGGTCATCTACGAGCGCATCCCTTCCGAGGTCGCCGCACTGCGCGAGGAGGTCGAGGAACTGGTGCTGAAAGCCGTCAAGGAACTGGGTTCCGACACCCTCGGCCGGTATTACGAGGAGTCCCTGGAGTGGTTCTTCTGGCGGCCGCGGTTCCTGGTGGGCCACGTGCTCGGCAGCGGCCGCAGCGCCAGCTGGATCCGCGGGCGCATCACCGCGCTGCGGCGCTACCTGAGCGAGGACGAGCGCGCCTACCTGGTCCGGATCGAGGAACTCGCGCTCAGAAAGAGCCGCCTCGACGCGCACTACGCGCTGCAGAGCGTCCTCAAGTTCTGGCTGTTCATCCACGTCCCGGCTTCGGTGCTGCTGGTGTTGCTGGCATCCTGGCACCTGCTGGTAGTCAACATCTACGCACGATGAGCGATCGCGGCCGTTTCGGGCACAAGGAGAGCACGTACGAGAGGCCCAACCAGCCTTACCTCTGCGGCCGCAGCGGCTTGTGGAAGAAGTCGTGCTGGCAGGGTCCGGGGGTCGGCGGGCAATGCGGCGGGCAGTCCGAGTGCGCCCCGGCGCGCATAGGCGACCGCTGGGAGTGCCGCAGGCCCAGGCGCGCGGGCGGCACCTGCGCGGAAGGCCCCATGCCGGACGGAACCTGCGGGCGTTGCCAAGCCCCGTGCGCCCCGCGCAGGAATGTCCGCACCATGCGCGCGCACTTCTCGCTGGTGGCGGTGCTTGCGCTGTTCGTGTTCCTCGTGATCGGGATCGACCCGCGCGCAAGCTCCGTGGTCGGCCCGGCGGCGGTGGACGCGGGCCACCTGACTAGCGTGCACGCAGGCTTCACGCGCGAGCAGGGCTGCGTCGCCTGCCATACCAGCCACGCCAAGGATGCCGGAAGCTGGCTCCTCGCGACATTCCGCACCAATGACCCGAGCGCCGGCTGCGTGGGCTGCCACGACTTTGCCGGCCCGGTGATGAAAGCCCACAACCAGGAACACCCCAAGCGGCCCGGGATGGGCGAAGTCTCGTGCGCGAGCTGCCACGTCGAGCACAAGGGCGCGGCGTTCAAGATCGCGGAGGTCCCCGACTATGCCTGCGCCAACTGCCACCAGAAGTCGTTCGACAACTTCGCTTCGGGCCATCCCGCCTTTCCGGCAGGCTATCCCTACACGCGGCCGGGCACGATCTACTTCGACCACGCCAAGCACCTGAAGGACTATTTCACCGACCCCAAGCGCACCAAGGGCCCCGACCGGGACGCGAAATTCGCGGAGATCGCCAGGCACAAATGCACCGCCTGCCATTCCATCGAGAACGCCACGCGCGAGGTCAAGCCCAAGCCCTACGCTGAAATCTGCGCCGGCTGCCACACCGCGCAGATCGTCAAGCGCGAACTCGTGCTGTTCGAGCCGGAAAAGGTCACCGCTGCCGCATCCGTGCTGCTCGGCCTCGAGAAGGACGGCGACGAAGAGGCCGCCAAGCAGCGCCTGTCCAAGCTGTGGGCCTCGATGGCGCGCTCGGGCGCCGAAGCCCTGGCCGAGCTGGTGCCTCCGCCCGCGGCCGACGGCGGGAAAAAGCAGCCTGCGGATGCGCTTTATGCAGGCCTCCCGGGCCAGCTTGCGCGCGACGCCGGGGCGGCGTGGTCCGCCGGCCGCACCGTCTCCGCTTCCGGCGCGAAGCCGGACACCCCGGGCTGGGCCACGGGGGAGAACTCGGACGGCAACCAGGCGCTGTTCTACCGCGCCTCGGGCCACGCCGATCCGGTGATGAAGGCCTGGATCGAATCGTTGCGGGCCGGACTGCAGGATAAGGACGGCAAGAAGCGCGCGCTGGCGAAGGAGGCGATGAACGATTTCCTCGACAGCCAGACGGGGCCGGGCGCCTGCGGCAAGTGCCATTCGGCCGCCCTGCGCCAGGTGTCTGCCGGGCGGCCGGGCGCCGCCTGGGGCTACACCGGGCCCGACACGCGGCCGCTGAACCGGTACACGCACACCAAGCACCTGGGCCTGGTGGACCCCGACGCCGGCTGCACGACCTGCCACGAGCTCAACGCGCAGTCGAAGTACCCGAAGTACTTCACCAGCAAGGCTTCCGCGCCCGCCGTTTACGAGAGCAATTTCTCAGGAATCCGCAAGGAGACTTGTGTTGAGTGCCATCGCGAGGGTCAGGTAAACTCGGCGTGTCAGGTGTGCCACACGTATCACATGCCGCACAGGTTCAACCTGGGCTTCAGACAGAAGGGGGGGGCAACAAAATGAACGCGCTCACGCTGGGGCGGACGCCGGTGCGCGCCCTCCTCGATTCGGCTCTGCATTACGGCCTCGCGCTGGCGGCCTGCCTCATCGTTGCACTTCCCGGGGACGCCGACGCCCAGAGAAAGCCGCGCGCCGCAGCGCCCGCCGCAGCGGGCGCCGACCCCCATTCCAAGGTCATGGAGGAGGACAAGTATCCCAGCGCGAGCAAGTGCAAGGCGTGCCACGCGCAGATCTACGACGAGTGGCGCAGCTCCAACCACGCCTACGCCGGGATCTCCCCGATGTTCCACAAGTTCGAGCAGAAGATCACCGAGCTCGCCCCGACGATCGGCTCGTTCTGCGTGCGCTGCCACATGAGCGTCGGCACCGCGCAGGGCGAGGACCGCGCACTGCCGCTGTGGAAGCGCAGCCAGGTGTCGCGCGAAGGCGTGACCTGCATCAGCTGCCACCGCGTGAACGAGGAGTATTCGAAGGTCAACGGCGAGCGGCGCATCGAGCCGGGCTCGATCCATGACCCGGTCTACGGCCCGTTCGAAGGCGACGGCGTCGAGGAGGTCACCAAGAACCCGGGCAAGTACCGTGTGGCCACCAACGAATCGGGCCGCGGCACCAAGATCCACAACAGTGCGATCAAGTTCGAGCAGATCTCCACGTCCGAGTTCTGCGTCTCCTGCCACCAGGTCGCGGTCAACGTCGGCATCAAGCTCGAGGTGGTGTGGGACCAGTACCGGTCCTCGCCGGCGCGCGAGCAGGGGATCACCTGCCAGGACTGCCACATGGGCAAGACCCCGGGCAAACCCGACGGATATGCAACCGGCCCCGTCGCGAAACTCGGCAACCTGACCGTGAACACGCAGAGGAAGCACTCCAACCACGCGTTCTACGGCCCCGGCTACCCGATCGCCCACCCCGGCGTGTTCCCGCACAACGAAAACGCCGAGAAGTGGGGCATGGAGGACTGGCTCAAGTTCGACTACCGCGCCAAGTGGGGCAGCGAGGAGTTCGAGGATGCGGTCAAGTCCGGCAAGCTCAAGGTGAATTTCCCCCCGGCATGGTCGGACTCCGCCGACCGGGCGAGCGCCTGGGAAGTCGTGCAGGACAACCTCGCGGCGATCGAGAAGAAGAAGGCGCAGAGAAAGCAGGTCATGGAAAACGGCTCGCGCATCGACGGTCCGTTCTTCGTCTCCGACCTCAAGGCCGGCGAGCCGCTGCGGTTCTCGTACAAGATCACCAACACCGACCCGGGCCACAACCTGCCCTCGGGTTCGCTCGGCGCCCAGCCCGAGATCTGGCTGAACGTCGCCCTCATCGGGCCCGACGGCAAGCGCGTGTGGGAAAGCGGCTACCTCGACTCCAACGGCGACATGGCGGACCTGCACTCGCTCGACGTGCGCGCGGGCAAGGTGCCGCATGACGACCAGCTGTTCAACCTGCAGACCAAGTTCCTCACCACCAACGTGAAGGGCACCGAACGCGAGATGTACCTGCCGGTCAACTTCGACGGCGACCAGTTGCCGTTCCTGCGCCCGCCGGCCCAGCCCGTGTCGGTGATGAACCACCCGCCGTTCGTGCGCATGGAGCAGCGCTCCATCCCGCCGCTGGGCAGCAAGGTCGCGCAGTACAAGGTGCCGGCCGAGCTGGTCGCCGCGCCGGGCAAGTACCGCCTTGCCGTGCGCATGCGCAGCCGCGCCGAGCCGATCTACTTCATGCGGTTCGTGGGCGCCACCGGAGACATGGAGCGATCGATGAACGAATGGATGCTCGACATCCATCCCTACAGCGTCGAGTTCGAGGTGAAAAAATGAGCGCCCGCTTCCCGGTACCCGCGCGACTGGCCAGCTTGTGTGCGGCCGCGCTGCTCGCATATGGCAGCGCTTTCCCGGCCGCCCTCGCCGCCGGCGAAGGCGGCAAGCCGCAGATGTCGCCCGAGGCGACGGCGGCCGGGCACAAGGACGACGCCTTCGGGCCGGACCCGGCCTACGAGGCCAAGCCCTACAACGAAGAGGACCAGGTCAGGATCTACGGCGGCAAGTTCAACGTGCAGAACCCCCGCCCGATGCTCGAACTCGGCCGCGCGATCTACCAGAGCGGGCCGCTGAGCAAGTCTGGCACCGGCATGGGCGTGAAAAACCCGACCTCCGACGCCTTTTCGATCTACGGCGACTGGCGCACGGCGGTCGCCCGGAACGTCAATGGCGGGGCCCGCACCAGCGTGCTGGCCACGCGGCTGAACCTCGACGTGGACTACCGCTTCACGGCCACGGAGCGGGTACACGCGTTCTTTCGCCCGCTGGACAACGTCACCGAGTTCACGCGCTGCGAGTTCCAGAACAACCGCACGAGCAACTGCACCGCCAAGCTCGACATGAAGGCCGACGCCCTGTTCTTCGAGGGCGACCTCGCCGCAATGATGGCGGGCTGGACCGGCACCACCCAGAAGTTCGACCTCGCCTTTGCCGCGGGCAAGATGCCGCTGCTCTTCCAGAACGGGATCTGGCTCGAGGACGCCATCACCGGCGCAGCCGTTTCGCTGCCGGGCAAGAACAGCGCCGCGCTCGGGATCTCGAACATGGACGTCACGTTCTTCACCGGACAGAGCGACGTCAACGCCGGCGGCGTGCGCGACAGGTTCGGGGCGCTCGCCAAGAACCACGTCAAGGTCTATGGCATGAACGCGTTCATCGAGGCGAACCAGGGCTACTGGGAAGTCGGCTATGCGTACACGGACCCGCGCAACGAGCTTTCCGACCAGCACTACAACAACCTGGGGCTCGCGTTCACCCGCCGCTACGGCGGCTGGCTCTCGAACAGCGTGCGCCTGATCCACACCTACGGCCAGCAGCCCGCCGGGGGCGCGCGGCCGACGGCCAACGGCACGCTGCTGCTGGTGGAGAACTCGTTCGTCACGAGCAAGCCCTCGACGCTGGTGCCTTACCTCAACCTGTTCGTCGGCTCGGGCAACCCGCAGTCGGTCGCGCGCGCGGTCGACGCGGGCGGCATCCTCAAGAACACGGGCATCAATTTCGAGACCGACGGACTGACCGGGTACCCGAAGCTCAACGACACGGGCAACAACACCTACGGCGGCGCGCTCGGCGTCGAGTACCTGTTCGCGCTGGACCAGCAGCTGGTGGTGGAGGTGGCGGCCACGGAGCCGCGCAAGGACCTCGCGAGCCGCACCCTCGTCGGCCGCGAACTGGGGCTCGGCGTGCGCTACCAGAAGACCCTCGACAAGGCATGGATCTTCCGCGTGGACGCGATGGTCGCCAACCGGGAGAACGCCAAGGACCTGGCCGGCGTGCGCTTCGAGATCCGGCGCAAGTTCTGATTCCGGGCAACCCATGGCGACGGTCATCCATTCGGTAGCGCTGCTGGCGGCGGTCCTCACGCTGGCCTACCTGGGCTTCCTCGTGTACGGCGCGTGGCAGCGCCAGGCGCGGCTCGCGCAGCTGCACCAGGGCGAGCGGGAGATGCTGCGCGCGCGACTCGACCTGATCGCCACGCCGGTCGCGAAGATCGCGTCCGAGAAGGCCCAGGCCGCCTGGTCCGGCTTTCGCAAGTTCCGCGTGGAAGGCAAGGTGCTCGAGGCCGAGTCCTGCTGCTCGTTCTACCTCGCGCCGCACGACGGGCGGCCGCTGCCGGCCTACCTGCCCGGGCAGTACCTGACCTTCCGCCTGCAGATTCCCGGGCAGCCCCGCGAGGTGACGCGCTGCTACTCGCTGTCGGACAGCCCGGACCATTCGGACTACTACCGCGTCACGATCAAGCGCATCCCGCCGCCCGGCAACGCGCCGGATGCGCCCCCCGGCCTGGTCTCGAGCCACTTCCACGACCGGCTCCAGGTCGGCGACATCGTCGACGTCAAGGCGCCCAGCGGCCATTTCCACCTTGACGTGAACAGCCGCACGCCGGTCGTCCTGGTGGGCGGCGGCATCGGCGTGACCCCCGCCCTGTCCATGCTCAACTACCTCATCGCGGCCCCGGGCAAGCGCGAGGTGTGGTTCTTCTACGGCGTGCGCAACGGCCGCGAACACATCCTCAAGGATTACCTGCGCGAGATCGCCGCCGGGCACGATCACGTCCACATCGTCGCGTGCTACTCCGACCCGCTGCCGGGCGAGCAGGCGGACGAGGACTACAACTTCGGCGAGCGCGTCAGCGTGGACCTGTTCAAGCGCGTGCTCGAGGTCAACAACTTCGACTTCTACATCTGCGGGCCGCCCCCGATGATGGAGTCCCTGACCAAGGGCCTGTCCGAATGGGGCGTGCCGGACGAGCGGATCCATTTCGAGGCGTTCGGGCCCGCATCGGTCAAGAAGGTCGCCAAGGCCGAGCCGGCACAGGCAGGGGCGGCCGGGGCGGTGGACGTGAGCTTCGTGCGCGCGGGCAAGACCGTGCCGTGGACCAGCGCGACCGGGTCCCTGCTCGAGCTGGCCGAGGCGCACGGCATCCGCATAGACTCGGGCTGCCGGGCGGGAAGCTGCGGAACTTGCATGACGGCCATTCGCGACGGCCAGGTGGATTACCCCAGCGGTAAGCCGGATTTCGACATTGAAAAGGGCAGTTGCCTGGCCTGCGTCGCAGTGCCCAAGGGTGCCCTGAGCCTGGATGCATGACACATGGCATTGAGCAACGCGCAGGGATTGCTGTTTGCGGAAATTTCCACCGAGGAAGTCCGGGTGGAAGGCCCGCCGGTGACAACCCTCAAGGGATGGTTCGGCGCACAGCAGGTGGGACAGATCAAGTCGCTGATCACCAATACCGTCAACGAGAACAAGGGCGTGGTGACGCACACCGTCGGTGACTCCATCCTCAGCAGCTTCGCCGACGCCCAGTCCGCGCTGAGCGCCGCGCTAGGCATCCAGCGCAGGGTCGCCAAGGCCCAGAACCCGTCGACCGGGATGATCGTGAAAGTGCGCATCGGCCTGGCTTACGGCCCGGTGCGCGTGATGGCCGGCAAGGTATCCGGGGATTCGGTCACGGCCGCGGGCGTCCTGCTCGAAAAGGCCCAGGCCAACGAGATCCTCGCCGACCAGGCGGTGCTGGATGCGGTCGGCACGCCCAAGGAAACGCGCTTCGAGGCCTGCGGGCTCGTCGAGGGCGTGACCGCGTACCGGGTGGTGTCCCTCGCTGCGACACCGGGGCAGCCGCCGGCCGCGACGCCGGCCCCGGGGCCACAGCCAGCCGCGAAGCCGGCGCCGGCCGCAAGCGCCTCCGAAGCGCCGGCGCCGCGCGCTGCCGCCGCCGCGACGCTCACGCTGAAATACGCCGGGGGCGAACGGCGCTTCGCGCCCGCCGATGGCGAGGTCTTCATGGGACGGGGCAAGGACGTGCACATCACGGTCCCCGAGATCCACGTGTCCCGCAAGCATGCCAAGATCGTCTGGGAAGCCGGCACGCCGTTCCTCGTGAACCTCAGCCAGAACGGCACCTGCGTGCGGTTCACCGGGACGGGGCGCGAGCAGACCTGCATGACCAAGGTCGCCCTCGAGGGCAGCGGGGACATCGTGCTGTGCAGCCGGTTCAGCCAGATCGCGTCGCCCGGCGAAATCATCGCTTTCAGCGTGGCGGCCCGGTAGCCTCCGCCCGGCTCGCGCGGGGAGTGCCCAGTCCTGCCGCGCGCACCCCGCCACAGTAGCGATACACTGGCGACACAGAACACGCCATGCCCATCAAGATAAACATCACGCTCAGCTCCGGCGGGCGATTCAAACCGGTCTCCAGCCGCACGCTGGCCGAGCCGAAGATCACGATCGGCCGCGACGACGAGTGCACGCTCACGCTCGAGGACCCGCTGAAGCACGTCTCGCGCGTGCATGCCGAGCTCGAGGACGAGGGCGGCACCTACTGGATGAAGGTCGTCTCCAAGGTCAACCCGGTCATCGTCAACGGCAAGCGCTACATGTTCGGCAACCGCGTTGCGCTGACCGAGGGCGACACGGTGACCATCGGGCTGTACCGGCTTGAAATCCAGAAGCCGGACGCGCCGCAGAAGGCCCCTGCGGGCGAGGCCGATCCCGACCTGACCTACGTGCGGCCCGCCGCCCCGCCGCCACCAACAGCCGCACCCGAGGCGGACGAAGCCACCTTCATCCCCCCGCCGAAAGCACCCGCCACGCCGCCGGCCCCTGTATCCAAGGAGGCCGAGGAAGAAGAAGCCACCTTCGTCCCCCCGGTAGCGGCCCGCCCTGCGCCTGGGATCTTCGTGGCAAAGCAGGTGGCGCAGTTCCAGCAACCCCCCGAAAACACGATCCCGACCGAGCCGGCTTCCGAGGCGGCGCCCGGGCTCGATTTCGACCTGTCCGAGGAAGAGACCTACGTGCCGCGACCGGCGGACGCGGCGGTTTCCCCCGCCCAGCCCGCCCCGGTGCCGGCTGCGCCCCCTGCGCGCGAGGCGGAAGAGTTCAACGACGAAGCCACGATGATCCGCCGGCCCGCGCCACCGGCGCCGCCCGCCCCCGCCGCGCCCCCTAAGCCCGCGGAGGAAGAGTTCAACGACGAGGCGACCATGATCCGCCGGCCCGCGCCGCCGGCACCGGCTGCGCCTGCCGCACCCCCCAAGCCCGCGGAGGAAGAGTTCAACGACGAAGCGACCATGATCCGCCGGCCCGCGCCGCCGGCGCCAGCCGCTCCTGCCGCGCCCCCCAAGCGCGAGGAGGAAGAGTTCAACGACGAAATGACGATGATCCGCCGGCCCGCGCCGCCGGCCGCAGCGCCTGCGCCGGTGTCGGCACCCATTGGGACCGGAGGCGAGCAGCTCGTCCAGGCCTTCCTCCAGGGAGCGGGACTGTCGCAGCTGAAGATTTCCGATCCGCAGGCATTCATGCGCGACAGCGGCACCATGGTCCGCGCGGCGGTCGAGGGCGTCATGATGCTGCTGCTTGCGCGTGAGGAAGCGCGCAAGGAACTCGGCGCCGGCGCATCTGACCAGGAAGGCGGCGACAACCCGCTGAAGTCGATGGCCAGCCCGGCCGAGGTCATCGCGTTCCTGTTCGATCCGCAGCGGCCGGCGATCGGC
Organism: Pseudomonadota bacterium; assembly: GCA_018241645.1. Lineage (GTDB taxonomy): Bacteria > Pseudomonadota > Gammaproteobacteria > Burkholderiales > SG8-39 > SZAS-79. The sequence goes on from JAFEDL010000035.1 coordinate 23,728, forward strand.
GACTCCGACCCGATCCAGGCCTTGGGCGATGCCTGCGCCGACCTGCGTGCGCACCAGGTGGCGCTCCTCGCCGGCATGAAGGCGGCGATTGCGGGCGCGCTGGGCAGCCTCGACCCCAGGAAGATCGAGCGCGAGCACGGCAAGAGCCTGGGCGGCCTGAACCTGACGCGCAAGTCCAAGCTGTGGGACATCTCCGTCGCGCAGCACGAAAAACTCGCGCGCGAAATGGAAGAAGACTTCGGCGCGGTGTTCGGCCGCGAGATCCTCGCGGCCTATACGGCCCAGGTCCGCAAGCTGCGCGGCGGACGGTAACCCGGGCCGCCGGGCGCGCCTACTGCGCGGCCGAGCTGTTTACCAGCAGGCGGTGGTAGAAAGCGATCAGCTCGGCATAGTTCTTCACCGAGATGCGTTCGTTGGTGCCATGGAAGCGCGGCAGGTCTTCGGGCTGCGCGCGCACCGGCGAGAACCGGTACACGTTGTCGCTGATGCCCTCGAAGTGGCGCGAATCGGTGCCGCCGATCATCAGCCCCGGCGCCACCACGGTCCCGGGAAACACTTCGCGCACGGTGCGGTTGAGCAGGCGGTAGGAAGGCGCGTCGGTGGGCGAGGCGCGCGACGGCTCCGCGTTGCCGGCGAACGTCGTCACCAGGATGTCCTCGTTGGCGACCGCTTTCCTGACATGCTCCACCACGCCGGCCTGCGTATCGCCCGGCAGCAGCCGGAAATTCACGGCAGCTTCGATGCTGCCGGGGAGGACGTTGTCCTTGTTGCCGGCATGCACGATCGTGAGAGCCGTGGTCGTGCGCATCATCGCGTTGGTGCTCGCCCCTTTCTCGAGCTCGCGCCGGACCAGCGGCCTGAACAGCCAGAGGTTGGACAACAGCACCCGGTTGATTCCCTTCATTTCGGGCGCAATCGTCTCGAACATCTCCTGCGCGACTCCGCCGATCCCGGCCGGGAACTGGTCGTCCTCGATCCGGGCCAGCGCCGCGCTCATCATGCCGATCGCCGTCTGGCGCGGCGGCATCGACGCGTGGCCCGGCTTGGCCGTGAGGTTCAGGAATACCGTGACGTAGCCTTTTTCGGCCACCCCGATCAGCGCGGCCGGCTTGTCGAGGCCCTTCATCACGCCTTCCGTGATGATCAGCCCCTCGTCCAGCACGAACGCGAGGCGGACGCCGCGCGACTTGAGCAAGGCCGCGATCGCCTTCGCGCCGCGCTGTCCGCTGACTTCCTCGTCATGCCCGAATGCCAGGTAGATCGTCCGGCGCGGCCGGTGGCCCTGCGCAGCCAGCATTTCCACGGCTTCCATGATCCCGAACAGGTTGCCCTTGTCGTCCCACGAGCCCCGGCCCCAGACGAACCCGTCCCTGACGACGCCCTCGAACGGCGGCGCCTGCCACGCGCCTTCGGTCCCCGGCGAAATCGGCACCACGTCCTGGTGCGCCATCAGCATGGCCGGGGCCGCCTTGGGATCCGTCCCCTCCCACGTGTACAACAGGCTGTAGCCCCCGACGACCTCGCGCTTCAGGGTCGCATGCGCCTTGGGGTAGGTCGCGGCCAGGTAGGCGTGCAGTTTGCGAAATTCGTCCGCGTTCCGGTCCGGGGCCTCGTAGTCCGAGATCGTCTGGAAGCGCAACGCGCCCGCCAGTCGCGCGGCCGCCGCGTTTGCGTCGATGGCAGGCGGTTGCGCAGGCGCGGCTTCGAGTTGCCTGGAGCCCTGCCGGAGGGTGTTCACGGCGACGGCGGCGGCGAGCGCGAGGACGACCCCCGCGAGGGCGATCAGTACACTCCTTCCACGAGCGAGCGCCATCCTCAGCAGCCCCTGAATCGCGGCGCGCGCTTCTCGAGGTAATGGGCCACCCCTTCCTTGAAATCCTCGCTCTTGAAGCTCTTGTGCATCTCGGCGTCGGCCACGGCGAGCGCCGTTTCGAAGTCCTGGAACGGGGACTTCCAGATCTGGGCCTTCATGACCGCCATCGAGCGCGGCGACACGCTGTCGGCAAGCGCGCGCGCATAGGCCATGACTTCGTCCATGAAGATCGACTGGGCGAACACCTTGTTCACCAGGCCCATCCGCTCGGCCTCGTCGGCGCCGAACTTGCGTGCCGAGAACAGCAGGTCGAGCGCATGGGCCGGCCCGACAAGCCGCGGCAGCAGCCAGCTGGCGCCATGCTCCGCAATCAGGCCGCGCTGCGCGAACGATGTGGTGAACTTCGCCTCGCTGCCCGCGAAGCGCATGTCGGCATAAAGGGCGATCACGAGCCCCAGGCCCGCCGCCGGCCCGTTCAGGGCGGCGATGATCGGCTTCTTCGCCTTCAGCATGTAGCCGAAGCGCCCCCCGTAGTGGACGGATACGTCCGGCCCGAGGTCGCTCGAAAAATCCGGCACGGCCGCGTCTGCTCCGGCGGCGCGCTTCTGCACGCCGGCTGCATCGCTCTGGATGCCTTGTAGGAGTTTCATGTCGGCGCCCGCGCAGAAACCGCGGCCCGCCCCGGTCAGCACGATGACGCGCACGGCTGCGTCGGCTACCGCGGCTCCGATGGCGTTGCGCAGGCCGTTTCCCATGGCCGCGGTAAACGCGTTGAGCGCTTCCGGCCGGTTGAGCCGGATCACCGCGATCCGGTCCTGCACTTCGTACAGCACGTCTTCAAATGCGCTCATGTCGTCTCCAGCGGCTCGCCGCCGCAATCATGTTCATGCCTGCCACACCCCATAGCCCTCCTCGCGCAGGCCGATCGCAAGCTCGACCTCCATGTCCATCGCGGCGCGGTAGGGCATGGGGTTGTAGAACGCGTACAGCTTGGGCAGGAGGCGCAGGCCGTATTCGTGCGCAAAGCGGTTCGACTTGACGCCCTTGCGGTGGTTGTCGAACCGCTGCTCGGGCGTGAGGCCGGTCATGCCCACGTACACGCAAGGCTTGGTCACGTCGTAGTCCGGGTTGGCCCTGCGGAACTTCGCCTCGTTCAGCACTTCGGGACTCAGCTCGATGACGTAGACCGAGTGGCGGTGGCGCGGCCGCGCCGCCTTGCCAGGCTTGGCGGACGGACCGGCCTTTGCGCGCTTTGCGGCCTTCCTGCCGGCCTCCACGATCACGCGTCGTCCGGCGTGTCGTCCGACCACCGTCGCGCGGGGCCGGAATAGTCGTACCCGTCCGCCGCGTCCCCGCCGTCGTCGCTTTCGGGCTCGTCGAATTTGTCGAGTTCGTGCAGCAGCGACTGAAGGCGCTTCTCGGCGGCCGAATCGCGCGCGGGGTGGGCGGCGAGGCTCTTGGCCGCCTCCGACGCGCCCTTGTGGTCGCGCTTGGTCTTGATCGGGCGCGCAGGGTGCGAGGCTTTCTTCGGTGCCGGGTGCTTCATGGGCGCCGGTCCCCGAACACCAGCGCGCTGGCCGCCCAGGAGATCAGCGCGTAGACGATCGCCCCTAGCACGGCCGACCAGAACCCGGCGACGTGGAACCCCTCCAGCAGGTTGGCCACCATCCAGAACAGCAGCCCGTTGATCACGAAGATGAACAGGCCCAGCGTGAGCAGCGTCGCCGGCAGGGTGAGCAGCACCAGCACGGGCCGGATCAGCGTGTTCACCAGCCCCAGCACCAGCGCGGCCACCAGCGCGGTGACGAAGCCGTCCACCTGCACCGAGGGAACGACGTAGGGCAGCGCCAGCAGGGCCAGCGCGTTGATCAGCCAGACGAGGAGCAGGTTGCGCATTGACTCAATGATGCGCCCTGTCCGCAAAAAGTGAAACCCGCCCCCCTCTCAGCCGCCCTTGCGGATCCACGTCTTGATGGCGTCGACGGTTTCCTTCTCGATGCCGTTATAGCCATGATGAGCATAGGCTTCGCACTCGCTGCCGGTCGAGATGCCGCCCTCCATGGTGATCAGTTCGGTGCCGAACTTCTCGTTCGAGCGCTTCGCCGCGCTGTACGGCGTGACCCGGCACCAGTCGTTGATGTGGTGCACCACCAGCTGCCGGTTGCGGTAGGCCTTGCCGTCGAAGGAATAGACCTGCGCGCGCGACGAGGTGTGGATTTCCCCCGCGACCTTGTCCTGCAGGAACCCGGCCAGGCTCATCGTAGGTCCCGTCCCGTTGCTCGTGCCGATCAGATAGACCTTCGCATCGGGGTAGCGGCGCTTGAGGTCGTCGAGCAGGACCTGCACGCGCTCCTCGCTGCCGGTCGCGTTGGTCGAAACGGTGGCGAAGTCCTGGTCCACGAACAGCGGCCGCGAGCGGATCAGGAAATTGCCGTACAGCCCGAACTTGATCTTGCCGTCCTCCATGCGCAGGTTCATGTCGCCCGAGCCGCCGGGAAACAGCACCAGCAGGTACTTCGGCCGGGGGCTCGCCGAATCCAGCATGTAAGGCACAGGGTCACCGTTCGGGAACCTGGCGGTCATCACGAGTTCGGTATCGGCCCGCGCCGGCAGGGTACAAAGCAGGAATGCGGCGAGGAGCAGCGGGCGCAGGCTCATGTCCCCTCCTTCCAGTACCGGTCGCGCAGCAGCCGCTTGTACAGCTTGCCGGTCGGCGACCGCGGCAGCTCCGCCTCGAAATCCACCGATTTCGGGCACTTGATGTGCGACAGGTTGGCGCGGCAATAGGCGATCAGTTCCGCGGCGAGCGCCGGCCCCGCGTTGACGGATTCCGCCGGCTGCACCACCGCCTTCACCTCCTCGCCGAACTCCTCGTTCGGCACGCCGATCACGGCCACGTCGGCCACCTTGGGGTGCGTCACCAGCAGGTTCTCGACTTCCTGCGGGTAGATGTTCACGCCGCCCGAGATGATCATGTAGTGCTTGCGGTCGGTGAGGTAGAGGAAGCCGTCGGCATCGAGGTGCCCGACGTCGCCGAGCGTGGTCCAGCCCTGCGCGCTCCTTGCGGACGCGGTCTTGGCCGGGTCGTTGTGGTATTCGAAGGCGGGCCCGTTGGCGAAGTAGATCGTGCCGGTCTCGCCGGCCGGCAGGACATTGCCGGCCTCGTCGAGGATGCGCACTTCGCCGACCAGCGCGCGGCCCACGGTTCCGCGGTGCGCGAGCCAGTCGGCCGAGTTGCACGCGACGAAGCCGTTGCCCTCGGTGCCGGCGTAGTACTCGAACAGCACCGGCCCCCACCAGTCGATCATGCCCTCCTTCACCTGCACCGGGCAGGGGGCCGCGGCGTGGATCGCGACTTTCAGCGAATCGTGCCGGTAGCGCGCGCGGGTCGCGGGCGGCAGCTTCAGCATGCGCACGAAGTGCGTCGGCACCCACTGGCTGTGCGTGATGGCGTGGCGCTCGATCAGCGCCAGCGCTTCCTCGGCATCGAAGTGCTCCATGATCACCGACGTCCCGCCGAAGCGCATCACCGTCATGTTGAAGCGCAGCGGGGCGGCGTGGTACAGCGGCGCGGGCGAGAGGTAGACCGAGGCCCCGTTCAGCCCGTACAGCCTGGTCGAGACCATCATCAGCGTGCTGGGTGCGTCGATCGCCTCGTCCAGCAGCTCCGTCTTCACACCCTTGGGACGCCCGGTGGTGCCGGAGGAATACAGCATGTCGCGCCCCGCGGATTCATCCGCGATGCGCGCCACCGGCTGCGCATCGCGCGCCGCCTCCCAGGCCGGGTATCCCGGCAGCGCCCCGCCGACGCAGTAGCGCGCGCGCACCCGCGGGCTCCTGGCGAGGAGCTCGGCGGCCTGGCCGGCGAGGCCCGCCGATACGATGAACAGCTGTGCGCCGCAGTCGGCGAGGATGTACTCGGCCTCCTGCGTCGAGAGCCGCGAACTCATCGCAGTGAAGAACAGCCCGGAGCGCTGCGCCGCGAAGCAGATCTCGAAGAAGCGCGCGTTGTTGTCCATCATCAGCGCGATCGAGTCGCCGCGTTTGAGGCCCAGGGAACGGAACAGGTGCGCGCCCTGGTTCGAGCGGTCCTCGAGTTGGCGGTAGGTCACCGTCTCGCCGGAGGCCGCCATCAGGTAAGCCGGCTTGTCGGGCGTGGCGAGCGCATGGTGACAGGGGTGATACATCGGTCGACTCCTCCCGGGTCATTGCGATGTGTTTGCGCGCGCCAGTGTAGCGGGTTAGCCGGCGACCAGCCTCAGGTGGGTGATTTCGGACGGAGCCCAGAGCCGCTTGGGCGGTCCCCAGTAGCCCGTACCCCGGCTCGTATAGACCCACAACGCGCCGAGGCGGCGCAAGCCGGCGGTGAAAGGCTGCTGCAAGCGAACCATGTAGTTCCACGGCCAGAACTGCCCGCCGTGGGTATGCCCCGAGAGCTGGAGGTGAAATCCCGCGGGCTCGGCGGCAAACGCGGAGCGCGGCTGGTGCGCGAGCAGCATGCGGACCGCGGCATGGCGGGGCGCGCCGGCCATCGCCGCGGCGGGATCGCTCCTGTGCGCCTCGTCGTAATTGTGGGCGTTGAAATCCGTCACGCCGGCCACGACCAGGGACTCGCCTTCGTGCTCGAGCACCACATGCTCGTTCATGAGCACCCGCAGTCCCAGCCGGCGCAATTCGGCAATCCACGCCTCCGCGCCGGAGTAGTACTCGTGATTGCCGGTCACGAAGTAGGTGCCGTGCCTCGCCGCCAGCCGTGCCAGCGGCTCGGCGTGCCCGGACAACTGCAGGACGCTCCCGTCGACCAGGTCGCCGGTCACCGCGATCATGTCCGCGCCCAGTGCATTCACCGCGTCCACGATTGCCTCGACGTACGGGCGCTTGATGGTCGGGCCGATATGGATGTCGGTGATCTGCGCGATCGTGAAGCCGTGCAGCGCCGGGGGCAGGCCGGGGATCGAGATGTCCACCGCTTTCACCCGCGCCAGGCGGCGGGCATTGAAGAGGCCTGCGAGCGTGAACAGCAGGGCGATCAGCGGCACAGCCGCCGCGCTCCAGGCACGGAACTGGAACCAGCCCAGTGCATAGGCCGCGAGCAGCCCGGCCTCGCGTAAGAACGTGAGCACGAACAGCGAGGAAAACGAGCCCATCGCAACCAGGCCCGCCCACGCCAGGCGATCGGCGTGCGGTGCATTCGCATATCGCCTCGCAAACAGGCCCATCGGAAGCAGGCCTGCCGAAAGGACCAGCCAGGCCGCCAGGCCGGCCGCCGCCCATGCCGTGCCGGCGGCGAGGTCCGGCAGCAGGCGCCAGCCTACCCAGGCGTGCAGCAGGACGACGAGGCCGTACAGTCGGAGCATGGGTCGCAGGGTCGGGGGCGGACCACCCCCAGATGGGGATGGTTTTCGTTACGGCAAGGCCCGCCGGAAACTAGGCGCTGCGCAACGCGCGCCAGATCTTCTCGGGCGTGAACGGCATGTCCAGGGTCTTCACGCCACGTGCGCCCAAGGCATCGAGGACAGCATTGACCGCTGCGGGCATCGCGCCGTGGCAACCAGCCTCGCCCACGCCCTTGGCGCCCAGCAGGTTCAGCGCACTCGGCACGGTCTGGTCGAACCCGGTCTCGAGCGGCGGGATCAGCTCCGCGCGCGGCATCGCGTAGTCCATGAACGAGCCCGTGATGAGCTGGCCGGTCTCATCGTAGACCGACTGCTCCATCAGCGCCTGCCCCAGTCCCTGCGCAATGCCGCCGTGCACCTGGCCTTCGGCCATCAGCGGGTTCATGACCCGGCCGATGTCGTCGACGGCCGCGAGCCGCACGATCTCCACGATGCCGGTCTCCGGGTCGACTTCGGCTTCGGCGATCTGGCACCCGTTGGGCCAGGTCTGGCCCTGCGCGGTCTCGGTGTGCTCGATCCGGATGCGCCGCTCCGGCTGCCGGCCTGCGAGCTCGGCCAGCCCGATCGAGCGGTCCGTGCCGGAAATCCGGAAGCGGCCGGCCGAAAATTCCATATCTGTCGCCGCGGCTTCGAGTTCCCTGGCGGCGAGCTGCCGGCCCGCCTCGATGAGCACGCGCGCGCCCGCCAGCGTCGCGCTGCCGCCCACCTGCAGCGTGCGCGAACCGCCCGCGCCGCCGCCGGCTTTCACGATGTCGGTGTCGCCTTGGGTAATGCGCACCGCATCGGGCGATACGCCCAGCAGCTCCGCCAGGATCTGCGCGTACGCGGTCTGGATCCCCTGCCCGATCTGCTGCGTCCCGGACAGCAGCGTCACGATCCCGTCCGCGTCCACGGCCAGCGTCACGGCTTCGTTCATGCGCGCGCTGCCGGTGATCTCCACGTAACAGCCGATGCCGCGCCCATAGAGCTTGCCGCGCTTTTCGGCTTCCGCCTTGCGTGCCGCAAAGCCATCCCAGTCGGCGGCACGCATCGCGCCGCGCAGGACCTTCTCGAAGTCGCCGCAATCGTAGACCGCGCCGGCCGGGTTCCGGTACGGCATCTGGTCGGCGCGCACGAGGTTCTTCAGGCGCAGTTCGACCGGGTCCACGCCGAGTTCGCGCGCGGTCGTGCTCACCAGCCGCTCGAGCAGGTAGCCCATCTCGGGACGTCCCGCGCCTCGGTAAGCATCCACCGGGACCGTATTGGTGAACAGGATCCTCACCTCGTGGTCGAGCAGCGGGATCGCATACACCCCGGTGGGCGCCCGCGCGCCCGACATGGCGGGCACGCAGGCGCCGAAGCTCGACACGTACGCGCCCACGTTGGCCAGCGACTGCATGCGCAGCGCCGTGAACCGGTGCTGCGCATCCAGCGCCAGCTCGGTCTCGACGACGCTGTCGCGCCCGTGGACTTCGGACAGGAAATTCTCCGAGCGGTCGGCGCGCCACTTCACCGGCCGCCCGAGCGCGCGCGCCGCGAACAGCAGCGCCGCGTGCTCGGGGTAGGCGTAGCCGCGCGCGCCGAACCCGCCCCCCACGTCGGTGCAGACGATGCGCAACCGGTCCTCGGGCACGCCGAACACTTTCGCAAGCTGGCCGCGGACGTTGTGCGTGTTCTGGGTGGGGCAATACAGCGTGAACCGGTCGTCCGCGTACTGCGCCGCGAGCGCGCGCGGCTCCAAAGGGTTCGCGATCACGCGCTGGTTGACCACCCTGAGCTTCACCACGTGCGCGGCGGCCGCAAAGGCCGCGTCGCAGGCCGCGCGATCGCCCATGCGGTAGAGCGCGGCGATATTGCCGTACTCGGGCACGAACGCCGGCGCCCAATGCACCGGCGCGTCCGCGCGCGCCGCCGCGGGCAGGTCGGCGTTCGCCGCAAGCGCGTCCCATTCGACCTCCACCAGCTCGGCCGCATCGCGCGCCTGGTCGCGCGTTTCGGCCACCACCATCGCAATCGCGTCGCCGACGAAGCGGGCAACGTCGGAAGTCAGCGCATGGCGCGGCGGCACTTTCATGTCGGTGCCGTCGGGCCGCTTGTGCATCTGGGTGAATGGCACCGGCGCAAGGTTGGCCGCAACGATGTCGGCGCCCGCATAGACCGCGAGGACGCCCGGCGCGGCGCGCGCGGCCGCCAAGTCCAGCTTCGCAATCCTCGCGTGCGCGTGAGGGGAGCGCACAAAGGCGGCGTGCGCCTGGCCCGGCAGCGACACGTCGTCGGTGAACCGCCCCTGGCCCGACAGCAGCCGCGCATCCTCGATCCGGCGCAGCGGCTTGCCGATCCACTGGCTGGCGCCAGGCTGAATTTCAGTATGTCCGTTCATTGCCGGGCGCTTCTCCGCTGGGGGATGGAACAACGATGCCGCCCATTATGGCAAAGGAAGCGCCGCGCATCACTCCGTTGCGAGGCGGGACTTGGGGCGCAGCTTCTTGTAGGCCTCGTACCAGGCCACGCCCGCGATGCCTGCGGCCACCGGCACCAGCGCATCGCCGAAGGACAGGGGCGCGAAGCGGAAGATCTTCGCGACCGCCGGTACGTAGAGCGCCGAGGCGAGCGCGGCGAGCGTGCCGCAAGTGACCCACCAGAGGGCCGCGTTGGGCCGGGCCAGCGAGGAGAAGACGCTGAGGTCGCGCGAGCGGGTGGAATGGATCATCGCGAGGTTGCAGCACGCGATCGCGGCGAACCCGATGGCGCGCACCTCGCCCTCGCTGCGGCCCGAGCGCAGCGCCCAGCCGTACGCGACGACGGTCGCTACCAGCGCGGACAGGCCCAGCGCGAAACTCACCAGCAGCATGTTCGAGTTGAACAGCGGCTCGGCCGGGTCGCGCGGCGGGCGGTCCATCAGTCCTGCGTCGCTGTCCTCCGCTTCGTACACGATCGAGCAGGCCGGATCGATGACGAACTCCAGGAACACGATGTGCACCGGGAACAGCAGCACCGGCCCGCCCATCAGGAGCGGCAGGAACGCCATTCCGGCCGTGGGCACGTGCACCGCGAGGATGTAGCGCATCGCGTTGCGGATGTTCTGGTAGATTCGCCGGCCCAGTTCCACCGTGGTGACGATGGAACCGAAATCGTCGCCGACCAGCACCAGGGCCGCAGCCTCGCGCGCCACATCCGTCCCGCGCTTGCCCATCGCCACGCCGATGTGCGCGGCCTTCAGGGCAGGTGCGTCGTTGACGCCGTCCCCGGTCATCGCCACGATTTCGCCCGCCGCCTTGAACGCCTGCACCAGGCGCAGCTTTTGCGCGGGCCGGATGCGCGCGAACACGTTGATGCGCTTCACCGCGTCCGCGAGGGCGGCTTCGTCGAGGTTCTCGACCTCGGTGCCGGTAAGCACGCCTGCCTCGTGCGCGATGCCGGCGGAGCGAGCGATCGCGACGGCCGTCCCGGGATGGTCGCCCGTTACCATCACCACGCGGATCCCGGCGCGGCGGCACAGGGCCACCGCGGCCGGCACCTCGGGCCGCAAGGGGTCGGCCAACCCGACGAATCCCAGCCAGCGAAAGCGGAACTCGCGCGGGTCCGCCGGCCACTCGCCGGCGACCCACTCGGCCTCGGCCACGCCCAGCATGCGCAGCCCGCGTCCGGCGGCCTCGTGGGCGAGCGCATGCTCCGGCGCATGGTCCGGCAGGCCGCACAGCGCCAGCACCGTTTCCGCCGCGCCTTTCACCACCACGCGCCGCGTGCCCGCCGGCGAGCGCCATGCGTGGCACACCGCGAGGAAATCCTGGTTCAGCGGGTAATCCTTCTCGAGCACCCACTCGGTCCGCAACCGGGCGGCAGCGGAACCCGCCGCAGCCAGGATTGCGCGCTCCATGGGATCGAACGCCTCGGGCTCGCAGGCCAGGGCCGCCGTTTCCAGCACTTGCCCCGTCGAAATGCCGTCCGCGGGCAGGGTATCGGCCACCGCCATGCGGTTCTCGGTCAGGGTGCCGGTCTTGTCCACGCAGAGCACCGTGGCCGAGCCCAGCGTCTCGATCGCCGGCATTCGTCGCGTGAGCACGCCGTGCCGCGCGATGCGCCACGCTCCCAGCGCGAGGAACACCGTGAGCACCACCGGGAATTCCTCCGGCAGGATGGCCATCGCCAGCGTCAGCCCCGCGAGGATGCCCTGCAGCCAGCCGCCCCGCCCGACCACGTACAGGAGCATCAGCACCACGCAGAGCGCGAGCCCGACCGTGGCAAAGATCTTCACCACCCGGGCCGTTTCGGTCTGCAGGCGCGTCTTTTCGCTGTCCAGCCCCGCAAGCGAAACGCCGATGCGCCCGAACTCCGTGCGCACGCCGGTGTGGGTGACCTCCGCGCGCCCCTGCCCCTTCACCACCAGAGTCCCGGAGAACACCGCCATGCCGGCCGCCTTCTCGGCGGGGAGCGATTCACCGGTGAGCAGGGACTCGTCCACCATCAGGTCGTTGGTCGCGAGCAGCCGCGCGTCGGCCGGAACGCGATCGCCTTCGGCGAGCAGCATCAGGTCGCCGCGCACCACCTCCGCGCCGGCGATGCGCACCTCGGCGCCGTCGCGGATGACCAGGGCGCGCGGGCTGGACAGGTCGCGCAGCGCCTCCAGCGCGCGCTCGGACTTGCGCTCCTGGATGATCGTGATCACCATCACCACGACGATCGAGGCGGCCAGCACCAGCGCCTCCGACAGGTCGCCCAGCACGAGATAGATCCCGGCGCTCGCCACGAGCAGCAGGAACATCGGCTCGCGCAGCACCTCCAGCGCGATGGCGAACGTGTTGCGCGCCTTGGCGCCGGGCAGCAGGTTGGCGCCGTCGGCAGCGAGCCGCGCAACGGCTTGCGCCGCCGTCAACCCTTCGCAGGTCTTCTCGGCAGGATTCAACATGGCAGGACGTCCGGCGGCTGTGCGGGGCGGAAATCTGCGCCCAATGGTGGCATGATCGCCCTGGGCGCCGGCCCCCGTCCTGATCCATGTCAAGCGTGGGGTATTCGGCGCGCGCGGAGCCCCCGCCCGATCCCGCCCCGAACCCGGGGGCGGTTTGATCTTGGTCAACAACCCGGGCTCCCCGGCGCGCATGCTGCGCCCCTGAGGAGGGTGCCTATGCTTCTCGAAAAGCGATTCCTGCGCACGATCGATGCGCTGCGCGCGGGCCGCACGATCCCGCTGCGGCTCGAGCTGTGGAACGGGCGGCGTTTCGACCTGTCCGGCGAGCCCAAGGTCACGATCGCCATCCCGGCCCCCGCCGCGTTGCGCTATTTCGTGTCGCCCGACCTGAGTTCGCTCGGCGAGGCGTTCGTCGAGGGCCATATCCGCGTCGAAGGCGCCATCAGCGAAGTGTTCAAGGTCGGCGAAAGCCTGGCCCGGGCCATCGCCGCGCGGCCCCGCGCGTTGTGGCGGCGGTCCGCGCACCACAGCGCGGCCGGCGACCGCAAGGCGGTCCAATACCACTACGACGTCGCCAACGAGTTCTACTCCCTGTTCCTCGACCCGGACATGGTGTACTCGTGCGCCTACTACCGCCACGAAAGCGACACGCTCGAGGCGGCGCAGCAGCAGAAGCTCGACCACATCCTCACCAAGCTGCGCGTGCAACCCGGCGAGCGCCTGCTCGACATCGGCTGCGGGTGGGGCGCGCTGGTCATGCGCGCCGCAGCCAGGTACGGAGCGATCGCGACCGGCATCACGCTGTCGAAGAACCAGTTCGAATTCGCGCGCGAACGCATCCGGGCCGCGGGACTCCAGGACCGCTGCAGGGTGGAGTTGTGCGACTACCGCGACCTGCCGGGCCTCGGGACCTACGACAAGGTGGCCAGCGTGGGGATGTTCGAGCATGTGGGCCTGAAGAACCTGCCGGCTTACTTCTCCGTCATCCATTCGCTGCTCAGGGACGACGGCCTCGCGCTCAACCACGGCATCACCACCAGCGACCCGGACAGCGGCTGGATGGGCCTGGGCGCCGGCGAATTCATCGACCGCTACGTGTTCCCGGACGGCGAACTGCCGCACCTGTCGCTGGCGCTGGGGGAAATGGCGCGGGCCGGACTCGAGGCCTACGACATCGAGTCGCTGCGCCGCCACTACGCGCACACCTGCCACGCCTGGTCGAGCCGCCTCGAGGCCAACCGCGAGCAGGCATCGCGCATCGCCGGGGAGCGGCGCTACCGCATCTGGCAGATCTACCTGGCGGGCTGCGCCTACGGATTCGCCCACGGCTGGATGAACGTGTACCAGGTCCTGGCCGGCCGCGCACAGTGCACCGCGGCGCCCTCCCTGCCGCTCACGCGCGACTACATGTACCCGCACTGAACCCCTTTTCCGAACCCCCTTACGCAGAGTAATGCCATGGCCGCCAAGCAGCTGATGTTCCACGAACAGGCGCACGCGAAGATCCTCGCGGGCGTCAACATCCTCGCCGACGCCGTGTGCGGCACCCTGGGGCCGAAGGCCCGCACGGTGGTGCTGGAGCGCTCCTTCGGCACGCCCACCGTCATCAATTCCGGCGTGATCGTCGCCAAGGAAGTCGAACTCGAGGACCGCTTCGAGAACATGGGCGCGCAGATGGTGAAGGAGGTGGCGAGCAAGACCTCCGACGTGGCCGGCGACGGCACGACCACCGCCACGCTGCTGGCCCGCGGCATAGTGGTGGAAGGCATGAAGTACGTCGCCGCGGGCATGAACCCGATGGACCTGAAGCGCGGCATCGAATCCGCGGTCGAGGCGATCGTCGCGGAGCTCGCCCGCATGGCGAAGCCCTGCAACACCTCCACCGAGATCGCGCAGGTGGCCACGATCTCGGCCAACTCGGACCGCTCGATCGGCAAGATCGTCGCCGACGCCATGGAAAAGGTCGGCAAGGAGGGCGTCATCACGGTCGAGGACGGCAAGGGCCTCGCCAACGAGCTCGAGGTGGTGGAAGGCATGCAGTTCGACCGGGGCTTCCTCTCGCCGTACTTCATCAACGTCGCCGAGAAGCAGTTCTGCGTGCTGGAAGGCGCGTACGTGCTGATCCACGACAAGAAGATCTCCGCGATCCGCGAGCTGCTGCCCGTGCTCGAACTGGTCGCCAAGGCCGGCAAGCCGCTCCTCGTCATCGCGGAAGACGTCGAGGGCGAGGCCCTCGCGGCGCTGGTGGTGAACTCCCTGCGCGGGATACTCAAGACCTGCGCGGTCAAGGCGCCGGGGTTCGGCGACCGCAGGAAGGCCATGCTCGAGGACATCGCCGTGCTCACCGGCGGCCGCGTGATCGCCGAGGAGGCGGGACTGCTGCTCGAGAAGGCCACGCTGAAGGACCTGGGCCGCGCCAACCGGATCGAGATCGACAAGGACGACACGACCCTCATCGGCGGGGGCGGCGACCCGGCCAGGATCGCCGCGCGCGTGGCCGACCTGCGCGCCCAGGTCGCGGACACGACCAGCGACTACGACCGCGAAAAGCTGCAGGAGCGCATCGCGAAGCTCGCCGGCGGCGTGGCGGTGGTGAAGGTCGGCGCCGCTACGGAAATGGAGATGAAGGAGAAGAAGGCCCGCGTGGAGGACGCCCTGCACGCCACCCGCGCCGCGGTGGAGGAAGGCGTGCTGCCGGGCGGGGGCGTCGCGCTGCTGCGCGCCCGCGGGCAGCTGGCTGCGCAGTCGCCCGGGCTGCGCGGGGAGAACCCCGACCAGGACGCCGGCATCCGCATCGTCCTGCGCGCGCTAGAGGAACCGCTGCGCCAGATCGTCGAGAACGCCGGCGAGGAGCCGTCGGTCGTGCTGAACAAGGTGCTCGAAGGGAGCGGCAACTTCGGCTTCAACGCGCTGACCGGCGCCTACGGGGACATGGTGTCGATGGGCGTGCTCGACCCGCGCAAGGTGACGCGCACCGCCCTGCAGAACGCGGCGTCGGTGGCGGGGCTGATCCTGACGACGGACGTCCTGATCGCGCAGGCGCCGCAGGCCGCCCAGGCGGCCCAGCCCGCGATGAACGGCATGGGAATGTAGGGGCGGCCATGCGGATCGGCGTCCCGAAGGAGATCAAGGTCCACGAATACCGCGTCGGCCTGACGCCCGAGAGCGTGCGGCGCCTCGCTGCGCTCGGCCACCAGGTGATCGTGGAGACGAATGCGGGCGCCGGCATCGGCGCCTCCGACGCGGACTACGCCGCGGCAGGCGCGAAGATCGCTGCGACGGCCGCGGACGTGTTCGCGCGCGCCGAGCTGGTCGTCAAGGTCAAGGAGCCGCTCGCCCCCGAGCGCGCGATGCTGCGCCCGGGGCAGGCGCTCTTCACCTACCTCCACCTCGCGCCGGACGCGCCGCAGGCAAAGGAACTCCTCGCCAGCGGCGCCATCGCGATCGCATACGAGACGGTGACGTCCGCGCAGGGCGGCCTGCCTTTGCTCGCGCCCATGTCCGAGGTGGCCGGCCGCATGTCCATCCAGGTGGCGGCCCACCATCTCGAAAAGCCGCACGGCGGCCGCGGGCTGCTCCTCAGCGGGGCCACGGGCGTGCCGCCCGCGCGCATCGTGGTCCTCGGGGCAGGCGTGGTCGGGTCCAACGCCGCGGAAATCGCGATCGGGATGGGCGCGGAAGTCACCGTGCTCAACCCCACGGACGAGCCTTTGCAGCGGCTCGCGGCGCGGCTCGGGCCGCGCCTGCACCCGCTGCTTTCGGATCCGCAGGCGATCGCCGGGCAACTCGCCACGGCCGACGCGGTGATCGGCGCGGCACTGGTGCCCGGCGCGCTCGCCCCGAAACTCGTCACCCGCGCGATGCTTGGCGGCATGCAGCCCGGCGCGGTGCTGGTGGACGTGGCCATCGACCAGGGCGGCTGCTTCGAGACCTCCCGCCCGACCACCCACGCCGACCCCGTGTTCAGCGTCGACGGGATCGTCCACTACTGCGTGGCCAACATGCCGGGCGCCGTGCCGCGCACCTCGACCTACGCGCTGAACCACGCCACGTATCCGTTCGTGGAGGAACTGGCGCAGCGCGGCATCGTGGGCGCGTTGCGCGCAAATGCGCACCTGCTCAACGGGCTCAACGTGTACCGCGGGCGGATCACGCGTCCCGAGGTGGCCGCCGCGCTCGGCACTGGCTGGACGGAAGGCTCAACCGCCCTCGGGGAGAACCCCGCCAGCGGTTGATCAATGTCAAAAAACGTAACGGCGTTCGGCCCTACATTGGGTTGCGCGCAGCGGCCGGCGGCCGGGCGCACCGACCAACAACCCGATTCCGATGGAGGTTAATCATGGCAAACATCACCCGTTTTGATCCGTTCGGCAGCCTGAAGCGCTTCGACCCGTTCGGCGGCATGGACGAGATGTTCAAGGACATCTGGGTGCGCCCGTGGCAGAACAACGGCGGCCTCGAGTTCAGCCCGCAGATCCGCATGGACGTCGCCGAGGACGATAAGGCCTATACGGTGAAGGCCGACGTGCCCGGCGTGAACAAGGAGGACGTGCACGTCGAGATCGACGGCAACCAGGTCTCGATCACGGCCGAGGTCAAGAAGGAAAAGGAGGAGAAGAAGGGCGGCATGACCCTGCGCAGCGAGCGCTATTACGGCAAGCAGTACCGCAGCTTCACCCTCGCCCATGACATCGACGAGTCCAAGGCCGAGGCGAAGTACAACAACGGCGTGCTGGAGCTGACGCTGCCGAAAAAGGCCGGGACCGCAAGCAAGCAGCTGAAAG
Source organism: Pseudomonadota bacterium (assembly GCA_018241645.1). Classification (GTDB taxonomy): domain Bacteria; phylum Pseudomonadota; class Gammaproteobacteria; order Burkholderiales; family SG8-39; genus SZAS-79. Next base: position 40,606 of record JAFEDL010000035.1, read on the forward strand.
TGCAGTAGGGAAGGTGCAGCGGCCGGCTGACCCGCGGGAGTTCGGCCGGCTGGTCTCGGCGCTGCGCGAGCCCGGCCGGTATCCGTCGGGCGCCTCCGGCCCGCCGGCGCGGGTGGACCTGCTCGAGACGCACATTTCGTGCGTGCTGCTGGCCGGCGACTACGCCTACAAGATCAAGAAGCCCGTGAACCTCGGGTTTCTCGACTTCACCACGCTCGCGGCGCGGCGCTTCTGCTGCGAGGAAGAGCTGCGCCTCAACCGCCGCACCGCGCCCTCGCTTTACCTCGACGTGGTGCCGATCACCGGCAGCGCGTCCGACCCTGTGCTGGGCGGCGACGGCCCGCCGATCGAATACGCGGTCAGGATGCGCCGGTTCCCGCAGGATGCGCTGCTCGACCGCATGGCCCGCGGAGGGACGCTGCAGGAGGCCAGCCTCGACGATCTCGGCGTTCGCGTGGCGCAGTTCCACCAGGGGCTGCAGCCCGCCGGCGCGGACCGCCCTTTCGCCTCGCCCGCCCAGGTCCTGGCCGCGGCGATGCAGAACTTCGACCAGATCCAGTCGCTGGCCGGACCCGGAACAGATGCGGCTGCGCTGGCCGCGCTGCGCGACTGGACTGCGCGCGAGCATGCGGCGCTCGAGGCCGTGTTCGGGGCACGCAAGCGCGAAGGGTACGTGCGCGAATGCCACGGCGACCTCCACCTGGGCAACATCGTGATGCTCGACGGCGCGCCGGTGCCGTTCGACGGCATCGAATTCAACGCGGAGTTCCGCTGGATAGACGTGATGAACGAGGTCGCGTTCCTCGTGATGGACCTGGAGGAGCACCGCCTGCCCGGCCTCGCGTTCCGTTTCCTGAATCGCTACCTCGAAACGGGCGGCGACTATGCCGGCGTCGCCGTGCTGCGCTTCTACATCGTCTATCGCGCCCTGGTCCGCGCCAAGGTGGCGTGCATCCGCGGGCACCAGCCGGGGCTGGATGCCGGCGCGCAGGAGTTCGCTGCGGCGGAATACGCCCACTACCTCGGGTTCGCGCAAGGCATCGCGGCGCGCGGCCGCGGCGCGCTCATCCTCATGCACGGAGTGTCGGGCTCGGGCAAGACGACGATCGCAAGGCAGCTGGCCGCAGCACTGCAGGCAGTGCATCTGCGCTCGGACGTGGAGCGGAAGCGCCTGCACGGGCTCGAGGCCGGTGCGCGCACGCGAAGCGGGCCGGCCGCCGGGATCTACTCGCCCGCCGATACGGAACGGACCTACGCGCGCCTGGCGTCCCTTGCGCGCGAGGTCATGGCCGCGGGATACCCGGTCATCGTGGACGCGGCATTCCTGGACGCGGGCCGCCGGTCCTCGTTCCGCGCGCTCGCGCGCGAAGCCGGCGCGCCGTTCGCAATCGTGTCCTGCGAGGCCCCCGACACGGTATTGCGCGAGCGGGTGGCTCGCCGCGAGGCGCAAGGGGCGGACGCATCGGAAGCCGGCCTCGCGATCCTCGGGCGGCAGCTGGCCGAGCGCAAACCCTTCACGCCGGACGAGTCGGCCGAGGTCGTGCGCGTGGACGCCACGGCAGGCCCTGGCGCGGTCCGCGCCGCGGCCGAGGTGCTCGCCTTGTGCATTGCCCCCTGCTGACCGGTCGCGGCGCTTAGGCGCCGCTGCTCAAGGCCGCAACACGGCGGCGCCCGCCAGCCGCCCCGCGCGCAGGTCGTCCAGCGCTTCGTTGGCCTGCGCAAGGCCGTAGGCAACGGTCTGCACGCGCAGTCGCGCCTGCGCGGCGATCCGCATGAATGCCTCGCCGTCGGCGCGCGTGAGGTTGGCCACCGACCGGATGCTGCGCTCGCCCCACAGGAGGGAATATGCGAACGTGGGAATCTCGCTCATGTGGATGCCGCCACAGACCACCGTCCCGCCCTTCACCACTTGCGCGAGGGCGGCCGGCACGAGCGCGCCCACGGGCGCAAAGATCAGCGCGGCATCGAGCGGCTCAGGCGGCGTAGCACCGGACGCGCCGGCCCAGTGCGCGCCGCATTCCAGGGCGAACGCCTGCGCCTGCGCATCGCCCGGGCGCGTGAATGCGAAGACGCGCCGGCCCTGGTGGCGCGCCACCTGCGCAACAAGGTGCGCGGCGGCGCCGAATCCGTAGATCCCGATCGCCTGCGCGTCGCCGGCCATGGCGAGCGTCCGGTACCCGATCAAGCCGGCGCACAGCAGCGGCGCAGCCTCTTCATCCGCATACGCCTCGGGAATCGCCAGGCAATACGCCTCGTCGGCCAGCGCGAATTCGGCATAGCCGCCGTCGAGGTGAAAGCCGGTGAAACGCGCGCCGTCGCACAGGTTCTCGCGGCCGCTGCGGCAGTAACGGCAGGTCCCGCACGTACCGCCGAGCCACGGCACGCCTACGCGGTCGCCGACGCGAAATCGCTCCGCCCCGGGCCCGGCCGCGGCGACGCAGCCGACGATTTCGTGTCCCGGCGTGACCGGGAGGCGCCCGCCGGCGAGCTCGCCGTCGGCGATGTGCAGGTCGGTGCGGCAGACGCCGCAGGCACACACGCGCAGCAGCAGTTGGCGCGGCCCGGGTTCGGGCACCGCCACGACTTCGCTCACCAGCCCGGCGCGCGGGGCATGCACGCGCATCGCCCGCATGCCGGCCGCGTTCACGCGCGGCTCAGTGGTCTTCCAGCCGCGGAACGCCCTCCTCGGCCAGTTCGCCGGTGTCGGGGTCCACCCAGCCGGAGATGCCCACTTCGTCTTCGGCCTCTTCCAGGGATTCGCCGGGCTCGAGTTCGGCCTCGCTCTGCAGCTGCATGTGCTGCTGCGCTTCGCGCGAAGTGCGGAACGGCCCGAACTCGCGGTCGTCCTCGAGGCTCTGCCAGTAAAAGCCGTCCGGGCGCTCGATCACGCGGCTCGGGTCGCGTTCCGGGGGCGGCGCGGGGATTTTGCGACGCGTCATTCCGCCTCTCCCTGCGGCACTTCCGGCGCCGATTGCGGTGCGGCCGCGTGCGTTTTCACGAATCCCCGCTTCACCCGCAGGTTTTCCTCGACCTGGCGTTTCATCGCATCGAAGGCGTCCCGCAACGCCACGTACACGTCCTCGTCGTGCGAGCGGTTGGCCACGAGCTCCTTGCCCGGGACGCGCACGTCGACGACGACCTGGAAGTGGCGGCCCTGGCGGTGGTGCTTGCGCGATTCCTCGACGGTGACCCGGCAGCTGGTAATGTTGGGGTCGAATTCGGACAGTTTCGCCGCCTTGTCGCGGATGCGCGCATCCAGCGCCTCGGAATGGGGCATGTCGCGCACGGTGATTTGCAGGGGAACTTGCATGTGAACCTCCTTGGTCGTTTCATAACCAAGCTAACAGGCACTTCGGGGTCAATCTTGATCCTGATCAAACGGGCGGGATGCGCCTGCGCCCAGAATCGTTTCCACTCGCATTGGGAAGCACAACCACCATGATCGATATCGAAGAAGCCCGCAAGCTGGTGCATGCCCTCGAAAGGGACCTCGACAAGGTACAGGGCGGGACCGCGAATATCCAGACCCTCAGGCAGGAAGTCGAAACGCTGCGCAAAGTGCTGCAGACGCCCGAACCCGGCCACGGCTGGGTGCGCGACGCGCTGGAGGGCCTGCACTCGAGCATCCAGGAGGGCGTAGACACCGCGAAGCTCGATGCGATCGTCGCGGGCAGGTACATCGCCGCGATCGCCAAGATGCTCGGCCTGTAGGGCCGCGCGCCCTCCGGAGGGGCAGGAAACATGGAAACCCAAGGGGCCAACCGCCGCAACGTGCTCATCCTCGGCGCGGCCGGCCGCGACTTCCACAATTTCAACGTCTGCTACCGCGGCCGCCCTGCCTGCCGCGTGGTGGCGTTCACCGCGACCCAGATTCCCGGGATCGCGGCCCGGACCTACCCGGCGGCGCTCTGCGGGCCGGACTACCCCGAGGGGATCCCGATCCACGCCGAATCGGACCTCGCGCGGCTGATCGCGGAACTGCGCGTGGACGAAGTCGCCTTCTGCTACAGCGACGTGACCCACGCGCACGTGATGCACCTGGCCTCGATCGCGATCGCCAACGGCGCCTCGTTCCGGCTGCTCGGACCGCGCGACACCATGCTCGAATCGCCGGTCCCCGTGATCGCGGTGGTCGCCGCGCGCACCGGCGCCGGCAAGAGCACGGTCACCCGCTACCTCGCGCACACCCTCAAGCTCGCGGGCCGGCGGCCGGTCGTCGTGCGCCATCCGATGCCGTACGGCCGCTTCGACCGCGGCGTGGAGCGCTACGCGGAGTGGGAGGACTTCCTGTCGGCCGACCTGACCTTCGAGGAAATGGAGGAATACCAGCCGCACGTGGACGACGGCACCGTCGTCTACGCCGGCATCGACTACGCCAACGTGCTCGCGCAGGCCGCGGCCGAATCGGACGTGATCCTGTGGGACGGCGGCAACAACGACCTGCCGTTCTTCCGGCCCGCGCTGACCGTCACGCTGCTCGACCCGACGCGGCCGGGCGAGGAGGACGCCTACTTTCCGGGCGAAGCCAACGTGCGCGCGGCCGACGTGCTGGTCATCGGCAAGGCCAACGCGGCCTCCGCGGCGCAGGTGGGCGCAAGCCGGGACGCCGGCCGCGCCCTCAACCCGCGCGCGACCATCCTCGAGATGGACTTCGCCTACTCGGTGGACCGGCCGGCCCTGGTCCGCGACCGCAAGGTGCTGGTGGTGGAGGACGGCCCGTCGGTCACGCACGGCGGCCTCGGGGAAGCCGGGGGCGCGCGCGCAGCGCGGCAGTACGGCGCCACGCTGGTGGATCCGCGGCCCTACGCGACCGGCTCGATCGCCGCCGCCTATGCGCAATTCCCGCACCTCGGCCCGGTGATGCCGGCGCTCGGCTACAGCGCGCAGCAGCGCGAGGACCTGCGCCAGTCGATCGCCAACGTGCCGTGCGACTCGATCGTGCTCGGCACGCCCGCCGACCTGGTGACGCTGCTCGGGATCGAAAGGCCGGTGGCGCGGGTAAGCTACCGGGCGCGCGACCTGCCCGGGGATTCGCTCTCCGCGCTGGTCCTGGAACGCCTGCAGGGAGCACCGCTCCGCAACCCGGAGGCAGCATGAGCACGAGGATTCCGCCCGACCAGCTCGCACACCGCTGCGACCCGGCCGCATTCGGCTTCGCCACCACCGCCGAGCTGCCGGACCTCGACGACGCGCCCGGCCAGGGCCGCGCCGCCGAGGCGGTCGGGTTCGGCGTGGACATGGGCCACGAGGGCTACAACCTGTTCGTCATGGGCCCGCCCGGCAGCGGGCGCCACCGGCTCGTGCGGGCCGCCATCGCCGCGCGCGGCGACGGGGTGCCCCATCCGCCCGACTGGGTCTACGTGAACAACTTCGAGGACCCGCACCGGCCGATCGCCATCGACCTGCCGCCGGGCGGCGCGCTGAAGCTGCGCGACGCCATCGCGGCGCTGGTGGACGAACTTCGCGCCGGCATCCCCGCGGTGTTCGAGAGCGAGGAGTACAGCTCGCGCGTCGAGAGCATCGACGCGGAGTTCAAGGAGCGCCACGAAAAGGCCTTCAGCGACCTCGGCGAGGAAGCCGGCGCACAGCAGCTCGCGCTGCTGCGCACCCCGGCGGGATTCGCGTTCGCGCCGGTCAAGGACGGCGAGATCATGGGGCCCGACGTGTTCGCCAAGCTGCCCGAGGACGAGCAGAAGAAGATCGAAGCGGCAATCCCGGTCCTGCAGGAGAAGCTGGAGAAGATCCTGCGCGAGGCCATGCGCTGGCGCAAGGAGCGCGTCGAGCGCATCAAGGCGCTGAACCGCGAGATGACGATGATGGTGACCGGCCACCTCGTCGAGGACCTCAAGCGGGACTACGCCGCGCTGCCCAAGGTGGTGGCCCATCTCGACGCCCTGCAGGCAGACGTGCTCGACAACGCGGACGACTTCAAGAAGCCCGCCGAAGGCGAACAGCCGCTGATGCGCTTCGTGCAGTCCGACGACGGGCAGCTGCGCCGGTACCTGGTCAACGTGCTGGTGGACCACTCGCCCCCCAACGGCCTGCCGGTCGTGGACACCGACCATCCCACCCACCAGAACCTGGTCGGGCGCATCGACCACGTGGCCCGGTTCGGCACGCTGGTGACCGACTTCAGCCAGATCAAGGCCGGCGACCTGCATCGCGCGAACGGCGGCTACCTGCTGCTCGATGCGGCCCGGGTGCTCACCGAACCGTTCGCCTGGGCGGGCCTCAAGCGGGCCCTGCAGCGCCGCGAGATCCGCATCGAATCGCTCGCGGACATGTACGGCGGCGTAAGCACCAGCTCGCTCGCCCCCGAGCCCATCCCCCTCAACGTCAAGGTGATCCTGTTCGGCGATCGCAGGCTGCTCTACCTGCTCGCCGAGTACGACCCGGATTGCGCCAACCTGTTCCGCGTGGTCGCCGATTTCGAAGACGACCTGGATCGCGGAGATACGAGCAACCTGCAGTATGCGCAGCTGGCCGGTACGCTTGCGCGGCGCGAAAAGCTGCTGCCCCTCGGGCGCGAAGCGGTCGCCCGCGTGATCGACCACGCCTCGCGCCGCGCGGGGGATACGAAAAAGCTGAGCGCGGACGTGCGCGGCCTCGAGGACCTGCTGAAGGAAGCCGACTACCACGCCCGCCACGCGGCCCGGCCGGCCATTGCGCCGGAGGACGTGGCGCTGGCGGTCGAGGCGCAGCGGCGCCGCGCGAGCCGGCTGCACGAGGGCATGCAGGAGGCGATCGTGCGCGGCAAGCTGTTGATCGACACCGACGGCGCCAAAGTCGGCCAGGTGAACGGCCTGTCGGTGTACCAGCTCGGCGACTACGCGTTCGGCCAGCCGACGCGCATCACCGCCACCACGCGCCTCGGCGAAGGACAGGTGATCGACATCCAGCGCGAAGTGCAGATGGGCGGCGCGATCCATTCCAAGGGCGTGATGATCCTCGCCGCCTACTTGGGCTCGCGCTATTCGGGCAGCCGCACGCTTGCGCTGTCGGCCAGCCTCGTGTTCGAGCAGACCTACGGCGCGGTGGACGGCGACAGCGCGTCGCTGGCCGAGCTGTGCGCGCTGCTGTCCTCGCTCTCCGGCGTGCCGCTGCTGCAATCGATGGCCGTGACGGGCTCGATCAACCAGCTCGGCGAGGTGCAGCCGATCGGCGCGGCCAACGAGAAGATCGAGGGCTTCTT
>JAFEDL010000036.1 GCA_018241645.1 Pseudomonadota bacterium
GGGCTGGCCGCGGCAACGGTACTGTGCATCGGGCTGGTCGCAGTCGCGATGAGGGTGGCGTCATGAAACGCTCGAACGCACCCATCTTCTGGTCCATGTTCGGCGCGGGCGGCATGCTGTCGGCATTGTTCGGGCCCGCGCTGGTGTTCATCACCGGCATCGCCGTGCCGCTGGCGATCCTCGTGCCGCCCGACCTCATGAGCTACGCGCACGCGCATGCGTTTGCGCAGCACTGGCTGGGCAAGGCATGCCTGTTTGCGTTCGTGTCGCTGTTCCTGTGGCACGGCGTGCACCGCATCTTCCACAGCCTGCACGACATCGGCATCCATACCGGCGCCGTGGCCAAGCTCTGCTGCTACGGCGGGGCGCTGCTTGGAACGCTCATCGCGGGCTGGGCGCTGCTGTCGATCGGATTCTGAACCTTTACCCACCTTCGCCCGCAAGGAATCACCAAACTCCAACGACGGTCTTGCCAATCTACTCAAAGACCCACAATCAAGACCACTGTCTATCCTCCATTGGATAGTTGGACATGCGCTTTCGTCCATTCGTCAGCAAGGCGCTGAGCCTCAACGTTCTGCACTTTCGTTAAGCTACCGTCTAAAGCTATGCGATACGTGTTTGCGTGCTGGTGACCCTGATTTGCTGCAAGGATGAACCACTTCTTAGCTTCAATGAAGTTTCGCGGTACGCCTAGACCATCGCCGTAAATTCGGCCTAGTCTGTATTGGGCTTCTGCATACCCCTGTGCTGCGGATTTTTCGTACAACGAAAAAGCTTGCTTTGTGTCTTTCGCGACACCGCTACCTTCTTCATACAATCCAGCCAAATTCGACTGGGCTACCGAATATCCGTTCAGGGCAGCCTTTTGGTACCAGAAGGCCGCGCGCTTAAAATCCTGTGGAACGCCCTTCCCTCGATCAAACAAGGCGCCCAAGTTTGTTTGCGCGCCACTGTGCCCTTGCGCAGCGGCTTTCTCATACAAAGCTATAGCCCGTGCGTAGTTCTGTGCTACGCCAGTCCCCTCCTCGTACATAACGCCCAAACTCGCTTGCCCATCCGCTAGACCTTGAGACGCGGCCTTCGCGTACCAAAATGCGGCTTGTTTATAGCTTTGCTGCACACCTTTACCGCGTTCGTACAATACGCCCAGGTTCACCTGCGCCTGAGCGATGCCTTGCTTTGCTGCCTTTTCATACCAAGACAAGGCTTGCTTATAGCTCTGCGCAACGCCGTGCCCTTTGTCATACATCACTCCCAGATTGAATTCCGCCTGCGCTAGCCCGTGCATTGCTGCCTTCTCATACCACGAGAAAGCCTGGGTGTAATCCCGCGATACGCCTTGCGCTAGGTCGTACATGAGCCCCAAGTTGTATTGCGCTGACGCATTTCCTTGCCGTGCCGACTTGTGAAAGGAATCCAATGCTTTCTCGTAATTCTTCGATTCCAAAAACTTTAATCCGTCTTCGTTGTCACCCGAGTAAGCGGGGTTGACAGCTATTGCTACTGACGAGAGCAGAATCAGTCTTAAAATCTGCATATTGAAATTCCGTATAAGTGATCAACTGGCGCCTGCGAACATGCAGTTACCCTGCAATGCGGACGCAATTCTTACCGTCAGCTTTCGCCCTGTGCTCGGCTTCGTTTGCGGCTTTGATGACATCCTCCGATAACGTACCGTGTGTTGGCCATAACGCCACTCCAATCGAAGCCGTAATCTTGATTGAATGACCATCAACAAGGAATTCATGATCTGAGATCTTCTTCAAGAGCGACTCACCAAATCCTTTTGCCTGCCGGTCGCTACAGTTGGGCATTAGCACAACGAGTTCTTCACCACCGAATCGATAGGCTGCGCCGCGATGAAGTGACCATGATCGGACTAGCACCTGGATCTCTGAAAGAATCGTCCTATCAACCACAGATTCCGTATATTTGCTGTTAAGGCTTTTGAAGTCATCGATATCAATGAAAAGTGCGGCGATTTTGTAATCAGCTAAACCTTGGGCTTCTAATGTCCATTGGACGAAATCACGATCGATCTGACCATGACTGAATAGGATCCCAAATTTTTGTTCCAGTTCCCTTTTGTCTGGACGGGATGAACTGGATTCACCCCTACGTGAGAGGATCGGGTAAAGGTAGCACTCGGTGAAATGTTGAGGGGACGCACCGCCCCAAGACCACAAGGGATGCCCAGCAGGTGCATTGTCCTTTTCTAGTCTTCGATGTAAGGCAGCTTGATCCTCTTCGTCATGATATTTACTTAGGTGAGTAACGAAGTAGCCAAATCTGTCGTATAGCGTTTCTGGACAGAAGTTACTGAAACTGCTTGGGTACCTGTGATCCTTTGGGCCCGACAATGAAGTGCAATATTCGTCAGTTCTTGGCCAGAGATCACTCTTCTCCCACTTTTCAGTAAGCCGAGCATCTTCCTTTTCAGGAATCTTTGTGCTTCCAGCATGCCCAAGAAGGTGCAGACTTTGGTAGTAGCGAGGACATTGATCGACAGTCGCGAACGGGCATCTCAGCGCCGTATCGCGACGGTCACTGATTCGGATATACCAATCTAGATCTGGCGTGGGAAATAGCTTGCGCTTCATGATGAAGGAGAGGCTAACTTAGAGGATTTCTTCAACTCTGAGAGTGCAGCTTCCAAACTGACTATCAAGTACGCCGCTTGCGCACCGCCTAATTCGGCTACTACACGCTACTTTAGCAAGATGCGCCAGAATTCCAAGGCATGTCGGATTCGGCTCAAAACGTATGCCTCGAATTGCCCCAATTGGCTCCCCGACCCGGGATTAAGGCGAGCGCTCTTTCAACGGCCGCGGAAAGTATCTGCTTTGGACCGAGTGCGCTCAATCCCGGAGCCGGATTGCAAGGCTCTGCGTAGCCCGGCCGATCAGCCCGTGCGCATCGAAGATGCGCGATTCCGCCAGCCCGCCGCCGCTCGACCCCAGGAGCGTGCGCGCGTCGATGCAGATCCACTCCCCGCGCGCCTGCCGCAGCAGGTTGATGGTGAGGTCGGAGTTGACGAAGATGTACTTGCGGAAGTCGAGCACGGCGCTGATGCCGTTGCCCGAATCCGCGGCCACCGCGACCCGCTGGAGCGCGCTCGGCGCCTCGCCTGCGACGAGCGGGTGGCGCATGCGGAACCAGACCGCCGACGGGCCGCGGAAGAAGACGCCCTCCGCGATCCGGTTGTCGATCAGGTCGTGATAGCCGGTCATGGTGGACGAGAACGGGAACCGGGCCTCGGGCGAGTCTTCGACCGCTCGCGGCGCGTTCGGCAGGGGATGCCCCGCCAGTCCCGGAGGGATGTCCAGCGCGCCTTCGCGCTGGGCGACCGCCGTGAAGCGCGCGACGTCCTTGCCGCCCGATATCAGCCGCGCGGAAAAATGCGCGACGTTGCGGCCCGCGTACTCGGTCTGCACCTCGACGGACAGTTCCGCGATCGGGATCGGGCGCAGCAGGTTGGCGGTCAGCCGCGCGACATGGGTGAGTTCGAGCGCAGCCGCGGCGCGCTCGATGCTGCGCGCCACCAGCGCAATCGGCGGGCCGGCATGCTGGTGGTCCGGATGCCAGGGGCCGCGCGTCAGGCCGCTCGACGCATAGGCGCCATTGTCGAGCGGCGCATACGCGCTCGAAGGAGATTCCGTGCGTTCGCCCATCAGTCCACTCCAGCGTCCTTCGCGAGCCACCGCATTGCGTCGGCCACCAGCTGGTAGCGCATCGTCACGGCGGTCATTTCGCGGAACCAGTTTACGAGGTCGCCCCACGGGTCGTTGACCTTGCCCAGACCCGACACGAATGCGACGACCGTCCCCACCTCGATCTCCCCCTTCACCGCGAGCCACCCGCCCACCCCGAGCGCCACGGCCACGCCCGTATGGTGCATCAGGTTCATCAGGAAGTTCATCGTGAACTTGAGCTTGAAGATCCCCATGCTGAGCGAGAACACGTGGCGCATGCTTTCGTCCTGGGAGGGGATGCCGCCCTGGGCCCCCACGATCTCGCCGCTGATTCCGCGCAACGTGCGGATGCGTTCGGCCCCGCGGACAATGATCGCCCGCTGCAGCAGCGGCACGAACACGAGCTGCGGCGAAAACACTGCGAGGCCCAGCAACGCCATCCGCGGCTCGAGAAAAAAGAGATACCCGAACACGCTGACCAGCATGCCGCCGTGCAGCAGCGGGTCCGAGATGCTGATCCCGACGAACCCGCCGATCGGTTCGGCCTCGGACAGGATCATCGAGATCTCCACGCCCTCGGCCATCGCGCGGTCCTCGGACTTGACGGAGTCGACCGGCAGCGAGCCAATACTGCGGCGCAGTGCGAATATCGTGGATTCGCTGACCCAGCTGCGATAGATGTTCAGGCACAGCTTGATGGCCCCCTCGGCCATGGCGAGGCCCGCATAGGCGGCCGCGAGCCACAGGATGGTCGTGGTGGCGCCGTGTGCGATCGCGTCGTTCACGATCCGGCGCTGCAGCTCCAGCGGCACGGTACTGAGCAGGAAGACCGTGATCGACAGCGGCACCAGCGCCATCTGGTGGCGCCCGCTGATTTTCCAGATGTAGCCGAAGAGCGTCCGGGGCATGCCGCTCCCGGAGGTGATCCTGGGGGTTGCGAGCGGCTTCACCGGCCCGCGCCCAGAACAAGCAGCGCGTCAACCACCTCCTGCGGTGCCTCACGCGACAGGAAATGTCCCGCGACGGGCACCACCTTGCGTTCGTACCGCCCGCTGAACTGGCGCGCCGCCCCTTCCGATTGCACCGCAGGGCCCACGCCGTCGCACGCGCCGTGGAGCACGACTGTCGGGACACCGATCGAGGGTTGGGCTTCAAGGCGCCTTTCCAGCACGTCGTACGCCGGATCGCCCGGCGCATTCCCGTACCGGTGGCGGTACGACTGGACCGTCACGTCGACGAAGTCCGGGTTGTCGAAGCTCGCCGCCGTGGCCGCGAAAGTGGCGTCGTCGAACTTCCAGTTGGGCGACCACAGTTGCCACAGCAGCCGCGCAATTTCGCGCCGGTTCTGCGCCAACCCCGCGCGCCCGCGCCCGGTGTGGAAGTACCACTGGTACCAATGGCGATGCTCCTGCGCCGCATCCGCGGGACGGATCGCGGCCGGGATGTCCTGCAGGTTGTAGCCGTTGATCGTCACCAGGGCGCGCACGCGCCCCGGCCACAGCGCCGCGGCGATGCACGCCGCCCGGCCGCCCCAGTCGTAGCCTGCAAGAAACGCCTGGTCTATCCGCAGCGCATCCATGAAGTCGCGCAGGTCCGCGCCCAGCGCGGCCTGCTGCCCGGAACGCGGCGTGCCCGCATCGAGGAAGCGCGTAGGACCGAACCCGCGCAGCCAGGGAACGAGCACGCGGCAGCCCGCCTGCGCGAGCGGCGGCGCCACACCGTCCCAGTCGTGCACGTCGGACGGCCAGCCGTGCAGCAGGATGACGGGCGGCCCGTCCGGCGGGCCGCTTTCGAGGTACCCGACCTCGAGGACCGGGGTGCGTACGGTGCGGATCAACGCGCGGATCAAGCGTCGAGGAAGGCCGCGATCTTCGGGTCGCGCCGCAGCCCCGCGAGGTCTTCGGCCGACGGCAGCTGCGGCCTGTCGCGCTCCGAATTCACCATGCAGAGGAACCCGAGCGACTCGCCGGCCGCGGGGCGGAACTGGTGCCAGGTTAGGGAGGGAATGCTGACCAGGTCGTTCTGCCCCACCGCGTGCACCTCGCTGCCGACCAGCACGCGGCCGCGGCCGCGCAGGATCAGCACCGCATGCGCATGCTCGTGGCGCTCGAGCGTCGAATATCCGCCCGGACTCACCTCGAAGTAGCGCAGCTGCGCGGCGATCGACGGGTCGTCGAACAGCACCTGGCGGGTCACGTCCTTGAACGGGACCGATCCGTCGGTCTTGTAGCGCAACAGCTCCACGTCCTTCCAGCGGTAGTCGCCGCCGGGCGCGAAGGGGCGCACCACGCTCATGCCGCGGCCCCCTGCGGCATCGCCGCCGCGGAGTCCGCCACCGCCTGCACGAACTGCCGCGTCCGCTCGGGCAGGGCCGCCCCCGCGCGCAGCAGCGACCCGCCGATCAGCAGCATCGAGTCGATCCCGCAGAACCGCACCAGCTCGCCGGCGCGCTCGACCGTCATGCCGCCGGCCGGCACGGGCAGGCATGGCTTCACGCCCGGCCAGGGCGCGCGCGCGGCCGCGGCGATCGACTCGCACTCGGCCTGCGAGTAGGCGAAGCGCCCGGCGTAATGGGTGTAGATCACGGCATCGGCGCCGAGCAGCCGGAACAGCTTCCCGTAGATGAACGCCGGCGCCACCCGCACGCTGCCGGAATAGGACGGGTGCGCGAGCACCGGCACCTTCAGGTGATCGGCGACGAGTTCGTGGAACACCGGGATGCCGACCAGGCCCGGGGCCACCAGCGCCGCGCCTACCCCTTCCTCGCGCAGGAGATTCGCCTGCGCGTAGAGCGCCTTGGGCGAACCGACGAGGCTCGGCGCATACAGGGCCGTGCGGCCGGTTTCGCGCGCCGCGCGGCGGATCGCTGCCTGGCAGGCCGGCACGCGCGCCGCGAACGGCGAATAGAACTGGTCGGAGATGCCGTGGTCGTCCTTGATCACGTCGATGCCGGCCGCCGCGAAGATGTAGCAAAGGCGCGCGAGCTCCTCCACCGGCAGGCCCTGGGGCTTCAGCGCGGCGCAGGTGAGCGGGCGGCCGTGCGCCCCGGTGAGGCGGCGCATCCCGTCGATGCCGAAGCGCGGCCCGCCGCAGGCGGCCACCAGGGACTCCGGCAGGTCCGCATCCAGCAACTGCGCGTGGGCGTGCATCGAGCTGTTGCCGAACAGCATGTTGAGCGTCTGCGCCACGTCGTCGCCCGTGGTGTCGGTGGCCAGCGCCACGCGGGCGACGAACGTGCCCTCGCCCTCGGGCACGACCGACACCACCCGCCCGACGATGTTCTCGCGCACGCCGGCGTCGAACACGGCCTCGAGCGGGACTTCCACACTCTGCTCGAGCGCTATCGCGGCGGCCGCCTCTTCGGCAACGGCCTGCGTGGCGGCCTGGATGCGGTAGCGGACCTCGAAGCGGCGGCCGGTCAGGGCGGAGGGAGCGGGAGCGTTCATGAGGGGCGGAAGTATGCTTTAGGGGATGCCCGGGTGGCAATTCGCGCCATCCCCGCATTGGCGTTCGCCACCGCACAGAACTCTCCCCCGGAGCGGATGACACTGGCCCAACTCTCAAAGGATGGGCCATGAAATCCACCACTGTCGTTCGAACTCTCCTGCTGTCGGCTTTTCTCGCTGCGGGTGCCGCAGCCGGCCCCGCGTTCGCACAGATCAACGTGAACATCAGCCTCGCGCCGCCCGCGCCGCAGTACGAGGTCGTGCCGGTCATCGCGCCGGGCTACGTATGGGCGCCGGGGTACTGGGCCTGGAACGGCGACCGCCACATCTGGGTGCGCGGCCGGCCCATCGTCCAGCGCGAAGGCTATCGCTGGGAGCCGGATCGCTGGGAGCAGCGCGGCAACGGTTACTACCGGCACGAAGGCCGCTGGGAACACGACGGCGACAAGAAGCCCAAGAAAGCCAAGAAGGACAAGCACGGGCACAAGCACGACGACTGACCCGCAACGCCTTTCTACTACCGCGGCGCGATCCAGAGCCGCTGCAGCACCCTGAACACGAGCAGCGTCAGCGGGATCATCAGCCACAGGCCCATCGCGAACCAGATCGGCGCTTCGGGCTTGCGGGTCGCGTCCAGGATCCACCCGGCCAGCGGCGGGATCGCCGACAGCCCGACGAAATACATGGTCGAGGACACCCCGAACCCGGCGTTGCGGCTGCCCGGGCGCAGCACCTCGGAGGGCAGCGCCATGATGCCGCCCGTGCAGCCGCCGCGCAGCAGGCCGAACAGCAGGATCCAGGGCAGCGCGACCGCGGCCTGCGGCAGCATGAAGCAGCAGCAGGCCGCGCCCAGCGCGCCGAGCGTGATGAACACGTTCGGCCTTTTCGTGCGGTCGGTGAGCACTCCGCCCAGCGGCACCGAAGCCAGCGCCACCACGGCGGACAGGCTGACGAGGAAGCCCGCCTCCGCCACGCCCATGCCGCGCGCGATCAGCAGCACCGGCGCAAAGCTCATGAACAGCACATAGCCCGAGGCGAACAGCATGCGCATCACCGCCGCCAGCAGCGCGAGCACGAACTCGTGCAAGCTCAGCTGCAGGCCGGGTCTCCCGCCCGCGGCCGGCGCCGGGCCCTTCCAGACCGACTCCACCTGCGGGTCGCGGTAGATGGCCAGCACCATCGCCAGCGCGACACCGGTCAGCGCGGCACTCGCCCACATCGCCGCCTGCCACGAACTGTACGCCGCGATGCCCGAGAGCAGGCCGGTGGCCACGCCGATGCCCAGCCCGAAGCTCGCCGCATTGATCGCCATTGCCGTGGAGATCTCCCGTCCTGCGAACCAGTCGGTCACGACCTTCAGCGACTGCGTCGTCAGCACCGCCGAGCCGGCGCCGCCGATCAGCCGCGCTGCGATCATCGTCGTGTACGACCCCGTCACGGCCATCACCACTCCGGACGCCAGCATCAGCGCCAGCGCGATCGCCATGGCCCGCCGGTCGCCCAGGCGCGCGGCCAGCATGCCTCCCGGCACCGCGAGGAACACTCCGGGCAGCATGAAGACGCCGGCCAGCACGCCGATCTCGGCATAGGAGAGACCCGCTTGCGCAACCAGCAGGGGCGCCAGCGCCTGCACGCTCTGCAGCTGCATGGCTGCGGACAACCCGACCAGGAACATCATGGCCAGCGCGGGCCAGCGCCCTGCGGACGGAGCAGTCCTGATGGCGGTCCCTAGGGTTGCGCCCGCAGGCGCTCGTCCGGCGGCGCGATCTCGGTGACCAGGTCGCGGATCAGCGCCTTGTTCGGCAGCGGCTCGACCAGCATTTCCCGGCCTTCCAGCCGCGCGGTGCACGCATACACGGTCTTCCCGTCCACGCTCACCATGCATTCCTTGCAGGTGTTCGCGCTGGTGCAGGAGTAGCGGATCGCAAGGCCGGGGTCGCGGTGCGCGCGGATCCAGCGCAGCGCGTCGAGCACCGATTGGCCGGGCTCGAACGGGACCTCGTGCACTTCGTGGCGCGGCGGTTCGCCGGGACCGCCGCGCCTGATCTTCAGGATTGCCACTGCGCTCATGCGATCACCTGGTTGCGTTGCCACTGCGGATCCATGCCGGGAAAATCCTCGCGCTGGTGTGCGCCCCGGCTCTCGGTGCGCGTCAACGCAGAGCCGGCCACGTACCCGGCCACGCGCAGCATGACGGACAGGTCCAGCCAGTCGGCCAGCGCAGTATCGTAGGCCTTGCCTGCGCGCGGCTTCATCGCGGGAAGCTCATCCTGCATCGCTGTGATGCGGCCGAGCGCGCGCTCCAGGCCCGCAGCGGTGCGGAACGGCCCCACGTCCTTCTGCATCAGCGCCTGCAATTCCTCGATCATCCCGGCCGGATTCTGCCTTGGTGCATCGCTCCCTTCGAACAGCCGCGATACCGATTCGCCGAA
>JAFEDL010000037.1 GCA_018241645.1 Pseudomonadota bacterium
CCCATGTCGCCGAACAGGTGGAAGATCCGCTCGGGGATCTTGTCGGTGGCGTCCACCTCGGCCGCGATGGGGCGGATCTCCTTGTCCACCATGCGGCGGATGCCCTCGCGCATGGCGAGCTGGGTGTCGGTGAAGTACGGCATGGATTGGGCTCCTTGGGGTGTTCTTCTGAAGGGTTGGCTTGGGGGGGGCGCGCTCAGCGCACGACGCCCTCCGACCTGAGCTGCGCGATTGCGGCGGGCGTATAGCCGAGGACGCGTTCCAATACCGACGCGGTGTGCTCGCCGAGGCCCGGAACGTCGCCCACCTCGATCCCCTCCAGCTTGAAGGGCGGGGCGGGCGTGCGGAACTCGACGGGACCCGACTTCACGGTGGCGAATGCGCCCCGCCGCTCCGCATAAGGCGAGGCCATCACCTCGCCCACCGTCTGGTAGCGGGCAAACGGGACGCCGCCCGCCGACATCCGCGTTTCGCACTCCGCCACGGTCTTGTCCGCAGCCCAGGTGTCGAGCTCGGCCAGCATTGCATTCCAGTTCTGCGTGACCGCGCGCGCGGCCGGCGTCGCAAAGCGGGGATCGGCCAGCCAGCCGGGGTGGCCGGCCGCATTGGCGAGGGCTTCGAAGTTCGCCTGCGAAATCGGCGCGACGATGAAGAAGCCGTCCTTCGCCTTCGTCGCCTGGTAGAGCAGCCGCGGCGCATCGACAGGTGCCTGCGCTTCCCCAACCTCGTAGGCGAGCATGCCGAGCATGGCGTCCATCAGCGCGCAGTCGATGTGCGAGCCCTTGCCCGTGGCTGCGCGTTTGAACAGCGCCGCGCAGACCGCGCCGAATGCGTGCGTGCCGGCGAGGTAGTCGGCGGTGAAGATGCCGGTGTTGAGCGGCCGCCCCGCATCCCGCTGGTAGCCCAGGTTGGCGAGGTCGTAGCCGCTCGCCGCCTGGACGATCGGCGCATAGGCGGGCAGCCCGGCGTCCGGGCCGCCCTGCCCGTAACCGGAGATCGAGCAGTAGACCAGCGCCGGGTTCAGTGCCGACAGCGTCGCGTAGTCGAGGCCCAGCCGCGCCATCACCCCGGGCCGGAAGTTCTCGGCCACGACGTCGGCCTTCGCGACCAGTTCCTTCACCAGCCCGGCGCTGCGCGCGTGCTTCAGGTCGATGGCGATGCACTGCTTGCCGCAGTTGAGGCCGCCGAAATACAGGCTTTGCCCGTCCTTCATCGGCGCCCGGCCGCGCATCAGGTCGCCTTCGGGCGCCTCGAGCTTGATCACCTCTGCGCCGAGATCCGCGAGCATGCGCGTGCAGTACGGCCCCGCGATTACGGCGGTGAAGTCGACGACGCGCACGCCGTGCAGTGGGCTGGTCAAGGGGAGGGCTCCGGTGCGGGCTTGATTCCAATGGTTGAACCAATTATATTCCATGCGGCAAACCCACTGTCAAGCCGAGGAGCCGCGATGCCCGATTACGCCCAGTACCAGTGCCTGAAGATCGAGAAGGAGGGCAAGCTCGCGATCGTCACGCTGAACCGCCCGGAGGCGCGCAACCAGATCGACCGGCAGTTCCACCACGAGCTGCAGGACGTGTGGCGGGACCTCGCCGAGGACCGGGACATCAACGCCGTGCTGCTGACCGGGGCCGGGAAGTATTTCAGCGTCGGCGGCAACGTGAAGGGGATGCTCGAGCGGCCCGGCGGCGACGTGTTCGACGAGGGCGAGATGATCGAGCCGCGCAGCGCGAGGAAGATCGTGCAGAACATCCTCGACTGCGAGGTCCCCATCGTCTGCGCGATCAACGGCGACTGCATGGGCCTCGCGGCCACCGTCGCCCTGTTCTGCGACATCACGGTGTGCGCCGAGGACGCGCGCATCGCCGATCCGCACGTGAAGATCGGCCTGGTGGCGGGCGACGGCGGCGCGGTGATCTGGCCGATGCTCATCGGCCCGAACCGCGCCAAGGAGTTCCTGATGCGCGGCAGCCTCGTCACCGGCACCGACGCGGCGCGCATGGGCCTGGTCAACTACGCCCTGCCGCGCGAGGAGGTGCTGGCGAAGGCGCGCGCCATCGCCCAGGAACTTGCCGACGGCCCGACCTGGGCCATCCGCTGGACCAAGCTGGCGGTCAACAAGACGATCAAGGACCAGCTCAACCTGGTGATGGACGCCTCGTTCGCGCTGGAGATGGCGACCTTCCGGACCGAGGACCACCGCGAAGCGGTGCGCGCGTTCGGCGAGAAGAGGAAGCCGCGCTTCACGGGAAAATAGGCCTCAGATGCTAGAATCGCGCATGCAAAAATTCACTCGCGTACTCGTCGGCGCCGCCCTGCTTGTCGCGGCGGCCGGCCTTGCCCACGCCCAGTCCAAGGGCGACCTGCAGATCGAAAAGCCCTGGGCCCGCGCCACGCCGCCGGGCGCGTCGGTCGGCGGCGGGTACCTCACGATCCGCAACAAGGGCGCGGCCGGCGACCGCCTCGTGGGCGTCTCCAGCCCCGTCTCCGCGCGCGTGGAGATGCACGAGATGGCCATGGAAAAGGACATCATGCGCATGCGCGAGGTCAAGGGCGTCGACGTGCCGGCCAAGGGGGCGGTGGAACTCAAGCCCGGCGGCTTCCACCTCATGTTCATCGAGCTCAAGGCGCCGCTCAAGGCGGGCGACAAGGTCCCGGTGACCCTGCGCTTCGAAAAGGCCGGCGAAGTGAAGGCCGAGTTCGCGGTCGAGCCCATGGGCGGCCACCCGGCAAAGCACTGAGCCCGGCGCGCGCGGCCCGCTTTGTAAACCGCGTGTTCGGATTTGTGACATCCGGGTCACACCCTCCCTCGGGCCCGCCCGGCCGCGCTATCCTGCGCACATGACTACCGGAAAGACCCTGCTCGTCGTCGACGACGACCCCCAGTTGCGCCAGCTGGTGCGCGATTACCTCGGCGAGAACGGCTACTCGGTGCTGGTGGCGGCCGACGGGCCGGCCATGTGGGCCGAAATCGACGCGAAGAGCGTGGACATGGTGATCCTCGACCTGATGCTTCCCGGGGAGGACGGCCTGGCGCTGTGCCGCGCGCTGCGCGCGCGCTCGGCCATGCCCATCCTCATGCTTACGGCGCGCGGCGGGGAAACCGACCGGATCGTGGGCCTCGAGATGGGCGCGGACGACTACCTGCCCAAGCCGTTCAGCCCGCGCGAGCTGCTGGCGCGCATCAAGAGCATCCTGCGCCGCACGCATGACGGCGGCGGCGCGTCCGCCGCGCCGCGCGAATTCCGCTTTGCGCGCTGGACGCTCGACGTCGGCGCCCACCACCTGGTCGACGCGGAAGGCGTCGTGGTGCCGCTGTCGACCGGCGAATTCCGGCTGCTGAAGGCGCTGGTCGAGAACGGCAACCGCGTGATGTCGCGCGACCAGCTGATGGAGAGCCTCGCCGGGCGCGAGGCCGGGCCCTTCGACCGCACGATCGACGTGATGATCAGCCGCCTGCGGCGCAGGCTCGAGGACGATGCGCGCGAGCCTTCGCTCATCAAGACCGTGCGCAACGAGGGCTACCTGCTCGCCGCCAAGGTGGAGCGCGGCGGGTGAAGGTCCTGCCCAAGACCCTGTTCGGCCGGGTGCTTGCCGCGATGTTCTGCGGCCTGCTCGCCGTGCAGGCGGTGGGGCTGTGGCTGATGCTGGAGGAGCGCTCGAAGCTCGGCGAGCGCCTGGTCGGCGAATACGTGGCGCAGCGCATCGCCAGCATCATCTCCATCCTCGACGTCACCCTGCCGGCCGATCGCCCGCAGCTGGTGCGCGCGCTCAGCGGGCGGCTCACCCGCTATTCGCTCGACGAGCCCTGGCAGGCCGCCGGCGCCGACGAGTCGGACGAAGGCAAGGCCTTCCTCGCGCGGATGGGCCGCGAACTCGACCGGCCCCGCCCGATGCAGGTGCTGTCGATCGGGCCGGTCGACCAGCTCCCGTCCGACGGCGCGAGCCGCGAGGAAATGTCGCCCGACCGGGCCGAGCGCGCGCTGGCGCGCGCCTCCCGCGGGCCGTACCTCGTGGTGGTCGCGCAGGCACGGCTCGCCGATTATTCCGTCCTGACCATCCGCCGCGCCTTGCCGCCGCCCGCGGTCAACTGGCCGTTGCGCACGCTGATCCTGCTGACGCTGCTGGGCCTCTTCGTCGCGCTGCTCGCCGGCTGGGCGCTGCGCAGGGTGACGCGGCCGCTCGCATCGCTCGCCGACGCGGCCTCGGGCCTCGCGCGCGACCTGAACCGGCCCGCGCTCCCGGAGACCGGCCCGCAGGAGGTGGCGCGCGTGGCGCGCGCGTTCAATGCGATGCAGCGCGACCTGCAGCGCGTGATCGAAGCCCGCTCGCAGGCGCTGGCCGGCGTGTCGCACGACCTGCGCCTGCCGCTCACCCGGCTGAGGCTGCGCCTGGAGAAACTGCCCGAGGGCGACCTGCGCGCTAAGATCGAGGACGACCTGGCCGAGATGGACGCGCTGATCGGCAGCACGCTCGAGTTCCTGCGGGCCGGGTCGGATTCGGAAAAGCCCGCGCGGCTCAACCTCAACGCGCTCATCGAGGCGATCGTCGAGGACCTCGAGCCGCTCGGCGCCCGCATCACCGTGCGCGGCACGGCCCCGGCGCCGGTCTTTGCGCAGCCGCAGGCGATCCGCCGCTGCCTCACCAACCTGCTGGAGAACGCCCGCCGCTACGGCGGGCCGGACATCGACCTGGAGGTGGCGGAAAAGGCAGGGCGGCTGGTGATCCGCGTGGAGGATCGCGGCCCGGGCATTCCGGCGGCCGACTTCGACCGGGTGTTCGAACCCTACGTCCGGCTCGAGGCCTCGCGCGCGAGGCACACCGGCGGGACGGGCCTGGGCCTCGCCATCGCGCGCGCGGTCGCGCGCGCCAACGGGGGCGACATCCACCTCGAGGCGCGCGCCGGCGGCGGCCTGTCAGCGGTGCTGGTGCTGCCGCTGCCGCGCCCGGGGGAGGACCGGCCGGCCGGGGATCCCCCCGCAAATGTACTGGTACCGGTACATAAACTGCCCTGATCGCCGCTTCTGGCGCGGACTTCTTGAAGTGAAAGTCCGGAAATAGGGGTGATTGCGGAACGCGGGCTGGAGCGCCCGCCCCGGCCGATGCTATATTCATGGCGCACGCCTCAGCGCATTTCCCGGGACGCACCGCCATGACACTCTCGCTCAAACCGCTGCATCCCCTGTTCGCCGCCGAAGCGGGCGGGGTGGACCTCACGCAGCCGCTGCCGGAAGACGCGATCCGCGCGATCGATGCGGCCATGGATCGCTACGCCGTGCTGGTATTTCGCGGCCAGCCGCTTTCGCAGGCCGAGCAGATCGCGCTGGCGAAGCAGTTCGGGCCGCTCGACGCGGGCCTGCGCAAGGCCACCGGCGCGCCCACCCGCTTCCAATACGAGGAACTCATCGACATCGGCAACGTCGCGCTCGATGGCACGGTAGCCGGGCGGGACAACGCCAAGCTGGTCGGCGTGCTCGCCAACCAGCTCTGGCACGCGGACAGCACGTTCCAGGACATCCCGGTCAAGTACTCCATGCTGTCGGCCGTGGTGGTGACCGAGGAGGGCGGCGAGACCCAGTGGGCGGACCTGCGCGCCGCATGGGACGCACTGCCCGAAAAGACCCAACGCCACGTGGAAGGCCGCATGGCGCGGCACTCCGCGTTCCATTCGCGCCTGTCGCTGGGGGACGACCGCTACAGCGAGGAGCAGCTCATGCGCTTCCCGCCGGTGGAGCGTCCGCTCGTCCATGTGCACCCCGGTTCCGGGCGGAAGGTCCTCTACCCGAGCGTGCATATCGACCGCGTCAGCGGCCTGTCCATTCCCGAAGGGCGGCTGCTCGTCGCGGAACTGCTCGAGCACGCCACGCAGCGCGAGTTCGTCTACACGCACACCTGGCGCAGCGGCGATTACGTGATGTGGGACAACCGCGCCACGCTCCACCGCGGCCGGCGCTACGACCTGTCCGCGCGCCGCGACCTGCGCCGCACGACCACGCTCGAGCGGCCCGCAGCACGGGCCGCCGCAGCCTGACCGGATTACTACAACTAAAATCCAAGGAGTGTCACCGATGAAGCGTTTTTCCGCGATCCTGCTGTCCGCATCCCTGCTCGCACTTGCCGCTACGCACGCCGCGGCCCAGAACTACCCCGGCAAACCGGTCAGGGTCGTGGTGCCGTTCGCCACGGGTTCGACCTCCGACATCGTCGCCCGCATGGTCTCCGACCGGCTGACCGCAGCGCTCGGCCAGCCGTTCCTCGTCGAGAACAAGCCCGGCGCGGGCGGCACGATCGGCTCGGACTACGTCGCCAAGTCGCCGGCGGACGGCTACACGCTGCTGCTGTCTACCGCAGCCACGCCGATCTCCGCTACCGCGTACCGCAACCTGAAGTACGACACTGCGGCATTCACTTCGATCACCGTGCTCACGCATTCGCCGCTCGCGCTGGCGGCCAACCTCGACTTCCCGCCGAAGTCCGTGCCTGAACTGATCGCCTACGCCAAGGCCAACCCAGGCAAGGTGAACTTCGGTTCGCTCGGGACCGGGACGTCGCACCACCTGACCGGCGAAAAGTTGAAGCTCGACGCGGGCATCGACATGGTCCACGTCCCGTACAAGGGGTCGGGCGCGGCGCACACGGACCTGATGGGCGGGCAGATCCAGATCATGTTCGACAACATCGTCGCGCTGATGCCGCACTTCAAGTCGGGCAAGCTGCGCCCGCTCGCGGTGTCGAGCCTCAGGCGCCACCCGATGCTGCCGGACGTCCCCTCGCTTTCAGAGGCCGGGGTCAAGGACTTCGAAACCGTTGCCTGGTTCGGGCTCCTCGCGCCGCCCGCCACCCCGAAGGACATCGTCCAGAAACTCAACGCGGAGACGGTGAAGGTCATGGCGATCCCCGAGATCCGCCAGCGGCTTGTCGATGGCGGCGCGGAAGTGATCGCGAATTCGCCCGAGGCGGCCGACAAGTTCCTGCATACCGAGATCGCCCGCTGGGGTGCGGTGGTCAGGGCGGCAAACATTCGCGCGGATTGATGCGGTGCACTATCCGCGTTTGCGAAAGGAATCGCGTTCCCGACTAGAATCCAGCAGTCAGTTTCCTGTCATGCACGCGTAACCACACGGGAGTATCTTTAATGCACGCCATCGCCCCGCGGTCCCCCTCCGGCCCAGGCACCCTGCTTCCCCGGAGGCCCGCCCGCAGGGGCGACGGCGCTACCCTCTTCCTCGCGTCCGCGCTCCTGGCGCTGGCGTTTTCCCCGGCAGCGCAATCGCAGTCGTGGCCCGACAAGCCGGTGAAGCTGGTCGCGCCGTACCCGCCCGGCGGGCAGACCGACCTCGTGTCGCGCTTTCTCGCCGAGAAACTCTCCCCGGTCCTGGGACAGACGGTGATCGTCGAGAACAAGGCCGGCGCGCAGGGCATCGTCGGCCTCGAAGCGGTGAAGAATGCGCCGGCCGACGGGTATACGTTCGTGTACGCGAACGTCTCCAACATTTCCATCAACCCGCACGTGCACGCGAAGCTGCCCTACGACGGCCTGCGCGATTTCGCGCCGGTGTCGCAGATCGGCCTTTCGGTGCTGGCGATGGTGGTGCCGCCTTCGCTCGGCGTGAAGACGCTGCCCGAATTCATCGCGTGGGTGAAGGCGAACCCGGGTAAGACCAGCTTCGCCTCGTTCGGCACCGGGTCGACCTCGCACATCTACGGCGAGATGCTCAAGGGCTCCGCCGGGATCGACATGGTGCACGTGCCGTACAAGGGCGCGGGCCCCGCGACCCAGGACGTGGTCGCGGGCCATGCCCAGATGGCGATCCAGGACTTCGCCGCGGTGGGGCCGTTCGTGCGTTCGGGCAGGCTGATCGCGCTGGCCGTCACGGGCCCGAAGCGCTGGCCGGCGTTCCCGGACCTGCAGACCTTCGTCGAGCAGGGTCACCCGCTCGACATCGCCGGATGGAACGGCATCATGGCGCCTGCGAATACGCCGAAGGCGATCGTCGAACGCATGAGCGCCGAGATCAACCGGGCGATCCAGTCGCCCGACGGGCGCGAGAAGATGCTGCAGATGGGCCTGCTCGCGACGGGAACCACGCCCGACGAGTTCGCCGAGGTGATCCGCCGCGACACCCCGCGCTGGGGCGAGGTGATCAGGAAGGCGGGCATCAAGCCCGAGTAACTAAGGCTTGTAGTACGGCTTGTCTCCTGCAATGGTTACGCGGTCCATGACGCGCCGGTAGCCCGCATAGTCGTTCACGGCCAGGTGCTGCGTGGACCGGTTGTCCCAGAAAGCGAGCGAACCCTTCTTCCAGCGGAAGCGGATCTGGAACTCCGGCCGCTGGCTGTGGCGGTTGAGGAATTCCAGCAGCGGCGCGCTCTCCTCCTCGGTCATGTCCTGGAAGCGGATCGCGTAGACCCAGTTGATGAAGAGTATTTTCCGGCCGTTCTCCGGGTGCGTGCGCACGCACGGGTGCGGGGTCTCCTTCAGCGCCAACTCGCTCGCGCTGATGCGCATGCTCTTGAGGTCGTCGTCGGCATAGGTGCCCTGCGGGCCGTAGGAGCGCTTGGCGCTGTGCATGACCGTCATGCCTTCGAGCATGCGCTGCATGCCGTGCGACAGGGTGTCGAACGCCAGCATCTGGTTCGACCAGATGGTGTCGCCGCCGACGGCCGGCGATTCGCGGCTGTAGAGCACCGTGCCGAGCACCGGCGCCGCGTCGAAGGTCATGTCCGAATGCCAGCGGCCGCCGAAGTTCAGCTTCTTCTTCTCGTCGGCTTCGCGCACGATGCGCATCATCTCCGGGTGCCCGTCCAGCGGCTTGATGAACGGGGTCGCGGCGAGCGGACCGAACTGCAGCGCGAAGGCCTTCTGCTGTTCGGGCGTGAGGTCCTGGTCGCGGAAGAACAGCACGCAGTGGTCGGCCAGCGCGCGGCGCAGTTCGGCGAGCGTTGCGGCAGGCAGCGGCTTCGAGACGTCCAGGCCCCGCACTTCGGCTCCGCCCGCGCCGCACAGCAGTTCGACTTCGAAGGTCCCGTACGCCGGGGATGCCTGCAGTTGTGCGCTCATGGGTTGTGTGCCTTCAGGTTGCCATTCATTTCGTCGAGTGCGGCTTCGGTCTCACTGACCAGCCGAGCGACAATCTCGCGCACGGTCGTCAGTTCGTTGAACCACGCCACGCTCTGGCCGGCCGCCTCGTACACGAGCGGCTCGACCTGGTGTTCCTCTATCGCGGCCAGCAGTTCGCCGGTGAGCACGTGCTGGTAGGGCATGGGCAGGGGCTTGGGCGCGCCTGCCGCGTCCCATTCGTCCGACCAGCTGCTCTTCACCACGCGGCAGGGCTTGCCGCTGTGCGCGCGGGTGATGACGGTGTCTTCACTCCTCGCCGCGAGGATCTTCCTGAGCAGCACCGGCGGCGTCCCGTACTCGCGCGTTGCCAGCCAAGCGGTCCCGAGCCAGACGCCCTGCGCGCCTAGCGCGAACGCCGCCGCGACCTGGCGCCCGTGGCCGACGCCGCCGGCCGCGAGCACGGGCAGCCCGCCCGAGGCTTCCACCACCTGGGGAACGAGCGTGTAGGTCCCCACCGGGCCGGTATGGCCGCCCGCGTCGTACCCCTGCGCGACGAGGATGTCGATCCCGGCGTCGCGCGCGGCCTTGACGTGGCGCGCCGAGCCCACCATCGCGAACGTGGTCTTGCCCCGCGCCTTGGCGGCCGCGACCACCTGCCTGGGCAGGCCCACCGCGGTGACCACAGCATCGACGCCGGATTCGAGCACGGCTTCGGTCTGCGCGTCGAAGAACGCCTGGTTGCGGATCTGGTCCGCGAAAAAATTCGGTTTCACCGCCGCGGGGATCGCGTACTTGTCCTTCAGCTTGGCGACAAAGGCCAGGTGCTCCGCGGGGAGCTTCCTCTTCGCCTCTTCGCGGCTCGATTCGTCCCCGGCGAGCTTCGGGTACATCAGGTCCACGCCGAAGGGCCTGCCGCCGAGGCGCTGCTTGATGAGCGCAATGTCCTCGCTGATCTTGTCCGGCGTCTCGCGCGCCGCGCCGAACACCGGGAAGCCGCCGGCCTCGGCCAGCGCCACCGTCACCTCGATCGAATGCGAGAAGCCGAAGATCGGCAGCTGGATGCCGAGGCGCTCGCAGAGGGCGGTGGTCAGGCTGTTCATCGGGCCGGTTACTGCGCGGGCTTGATCCCGGCCGCGTGCACGACCTTTCCCCAGCGCTCGAAGTCCGACTTCATCATGGCCTGGATCTCGTCGGGGGTCTTCATCGGGCCGGGCAGGCCGCCGATCTTCTCGATCCGCTCCTGCACGTCCGGAGATGCGAGCGCCCTGTTGATTTCATTGTTGATGCGCGCGACCACGTCCTTGGGTGTTGCGGAGGGGACGTAAATGCCGTACCAGGGCACGAGCCCGGCCTCCGGGTAGCCGGCCTCCGCCACCGTCGGCACGTCGGGCAATTGCTTGAGGCGCTGCGGGCTGAATGCGGCGAGGGCCTTCAGCCGGCCGCTCTTGACATGGGGCGCGGCAAGGCCCAGCGCGACGACCTTGAACTGGAGCTGGCCGTTGATGAGGTCGGGTATCGCCGGGGGCTGGCCCTTGTAGCCGATGTTCACCAGCTTGATGCCGGCCACCTGGAAGAACAGTTCGGAAGAGAGGTGGTTAGAGGAACCGGTGCCCGGGTTGCCGAAGTTGAGCTGGCCCGGGCGCGCCTTCGCATACGCGACGAATTCCTGCAAGGTGTTTACCGGCAGCGTGGCCGGCACCACCGCGATGTTCAGGTTCCACACCGCCACGCCCACGCCCTGGAAGTCGCGCAGCGGGTTCCAAGGGAGGTTGCTGTAGATGGAAGGGTTGGACAGGACCGCGGGGCCGGTCATGAGCCAGGTGTACCCGTCGGCGGGGCTCTTCGCTGCGGCCTCCGTGCCGAGGTTGCTGTCCGCGCCGGGCCGCCCCTCGACCAGGATCGGCTGGCCCCAGCCGGCCGCGATCTTCTCGGTAATCGCCCGGGCCAGCAGGTCGACGATGCCGCCCGAGGGGTAGGGGACGATCACGCGCACCGGCTTCGACGGATAGGGCTGCGCGAACGCGGTTCCCGCGCATAGCGCAAGCACAACGGCAATGCGAACCAGGTAGTCCATGTCTCCTCCTTCTCGTTTTATGGCGGGGCGCTTTTTCGTGCGCCCCTGCAATCCGATTCTTCCACAGAAGGGCGGGGGGCACTACCATAGCCCGCAAAACAGGGGAGCAGACATGGATTTCGAGCTATCGGCGAACGGGCGCGCCTGGCGCGACCGCACGCAGGCTTTCTTCGACGCGCACCTGCTGCCGCGCAACCGGGAATGGATCGAGCATGTAGTGCGGCGCGGAGAGCCGGCGCCGTTCATGCCGGAGCTGCAGGCCAAGGCGCGCGCCCAGGGGCTCTGGAACATCGGCTTGCCGGAGCTCGCCGCCGACGAGCCGGGCACGCGTCTCAGCAACCTCGAGTATGCCGGGTGCTGCGAGATCCTCGGCCGGCTCGCCTGGGCGCCGGAGGCGCTGAATTGCCAGGCGCCCGACGTGCCCAACATGATCACACTGCAGAACTGCGCGAATCCTGAGCAGAAGCGGCAGTGGCTCGCCCCGCTGCTCGAGGCGCGGACGCGCTCGTGCTTCGCGATGACCGAGCCGGACGTGGCTTCTTCCGACGCCACCAACATCGCGACGGCGATCGAGCGCCAGGGCGGCGACTACGTGATCAACGGCCGCAAGTGGTTCTCCACCGGCGCGGCCCACCCGCGCTGCACGCAGATCATGCTGATGGGGGTGACCGGGAAAGCGCTCGACAAGAGCACCGACCGCACGCGCCGCCACAGCATCGTGATGGTGCCGATGGATGCCCCGGGCGTGCGGCTGGTGCGGGAAATCCGCTGGATGGGCAACCGCGACCACGTCGCGCCGATCGGCGAGATCGAGTTCAAGGACGTGCGCGTGCCCGTGGGGAACCTCCTCGGCAAGGAGGGCGACGGGTTCAAGATCGCGCAGATCCGCCTTGGTCCGGCGCGCGTGCACCACTGCATGCGGCAGATCGGCCTCGCCGGCCTGATGATCGAGCTGATGCTGGCGCGCGCCGCCGAGCGCAAGGCCTTCGGGCGGATGGTCATCGAGTACGACACCGTGCAACGCTGGGTGGCCGAGTCGCGCGTCGAGCTCGAGCAGGCGAAGCTGCTCACGCTCAAGTGCGCGTGGCTGCTCGACCGGCAGGGGCACCACGGCGCATGGCGCGAGGTCTCGCTGGTGAAGGTGGCGGTGCCGAACATGCTCCAGCGAGTGGCCGACCGCGCGATCCAGGTGTTCGGCGCGATGGGCGGCACGGACGACGCGCCGATCCACTATGCCCTGTCGTACGCGCGCCTGATGCGGATCGGCGACGGCCCGGACGAAGTGCACCTGCGGCAGATCTTCAAGATGGAAACGCCGCCCGCATGGACAATCGACGGTTCGCCGTACATCGCCTATCCTGCGGATGGCTGAGTCGCTGGAGGAAACAGGGTTGAAGAAGAACGCGCGGATCTTCGTGGCGGGACACCTCGGGCTGGTGGGGTCCGCGATCGTCCGCGCACTGCATTCGGCCGGATACACCAACCTCCTCCTGCGTACGCGTACGGAACTAGACCTGCTGGACCTTTCGGCCGTGCGCCGCTTTTACGAGCGCGAGAAGCCGGAGTACGTGTTCATGGCGGCGGCGAAGGTCGGGGGCATCGTCGCCAACCACACCTATCCCGCAGAATTCATCTACGAAAACACGCTCATCGCCGCGCACACGATCGGCGAGGCGTGGCGCAACGGCGTGAAGCGCCTCATCTACCTGGGATCGTCGTGCATCTACCCGCGCGACTGCCCGCAGCCGATCCGGGAGGAGTACATGCTGACCGGGCCGCTCGAGGAAACCAATCGCGCCTATGCGCTGGCGAAGATCGCCGGGGTGGAAATGTGCTGGAGCTACAACCGCGAGCACGGCACGCGCTTCCTCGCCGCGATGCCGACGAACCTGTACGGCCCGGGAGACAATTACGACCTCGAGAACTCGCACGTGATTCCGGGACTCCTCCGGAAATTTCACCGCGCAAAGGCGGTCGGCGCAGAAGAGGTCGTGGTCTGGGGCACCGGCGCCCCACTGCGCGAATTCCTCTATTCCGAGGATGCGGCGGATGCCCTGGCGCACCTCATGCGCCTGCCGGATGCCGAATTTGCGCGCGCCTGCGGCGATGCCCGGGTGGCGCCCCTCGTCAATATCGGCAGCGGGAGCGAGCTCTCGATCCTCGAGCTGGCCGAAAAAGTGCGCGATGCGGTCGGATATGAAGGCGCCATCGATTTCGATGCGAGCCGGCCCGACGGGACGCCGCGCAAACTGCTCGACGTGGCGCGCATTGCCTCGCTCGGGTGGCGCGCGAAGACTTCGATCGAAGCCGGCCTGCGCCTCGCCTACGCCGATTTCCTCAAGCGGTATCCCGAGGGCTAGCGCGGCTGCGTGTCCAGCCAGTCGAGGATCTTGCGGGCCGGCTGGATTCCCGCCTGCAGCGCAGCGTTCAGCCACGTCCTGGCCTTGTCGAAGTCCTTCGGCGTCCCGACCCCCGCGGCATACAGGCGTCCCACGTTGAACTGCGCCGGCGCGAACCCGGCCTCGGCGGCCTCGCGGTAATACTCGAATGCCTTGCCGGCATCCAGCTGCACGCCGCGCCCGGTCTCGTGCAGCTCGCCGAGGTTGTTCTTGGCGGACAAGGCCCCGCCCTTGGCGGCCTCGAGGTAGAGCGCCACGCCGCGCGCCGTGTCCGCTGGTACGCCGATGCCCTGCATGTACATCCAGCCCAGCAGGCTCTTGGCGGTGGGACGGCCCGCGTCGGCCGCGGCGGGGATCAGGTTCGCGGCGCACTTGAGGTCCGCGGGCTTTGCCTCGAGGCAGCGCCGCCCGAGAATTTCGCTCGCCGTGGCATGGCCGGAATCCGAGGCGCTGCGCAACAGCGATTCGGTACGCGCGGGGTCCTTGTCCGCGACGCAGTTGGACAGCCGGAAGGCCGAGTCGAGGAATCCCTTATCCCACGCGGAGGAGAACAGTTGGCAGGCAATCGCCTCGTCCTTCGGCCCGAGGATCCCGTGCAGGGCCAGCACGCCCAAGGCGAAGTACGCGCCTCCGTTCCCGTCGCGTCCCATCACGCCGAGGCGCCAGCGCGTGTCGTGCAGCTTTTTCTCCACCAGCGTGCGCAGTCCCGCAGCGGTGTTCGCGTCCCCGGCCGAAAGCGCCCGCTCGAGGTCGCCGGCAACGACCAGGGCAAGCGCGGCCAGCAGCGTCCTCGCCTGTTCGTCCTTGGGCGCATTGGCGACGGTCGTCCGCAACTCGTCGGCCTGCTTGTCCGCCCAGGCCAGCCGCTCGGCGAGGCCGGCCTCGGGCGGAGCGGGCAATTCCACCTTCGTTGCGGCGGGCGCCGCAACTTTCTGTTTGGCTGGGGCGGCCTTCGGTTTCTTTTTCGCAGCATGCGCGGCAGCCGGCAGGAAAGCGATGGCCGCGCACAGCACTGCGCCCGCAAGAAGCCCGATCGATCGTAGCAAGGTTCTTCCCGTTGTCACGCCTTCTCCCAACCGGCAACCTTACTGCAACTGCTGCGATTCTGCGTAAAATCCGCTCGCACCCAATGCGCCCGGTCCAGTGGCGCCAGGATCCCGGATGAACCGATTGTGGCTGGCCGTCTTGCGCACTGCGCTTTGCCTCGCGTGCGCCTGCCTTGCGTGCGGCACGGCCGCCGCCTCGCCTGAGACCGACCGGCTGGCCGGGCTGGCGCGGGAGGGCGATGCGGCAGCACTCGACACCCTGGTCGAGCTCGCGCGCCGCAAAAAGGA
>JAFEDL010000038.1:0-10517 GCA_018241645.1 Pseudomonadota bacterium
CTCGAAAGCGCGGGAGGCGCCGCCCGGCGGCAGGAACTGCAGCGCCGTGACCGTCTGCAACCCGAGCCGCGCGAATTCCGGGCGGATGGAGAATTCCGCCCGGTCCGACCGGATCGGGTACTCGAGCAGCACGTCGAGCAACCCCTGGTTCCAGTACAGGTCGGTGCCGGCGTCCAGGCGCGGCGCGCGAACCTGCGCGAGGGCGGACGCGAACGACTCGAACGAGCGGTCCGAAGGCAGCGACGCACGCACGGCCTCGATGCGCGGATAGGCAAGGCGGGCCTCTCCCTCGTAGACCTCGACGTTGTCGGCGATCCACAGTTTTGCCGCAGTCCCCAGCGCCGCATCCGCCCGGGCGATGTCGAGGTAGCCCGGGCCCCGCTTCGGGAAATCGACCTCCACCATGGCCGCGAGCGGTACGCGCACCAGCAATTGCAGCGTATTCCCGGCCGGCTTGAAGAAAGCCAGGACACGCACATCGTTCGGGATGTCGTGCGCCCCGGCGGCGGAGGGCAGTGCGGTTGCGCACACGCCCAGAACCATCGCGATCATGCAGCGCACAACCCGCCCGATCCGGCCGGCGGGAACTGCGGTACTGGAGATCAGTTTCACTCGCCGAGGGTAAATGCTTCGGCATCCGCCTGACAAGCGTGCGTATAATTTTTGACCAGAGGAGAAGCCCATGACAACCACAAGATCGAAGCGCGGCCTTTCAATCGGCGCGCTGCTGTTCGGGGTGATCGCGCTGCTCGGCGTAGGCCAGGCCGTGCTCGACAACGAGGCCGATGCCAAGGCGCGCACCGTCCGCGCGCCGCGCTTCGAAGTGGACCCCCTGTGGCCGAAGCCCCTGCCCAACCACTGGCTGCTGGGCATGACGATCGGCGTCTGGGTGGACGAGGCCGATCACGTGTGGATCATCCATCGCGGCGCCGCCACGCTGCACGCCAACGAGCGCGCCCTCGACCTCAAGGTCGGCGAGTGCTGCTCCGCCGCGCCGCCGGTGCTCGAGTTCGACCAGGCGGGCAACCTTGTGCGCGCCTGGGGCGGCCCGGGACAGGGCTACGAGTGGCCCGAATCGAACCACGGCATCCACGTCGACTACAAAGGCAATGTCTGGATCGGCGGCAACGGCGCGAAGGACGCGCACCTCTTGAAATTCACCAAGGACGGCAAGTTCCTGATGCAGGTGGGCAACCTCGGCAAGAACGCGGGCAGCAACGACCCCGACAACTTCGGGCGGGTGGCCAAGATCTGGGTCGATCCCAAGACCAACGAGGCGTACGTGGCGGACGGGTACAAGAACCGGCGCGTCGCCGTGCTGGATGCCGACACCGGCAAGATGAAGCGCTACTGGGGCGCGTACGGCAACAAGCCGGACGACGCGGACCAGGGGAAATACGACCCGAAAGCGCCGCCGCTGCAGCAGTTCCGCAACCCGGTGCACTGCGTGGAGCGCACCGAGGACGGCCTGCTGTACGTCTGCGACCGCGCCGGCGACCGCCTCCAGGTGTTCAAGCCCGACGGCACGTTCGTGAAGGAGGCGTTCTACGCGAAGGAGACGCTGGGCTCCGGCTCGGTCTGGGACATCGCCTTCTCCAAGGACAAGGCGCAGCGCTACATCTACCTCGCCGACGGCACCAACGAGAAGGTGCGCGTGATCCTGCGCGATACGCTCGAGGAACTGACCAACTTCGGCGACGGCGGGCGCCAGCCGGGGCAGTTCTACGGGGTGCACAGCATCGCCACCGACTCCAAGGGCAACCTCTACACGACCGAAACCTACGAGGGCAAGCGCGTGCAGCGCTTCGTCAACAAGGGCATCGGCGAAGTGGCCGAAGGCTCGCAGGGCGTGCCCTGGCCGAAGAGGAAATAAGCGGTGGCCTACGCGCCGTTCGACCTGACGGGCAAGGTTGCGCTGGTGACCGGCGGCAACAGCGGCATCGGCCTGGGCATGGCGATGGCCGTCGCGCAGGCCGGCGCCGACGTGGCGATCTGGGGCACCAATGCCGCGAAGAACGCGGCTGCCCGCGAGCAGATCGCCGCAACGGGCCGCAAGGTCCTCGCCCTGCAGTGCGACGTGGGCGACGAGAAGGCGGTGGACGCGGCCATGGCGCAGACCGTCGCCACGCTCGGCCGCGTCGACGGGTGCTTTGCGAACGCCGGCGTAAGCGGCCGCGGCACGAAGTCGTTCCTCGAGATGACCTCCGAGGAATGGCATCGAGTGCTGCGCGTGAACCTGGACGGCGCCTTCTACACGCTGCGCTCGGCCGCGCGCCACATGGTGGAACGCGGCGGTGACGGCGTGCTGGCGGGCACGGCTTCGCTCGCCGCAATCGAAGGCGCGCCCCGCAGCGAACACTACGCCGCCACCAAGGGCGGGATGATCTCGATGATGCGCGGCCTCGCGGTCGAGCTGGCCCGCCACAGGATCCGCGCGCATTCGATCCTGCCCGGCTGGATCGAAACCGACATGACTGCCGCCGCGGTTGGGAACGAGAAGTTCGCAGGCAACGTGCTGCCCAGGATCCCGGCGCGCCGCTGGGGCACGGGCGCGGACTTCGGCGGCATCGCGGTGTACCTGATGAGCGCGGCGTCCAGCTACCACACCGGCGACACCTTCCTGATCGACGGCGGATACTCGTTGTTCTGAGCGTACGCGCTCCCGCGATGCAGGACACCCTCATCTACCTGTCGGAAGCCGATGTCTCGGGCGCCGGGATTTCGCTCGACCGCCTGCGCGAAGTCGTCGCGGACGCGTTCGCCGCGCAGGCACGCGGCACGGCCCGCGCCGCCTCCAAGTCCGTGCTGACTCTCGGGCCCGGCCACCTGTTCCAGGCCAAGCCGGCGGTCCTCGCCGATGCGGGCCTCGCCGGAATGAAATGGTTCGGCCTGGTGCCGAGCGCGCAGACCAGCGGCCCGACCATCTGCAGCCTCATCATCCTTTCGGACGCGAAGACCGGGGCGCCGCTGGCCGTCATGGGCGGCAACTGGATCACGGCCACGCGCACCGGCGCCATGACGGCGATTGCGGCGCAGGCGCTGGCCCGCAAGGGCAGCGAGTCGATCGGGTTCGTCGGCTGCGGCGTGCAGGCCTACAGCCACCTCGACGCATTGCGCCTCGTGCTCCCGAAGCTCAACCGGGTTGTCGCCTACAGCCGCACACCCGCCAGCGCCGAGAAATTCGCGGCTGCCGCGCGGGCGCTCGGGATGCAGGCGGCCACGACCCGCGATCCGCGCAACGCGGTCGAGGGCCTGGACGTGGTGATCACCACCGTGCCCGAAGGCGCCGCGACGCTCGAGTTCCTCGACACGGCCTGGCTCGCGCCGGGTGAGTTTGCCGGGGCGGTGGACCTGGGCCGCTCGTGGAAGCGGGAAACGCTGCGCGGCGTGGACCTCCTCGCCACGGACGAGCACGAGCAGACCCGCGTGCTGGCCGCGATGGGGCGCATGCCGTTTGCCGGCCCCTACGAGGCCGACCTCGCGGACCTCGCTTCGGGCAGGCATCCGGGCCGGGGCTCGGACCGGGAGCGCACGATGTTCCTGTTCTCGGGGCACGCGCTGGCCGACCTCGCCGCCGCTCAGGCCGCCTACGAGATCGCGCAGGCGCGCGGCCTCGGCGTGCGCTTGCCGCTCTAGGACAGCAGCCGGTGGCGAATACGGTGCTTGCGCACGGCAGCGGCGGCCGGGTGATCGCGGTCGACTCCATAACGCAGGCAGGGCCGGACGATGCCGGGGCGATCGTGGTCACCGGTTCGCACGGCGGCACAAGCTCCGGCCGCTTTGCGCTGGAAGTGCCGTTCGCACTGGTGGTCTTCAACGACGCCGGGGTGGGCAAGGACGGAGCCGGCATCGCGGCCCTTGCGATGCTGCAGGCCCGCGGCATCGCCGCCTTGACAGTCGCGCACACCAGCGCGCGGATAGGGGACGCACGCGACACTTGGGACAACGGCGTGGTCTCCCACTGCAACGAGGCGGCCCGCAGCCTGGGCTGCTCGCCCGGCGCCGCCTTGCGCGCACTGCTCACACGGCTGGTGTCGCCTTGAGCGCGGGACGCCGGGCGAGCAGGAAGAACAGCGAACCCACGCCGGCAAGGACCGCAAGCACGGTGAACCCCATCCGGTAGTTGCCGGTGAAGTCGGCGAAGATCCCGGCCAGGATCGGGCCGCCGATCTGGCCAATGACGATGATCAGCGCCGAGAGCCCGAGGATCATGCCGATCGACCGGCGCCCGAAGTAATCGGCGCGGATCGCCTGCATGAACGGGCCCCGCAGCCCCCACCCGCCGCCGTGCAGGAGCGCGAACGCGACGAGCATCGCCGTGCCGTTGGCGTAGGTCAGCATCAGGAGCCCGCTGGCGTGCATCAGCATGCAGGCTGCCGCCACGTAACGCTTCTCGTAGCGGTCGCCGATCCACCACCCCACCAGCACGCCGCCGACCTGCGACAGGGTCATCAGCGTGATCACCAGCGAAGCTTCCGCGAGCGTATACCCCAGGCCTTCCTTCATGTGGGTGATGGCGTGCACGCTCACCGCGTATACGATGAGGAGCGCGAATGCATGGCCCAGCGACAGCAGCCAGAACGCGCTGGTGCGCAGCGCTTCGCGCGCGGTGAATTCGCGCTGCCCGGGCGCTTCCGCCTCGCCGGCCGTGGGCGCGGCAGGCGGCAGGCCGTCGATGGTCTCGCCCACGTCCTCGGGGCGGCGGCGGAACAGGCGCGCCAGGGGCCAGCCGACGACGATCGCGAGCAGCCCGGAGCCGAATGCCGTGGCGCGCCAGCCCCAGGCCTGCATCGACCACGCCACTACGGGCACGAATACGCCGCCGATCGCCAGGCCCAGGGACAGCACCGAC
Organism: Pseudomonadota bacterium; assembly: GCA_018241645.1. Lineage (GTDB taxonomy): Bacteria > Pseudomonadota > Gammaproteobacteria > Burkholderiales > SG8-39 > SZAS-79. Next base: position 4,853 of record JAFEDL010000038.1, read on the forward strand.
AGCGCGCGCGCGCGGAATTTTTCGAACCAGTGGATGATCGCCACGTTGATCGGGAAGAAGCCGCACAGGCTGGCCCCGAGGGCGATCACGAGGAACGCGCCGTAGAACCCGGCCAGGGACTCGATCTGGCTGAGGAGCATGAAGCCGACGCCGAAGGTCACGATGCCGATCCGGATCATGCCCTGGGGGCCGAAGCGGTCGATGATCCAGCCCAGCGCGGGCCCCAGCACGGCCGCTTCCATCGGCTGCATCGCCGCGGCGCCCGACAGCGCGGTCTTGCTCCACCCGAACTCCTCGGTGAGCAGCGCAAAATAGGCGCCGAAGGCCTGGTGCAGCAGCCCAGCCTGGAGGAACTGGATGCCGCCCCCGGCAGCCACCATCCGCCAGCCGTAGAATATCTTCATGGGAATAGTGGCAGGATAGCGCAGGCAGGGCCGGCCGCGGCGGCTGGTTCGCAGGGGCCATTTCAAGGGGAAGATCAATGCCTAACGAGCAAGCCAAGACCAAGGTCACCATCCTGACGAGCGCCTACCGGATCAAGGGATATATCGACCTCATTCCCGGCGCGCGCCTGACGGATTTCATCGTCGAGGCCAAGAGCTTCGTCGCGGTGACCGATGCCGAGGTCTGGGAACTGCACTTGGGCGGCCGGCAGATCCTGACCGCCGAATTCATCGACGTCAGCCGGGACCATATCCAGATCGTCATGCCCGGGTAGGCAGCAGGGGTTCTCCCACCCGATGTTCTGTTACCTTAGCGCCTCTTCCAGCATACCTCACCCCGAATGACCACCAACCAGGACGTACTGCGGGAGCGGCTGCGCGCGCTCGGGCCCGCCGCCCTCAGGGATATCCGCCGCGGCATCGAGAAGGAGAGCCTGCGCGTGCGCCCGGACGGCGCGCTCGCGGCGAACCCGCACCCGGCCGGGCTGGGCTCCGCGCTGAGCCACCCGCACATCACCACCGACTTCAGCGAGTCGCAGCTCGAGCTGATCACGGGTGTGCACACCGGAGTCGAGGCGTGCATCGAGGAACTGACGCGCATCCACCAGGTGGTGTACCGCCATATCGGCGACGAAATGATGTGGTGCGCGAGCATGCCCTGCGGACTGCCCGGGGACGACGTGATCCCGATCGGCCGCTACGGCAACTCGAATGTGGGGCGGGCGAAGACGGTCTACCGGATCGGCCTTTCGCACCGCTACGGCCGGCGCATGCAGACGATCTCCGGCATCCACTACAACTTTTCGCTGCCTGCGGCCGCCGAGCCGAACGTCGCCTACTTTTCGCTGATCCGCAATTTCCGGCGCCACTCTTGGCTGCTCCTGTACCTCTTCGGCGCATCGCCCGCGGTGTGCGCAAGCTTCGTCGCGGGCAGGAAGCACGAGCTCATGGAGCTGAAGCCCGGGACCATGTACCGGCCCGGGGCGACTTCGCTGCGCATGGGCCCGCTCGGCTACCAGAGCGACGCGCAGGCGTCCCTGGCGGTGAGCTACAACAACCTCGACAGCTACGCCGCCTCGCTGCAGGACGCGCTCACCCGCCCCTACCCGCCCTACGAGGCGATCGGCATCCGCGAGCCGGGCGTGCCTGGGGACGGTGTCGAGAGCTATCGCCAGCTCGCGACCAGCCTGCTGCAGATCGAGAACGAGTTCTACGGCACGATCCGACCCAAGCGCGTCATCCACCAGGGCGAGCGTCCGCTGCATGCGCTGCGCGAGCGGGGCGTGGAGTACGTCGAGGTGCGCCTGATGGACCTCAACCCGTTCGAGCCCGTGGGCATCACCGCGGCGACGATCCGCCTGCTCGACGTATTCCTGATGCACTGCCTGCTGGGCGACAGCCCCCCCGACACCCCCCTGGAGATTGCGGCGAACGCGCGCAACCAGCACCGCGTCGCGGCACGCGGCCGCGAGCCCGGCCTGCGCCTGGAGCGCAACGGCGAAGAAGTCGGGTTGCGCGAGTGGGGAAGCGAAGTCCTCGCCGCGTGCGAGCCGATCGCCGCGGCGCTCGATGCCGCGCACGGCGGCGCAGCCTATCGCGATGCGCTCGCGGCGGCCATGGCAGCGCTCGACGCCCCGGACATGCTGCCATCCGCCCGCGTGCTCAAGTCCATGGCAGAGGACCACGCCAACACCTATGTGCGCTTTGTGCTGCACCAGTCGCGGCAGCACCGCGCTTCAATCGAGGCACTGTCGCTGCCCGCGGAAGTGGAAGCGCGCTTTGCGAGGATGGCAATGGAGTCGGTCGAGGAGCAGCGCGGGATCGAGGCTGCGGACACCCTGCCTTTCGAGATCTACCGGCAGAAATATCTCTCGCCGGAGCGTCTCGGGATCTAGATAATCCCGCGCTCGCGCAGGCCGGCGACCGACGCGGCGTCGTAGCCGAGTTCGCCGAGGATCCGCCCGGTGTGCTCGCCCAGCAGCGGCGCGCGGTGCCGGATCTCACCCTGCGTAACGGACATCGACAGCGGCACCCTGCCCACGGGCGCGGGCGACGGGATTCCGGGATAGCCGAGCGGCTGGAACAGGCCAAGCGCCTGCACTTGCGGGTGGTCGAGCGCTCCCTGGGCATTCAGCACGGGGCCGCACGGGATCTTCGCCGCGCCGAGAATCTCCACGGCCTCGTTCGTGGTGCGCCCCTCGCACCAACGGTTCATGCGCGCATCGATGATTGCGGCGTTCTCGCCGCGCGACAGGTCGCTGGCGAAGCGCGGATCGGCAAGCCAGTGCGGTTCGCCCATCAGCCTGGCCCAGCGCTCGTACAGCGGCTGGCCGACGACCTGGCACAGCACCCACCCGTCGGTGGTGCGATAGATGTTCACCGGGGCCGCGGCCTGCCCGCGATTGCCGGTCGGCACGCGATTGATGGCGGTGACGGCCTGCTCGATGAGGTAGGAGTTCATGAAGGTCAGCGCGGTGCCGAGCAGGGATCCCTTGACGTGCTGGCCCTTGCCGCTCCTGGATCGCTCCATCAGCGCGGCCATCGTGCCGAATGCGCAGTGCAGTGCCGTGCCGAAATCCACCCAGTTGACCTGCGCGCGGTACGGCTGCCCGGGCTCGCCGGTCATGAAGACCGCGCCGGACATCGCCTGCCCGACGCCGTCGAACCCGACGTTCTTCGCCATCGGCCCCGTTGCGCCGAAAGCGTTGCTCGTGGTGGCGATGATGTCCGGCCTCAGCGCGCTGAGGCTCGCATAGTCCAGGCCCATCGCCGCGAGGCTCTGCTCCGGCAGGTTCGCCACGACGACGTCCGCGGTCCGCACGAGCCTGCGCACGATCTCGCGGCCCTCGCCTGTCATCGGGTCGACCGTCAGGGAGAGCTTGTTGCGGTTCATCTGCAGGAACAGGCTGCCTTCGCCGCCCGAACCGATCGGCGCCACGAAGCGGTCCTCGCTGCCTTCGCGCTTCTCGACGCGGATCACCTCGGCGCCGTACTCGGCCAGCAGTGCCGCGCAATAGGGGCCCGCTATGTACCGCCCGAAATCGAGCACGCGTATTCCGTGCAGCAGCGCGCTCATCGAGGGGCCGTGGACGGGCTCAGCCGCCCAGTTCGGCGATCTTGCGTCGCGCGAGCTCGACGTACACGCCCTGGGGAAACTGCTCGATGTACAACTCGAGTTCCTCGGGGTCGTCGCTGTCCTTGATCGCGCGCCAGAATTCCATCTCGGCTTCGTTGCCCTGGGCCTTTGCCTTGGGCGCAGGGGCCGGCGCGGCCTGCGGGGGAACCGAGGCATGGCCGACCTCCTCGTTCGGATCCTCGGGCGGCTTGCCCTCGAGGATGCGCTTGAGGGCGGCGGCGAAACTGCGGGCATTCTGGTAGCGGTGGTCCGGTTCCTTTGCAAGCGCCCGCGCCACGACGCGGTCGATCTCGGGCGGCACCCTGACGATCGACGACGGCCTGGCCGGCTCGTCCTGCACGATCTTCTTCGCGAGCGCCCACTGGCTGCCCTCGAACGGCTTCTGCCCGGTGAGGAACTGGTAGAAGATGATGCCGGCCGAAAAGATGTCGGTGCGGTGATCGATGGCCTGGCCCTGGATCTGCTCCGGCGACATGTACGCCGGCGTCCCGACCATGGCGCCGGTCTGGGTGGCCTCGTGCTGGCCGTCCGGGTCGACCACCCGCGCCACGCCGAAATCGGTGAGTTTTACGTGCCCCTCGGCGTCCACCATGATGTTGGCCGGCTTGATGTCGCGGTGGATGATCCCGGCATCGTGCGCGAAATCCAGCGCCTCGAGCAGCTCGGTCATCATCCGGAAGGTCGTCATGACGTCGAACCGCTCGTTGGCGTCGAAGTAGTCCTTGAGTTCCTTGCCCTGGATGTACTCCATCACGATGTACGCGATGTCGCCTTCCGTGCCGAAGTCGTAGACCTGGACGATGTTGCGGTGGTTGAGCCGGGCCACCGCCCGCACCTCGCGCTCGAACCGCTTCGAGTACAGGCGCGCCGTGTCCTCGTCGAGCTGCTTCACGAGGATGGTCTTGATGGCGACCCTGCGGTTCAGGCCGGGGTCGAGGCCGTCGTAGACCAGGCCCATGGCGCCTTTGCCGAGCACCCCCTGGATCTGGTACCTGCCGAGAGTCTTGGGTTGATCCACGGGTTGTCTTTAAGTCCGGTCGCGCCTGCCGCCGATGATACTAAAGGGGAGTGGTGGCCAAGGGCGGAATCGAACCACCGACACACGGATTTTCAATCCGCTGCTCTACCGACTGAGCTACTTGGCCGTACGAGACGCGGCGGAGAACTCCGCTGCGCTGCGCAAGGGTGCGGATTATAAAGGAAAAAGCGCGTACCGCCAAAGAAAAAGGCGCCGACTGGCGGCGCCTTAAAGGACAAGCTGCTGTCCAAGGAGGGAGACACGACCAGCACTGAACGACAGGATCATCCAGTGCCGGACGGTCAGGAACGAGACTAGTCCTGTCGGCTTAACCCCGGCTTGCGTCAATCTTGCATTATTCTGACTCCCCCTTGGAGCGGTTCGCGAGGTTTCGCTGTGCGAACGGGCCAAAAGGAAATGGACCCCGAAGCGCCAAGAAAGAAAAAGGGCGCCGAAGCGCCCCTTTTCCAGATTCGGCTCGCGCGCCGGGGCGCGCGAACTTCGTCGCGGACGAGTTACATGTCCATGCCGCCCATGCCACCCNNNCATGCCGCCGCCCATGCCGCCGCCCATGTCGCCGCCCTTCTTCTCGTCGACGAGCTCGGCAATCATTGCATCGGTCGTGAGCATCAGGCCGGCCACGGAAGCCGCGTTCTGCAGCGCGGTACGGGTCACCTTGGTCGGATCGATCACGCCCATCTCGACCATGTCGCCGTACTCGCCGGTCTGCGCGTTGTAGCCGTAGTTGCCCTTGCCTTCGTACACCTTGTTCATCACGACCGAGGGCTCGGCGCCCGCGTTCGCAACGATCTGGCGCAGCGGCTCTTCCAGGGCGCGCAGCACGATCTTGATGCCGGCTTCCTGGTCGTGGTTGTCGCCCTTCAGCTTGCCGAGGGACGCACGGGCGCGGATCAGCGCAACGCCGCCGCCGGGGACCACGCCTTCTTCCACCGCAGCGCGCGTGGCGTGCAGCGCGTCTTCGACGCGGGCCTTCTTCTCTTTCATCTCGACTTCGGTCGCGGCGCCGACCTTGATCACCGCAACGCCGCCGGCCAGCTTGGCAACGCG
>JAFEDL010000038.1:10556-10990 GCA_018241645.1 Pseudomonadota bacterium
TTGACGCGGGCCTCGATCGCCTTCTTGTCGCCGGCGCCGTCGATGATCGTGGTGTTTTCCTTGCCGCACTCGACCTTCTTGGCGTGGCCCAGGTCCTTCAGCGTGGCGTTCTCGAGCTTGAGGCCGAGTTCCTCGCTGATCACCGTGCCGCCCGTCAGGATGGCCATGTCTTCCAGCATCGCCTTGCGGCGGTCGCCGAAGCCAGGGGCCTTGACGGCGCAGGTCTTAAGTATCCCTCGGATGTTGTTCACGACCAGGGTCGCGAGCGCTTCGCCTTCGAGTTCCTCGGCGATGATCAGCAGCGGACGGCCGGCCTTGGCGACCTGCTCCAGCAGCGGCAGCAGCTCGCGGATCGACGAGATCTTCTTGTCGTGCAGCAGGATGAACGGGTCATCGAGCAGCGCGACCTGCTTGTCGGGGTTGTTGATGAAGTA
>JAFEDL010000038.1:11072-18055 GCA_018241645.1 Pseudomonadota bacterium
CCGACCTTGTCCATCGCGTCGGCGATGTTCTTGCCGATGTCGAAGTCGGAGTTGGCCGAGATCGAGCCGACCTGGGCGATTTCCTTGGAGGTCGTGCAGGGACGCGAGGCCTTCTTCAGCTCTTCGACGACCGAGGTCACGGCCTTGTCGATGCCGCGCTTGAGGTCCATCGGGTTCATGCCGGCGGCGACGTACTTCATGCCTTCGCGGACGATGGACTGGGCCAGCACCGTGGCGGTCGTCGTGCCGTCACCGGCGACGTCCGAGGTCTTGGAGGCGACTTCCTTGCACATCTGCGCGCCCATGTTCTCGAACTTGTCCTTCAGTTCGATTTCCTTGGCGACCGACACGCCGTCCTTGGTGACCGTCGGCGCGCCGTAGGAGCGCTCGAGGACCACGTTGCGGCCCTTGGGGCCGAGGGTGACTTTGACCGCGTCGGCCAGGATGTTCAGTCCGTGGACCATCTTGACGCGCGCGCTCTCGTGGAAGCGGACTTCTTTAGCAGCCATTTAGATATTCTCCTGAATCTGCAATAGGGGATGTGGGTTGTGGACGGCGAGTCTTAGGACTCGAGCACGCCCATGATGTCTTCCTCGCGCATCACGAGGAGTTCGTCGCCTTTGACCTTGACGGTCTGGCCACTGTACTTGCCGAACAGGACGCGGTCGCCGACCTTGACGTCGAGCGGCTGGACCTTGCCGTCATCGCCCTTCTTGCCTTTGCCGACGGCGACGATCTCGCCCTGGTCCGGCTTTTCGGTCGCGGTGTCGGGGATGACGATGCCGGAAGCGGTTTTGCGCTCTTCTTCGATACGCTTGACGATCACACGATCGTGCAGGGGACGAATTTTCATTCGAGTCTCCAATCCTATTGAGTCAACGAGGTAAAGGGCGGCCGGGCGGTGCCTGAACGGCGACACCGGAACAACCAGCCCGACTGAGCGGGGACGGCAACTGTTGTTAGCACTCATCCCCTTCGAGTGCTAATGATAGGGGCATATTGACCGGATTTCAAGACATTAAAGCACCGTAGAATCCAGGATCATGCAGATTCAATGGCTTATCCGTGTCGCCCTGGCCTTCTCGGCGTCCGCGCTCACCCCGCTCGCGAGCCTCGCGGCCGACAACCCGCCTCCTGCGGTGGCCCAAGCCTTGCGCGCCGCGGGGATCCCGGTTTCCAGCGTAGGGATCTCGATACAGGACGTCGGCGCGGAGCGCCCCCTCCTGGCCGTGAATCCGGGGCTGCCCCTGAATCCGGCCTCGACAATGAAGTTAGTGACCACTTTTGCCGGCCTGGAACTCCTGGGGCCGGCGTATCGGTGGCACACGGACGCCTATCTGGGCGGCCCGTTGCGGGAGGGGGTCCTGGATGGCGACCTGGTCCTGAAGGGCTCCGGCGACCCGAAGCTGACCCTGGAAGCCTTCTGGCTGCTGTTGAGGGATCTGCGCGCCAAGGGCCTGAAGGACATCCGGGGCGACCTGGTGCTCGACCGGACCCAGTTCGCGACCGGCGAATACGACCCGTCCCGCTTCGACGGGGAGTCGCTGCGGCCCTACAACGTCGGCCCCGACCCCCTGCTGCTGAACTTCAAGTCGATCCGGTTCCTGTTTTCCCCCGACCCGGAGCGGGGCACCGTGCGCGTCACCGCGGAGCCTCCCATCATCGACACGGTCAGCTCGGTGCGCCTTGCGGAAGGGCCCTGCGGCGATTGGCGCGAGCGGCTGAAACCGGATTTCCAGCCGCAGGCAGCGGCGCCGCGCGCCCTCTTCACGGGCAGCTACAGCGCCGCATGCGGCGAACGCCATTGGCACGTTGCCCTGCTGCCGCCGATGCAATACGCGGGCAGCCTCTTTCGCCTGCTGTGGGCGGAACTCGGCGGTTCGATCAAGGGAGGCGCACGCGACGGCGCGTTGCAGGGCGAGGCGAAGCCGTTCGCATCCATCGAGTCCCCCGCGCTGGCCGAGGTGGTGCGCGACATCAACAAGTACAGCAACAACGTGATGGCGCGCCAGCTGTACCTGGCGATTGCGGCCGGGCAGGCCGGCCCGCCGGCAACCACCGAGAACGGCCAGCGCGCGATCAAGGCGTGGCTGGCGAAACGCGGGCTCGACTTCCCGGAACTGGTGATGGAAAACGGCGCAGGGCTCTCGCGCGTCGAGCGGATCAGCGCCCAGAGCCTCACCACGCTGCTCGTTGCCGCGTTCCGCAGCCCGCTGATGCCCGAACTGGTCGCCTCGCTTCCGCTGGTCGCGGTGGACGGCACCATGCGAAAGCGCATGAAGAGCGAAGCCGTCGCGGGCCAGGCCCACATCAAGACCGGCTCGCTCGCGGACGTGCGCTCCATCGCCGGGTATGTGCTCGACCGCAGCGGGCGGCGCCTCGCGGTGACGATGATCGTCAACCACCCGAATGCGGGGCAGGCCCAGGCCGCGCAGGACGCGCTGCTGAACTGGGTCTACGCGAGATAGGGTCCGCCTAGACCGGCAGGGGCTTGTCCTTCGTGAGCGCCAGCCAGCCGCGTATCACCCGGTAGGCGACCCAGATCCCCGTGCCGATCCAGAGGACGATTGCAAACGGGATCCCGACCAGCGTCACCCAAAGCACGCCCCCGGCCAGGCACCACAGCGCCGCGAACCAGAACGTGCGGATCTGCCAGCGGAAATGCGATTCGAGGTACGTCCCGGCGGCCTCCGGGCGCTTCGCGTAGTTCAGGATCACCGCGATGATCGACGGCCATCCCAGCAGGAAAGCGGTCACCACGAACGCCGGCGTCGCGATCCCGGCAAGGACCGAGAACGCATGCAGGCCGTAGATCACGTGCGTCCATGCCTTGAGGCCTTCCTTCGCGTCGCCGCTCACAGGCCGAGGTCCTTCCACAACGCGTCCACGCGCTTCTTCACGGCCGGATCCATTGAAATCGGCGTGCCCCACTGGCGGCTGGTCTCGCCGGGCCACTTGTTGGTGGCATCGATGCCCATCTTCGACCCCAGCCCGGGCACCGGGCTCGCGAAGTCGAGGTAGTCGATCGGCGTGTTCGCGGCGAGGAGCGTATCGCGCGCCGGGTCCACCCGGGTGGTGATCGCCCAGATCACTTCCTTCCAGTCGCGCACGTTCACGTCGTCGTCGGTGACGACGATGAACTTCGTGTACATGAACTGGCGCAGGAAGCTCCAGACTCCGAACATGACGCGCTTCGCGTGCCCCGGGTACTGCTTCTTCATGCTGACGATCGCCATGCGGTACGAGCAGCCCTCGGGCGGCAGGTAGAAATCGACGATCTCGGGGAACTGCTTGACGAGCAGCGGCACGAAGACTTCGTTCAGAGCGACGCCGAGCATGGCGGGCTCGTCGGGCGGCTTGCCCGTGTAGGTGCTGTGGTAGACCGGCGCGCGCCGCATCGTCATGCGTTCTACCGTGAACACCGGGAAGGCATCGACTTCATTGTAGTAGCCGGTATGGTCCCCGAAAGGACCTTCGGGCGCCGTGTCGCCCGGGTGGATGGCGCCCTCGAGCACGATCTCGGCCCTCGCGGGCACCTGCAGGTCGCTGCCGATGCACTTCACCAGCTCGGTGCGCGCCCCGCGCAGCAAGCCAGCGAACTGGTATTCGCCCAGCGCATCCGGCACCGGCGTGACCGCGGCCAGCAGTGTGGCGGGATCCGCCCCGAGCGCCACGGCGACCGGGAACGGCTTGCCCGGATGCGCCTGCTGGTGGTCGCGAAAATCGAGCGCGCCGCCGCGATGCGCGAGCCAGCGCATGATCACCCGGTTCGGGCCGATCACCTGCTGGCGGTAGATCCCGAGGTTCTGCCGCGCCTTGGAGTGCGGGAGCCCCTGCGGGCCGCGCGTTACGGTGAGTCCCCAGGTGATCAAGGGCCCCGCGTCGCCCGGCCAGCAGGTCTGGATCGGCAGCTGCGCCAGGTCGACGTCCTGGCCCTCGCGCACCACCTCCTGGCACTGCGCGGAAGACACCACGCGGGGCGCCATGTCCAACACCCTGGAAGCGAGCTGGCGCAGCTCGGGCAGCTTGTCCCAGAGATCCTTGAATCCCTTGGGCGGCGCCGGCTCCTTCATCGTCGCAAGCAGCCGGCCGATGTCGCGCAGCGAAGCCGCATCCTCGGCGCCCATGGCGAGCGCCACGCGGCGCACAGTGCCGAACAGGTTGCAGAGCACGGGGATCGTGTGCCCGGCCGGATTCTCGAACAGCACTGCGGGGCCGCCGTCGCGCAGCACGCGGTCGCAGATCTCGGTCATTTCGAACTTCGGCGAGACCTCCGCTCGGACACGCCGGAGCTCCCCCTGGGATTCGAGTTGCGCCAGGAAGTCGCGCAGGTCGGAGTACTTCATCAGCGGCGGCACTCCGCGACGCGCGCCGCGACGGCTTCGGCAAATTCCACCAACGCGGGATCTCGCCCGCGCGCCGCATAGACGCGTTCGGCGGGGGCAATCACGACCGTAAGCACCGTATCCCCGATCCATCCGAGCACGACCCATGCCGTCGCCCAAAGCGCGATCGCCACGCTGGCAAAAGGAAGCACCGCGACGCAAAAATCGAGCGCGCGCAGGGCCGCAGGCAGGAAACCGCCGCCCGGCGGCTGGGCGGCCACTTCGCCCAGCGCGGTGGTGACCAGCATGCGCAGCGGCCAGGATGCGGCAAACGCGGCAAGGGCCACGGCCAGCAGCACGCTCCCCCACACGATTCGGCCATGGTCGCGCTCGAAACCGATGCCCACCGCGCCCATGCGGTCGAGCGGCATCGTTTCCGAGAATTCCGAGCCCCGGTGCACGAGGCGCGAAGAGAACAGCGAAAGGTGCGAACCGGCGAGCTCGCCGCGGCGGAACTCGAAGCTTGCCAGCGGCGCCTCGTCAGTTGGCTGCGCGCTCACCACAGGCCCGGAACCGGATAGGACAATGCGATCCCGGCGAAGATGGCGGCGCCGACCCAGTTGTTGTGCATGAAAGCCCTGAAGCAGCCCTCGCGCGTACGGCCGCGAATCAAGGACCAATGATAGCCCATGAGCCCGGCCGCGACGCCGAGGCCGGCGTAGTACGGGATGCCCAGCCCGGCAAGCGCGCCGACCCCTGCCAGCACGGCCAGCGTTGCCGCATAGAAGGACACCACGCCCGCAACATCGTGCCTGCCTAGCGCCACCGCGGCGGTGCGGATCCCGACGCGCTTGTCGTCCTCCCGGTCGACCATCGCATACTCGGTATCGTAGGCGAGCGCCCAGAATATGTTGGCGAGCAGGAGCCACCAGCACACTGGCGGCAGCGCGTTGAGCACCGCGCCGAAGGCCATCGGGATGCCGAAACCGAACGCAATGCCCAGGTAGGCCTGGGGAAACCAGAAGAATCGCTTCGTGAACGGATAAGTTGCGGCAACGAACAGCGCGGCGAACGACAGCTTGATCGCGAGCGGGTTCAGGAACAGCACGAAACCAAAAGCGACAAGGGCGAGCACCGCGGCCACGACGAGGGCCTCCCAGGGCCGGATCTCGCCGGACGCCACCGGCCGGTCGCGCGTGCGCTCGACATGCCCGTCGAACCCGCGGTCGATGTAGTCGTTTACCGCGCATCCGGCCGAGCGCATGAGCAGTGTCCCGATCGAAAAGACGAGCACCACATCGCCGCGCGGGCGCCCGGCCGACGCAATCCAGACCGCCCAGAGGGTCGGCCAGAGCAGGAGCAGCGTGCCAATCGGCTTGTCGAGCCGGATCAGACGCTCGTAGGCGTTCAGCCGCGCCAGGATCTGTGCCCGTGTCATCGGGCGATTATCGCACCCGGCTGCGGGATTCAAACCCGGGCGAAGTCCTGCCTGCTTCCCAGCCATCGCTCGACATGCGCCCGGGCCTCGCCGGGAAACGTTTCCAGCATCATCCCGGCCGCCTCCCGCGCATCGACGATCATCGGCTCGTCGGTCTCCAGGTCGGCGAACCGCAGCAGCGGCGCGCCGCTCTGGCGCTCGCCGAGATACTCCCCGGGGCCGCGAAGGCGCAGGTCCTCGCGCGCGACCTCGAACCCGTCGGAATTCTCGTAGATCACCTTGAGTCTAGCGCGCGCCATCTGCGACAAGGGATTTGCGTACAGCAGGATGCAGTCGCTTTCGCGGCGGCCGCGCCCGACCCGGCCGCGGAGCTGGTGCAGCTGGGCCAGCCCGAAGCGCTCCGCATGCTCGATCACCATCAGCGACGCGTTCGGCACGTCCACCCCCACCTCGATCACGGTCGTGCACACGACCAGCTGGAGCCGGTTTTCCTTGAACGCCTGCATCGCAGCAGCCTTTTCGGCCGGCGGCATGCGGCCATGCAGGAGACCCACCTTCAATTCGGGAAATTCCGCCTGCAGCTCGGCATGGGCGTCGAGTGCGGTCTGCAGGTCGAGCGTGTCCGACTCCTCGATCAGCGGGCACACCCAGTACGCCTGCTCGCCCGCCGCGCAGGCGGCGTGGATTCGCGCCAGTACCTCTCCGCGGCGCGCGTTCGAAATCAGGCGCGTCTTTACCGGGGTGCGGCCCGGCGGAAGCTGGTCGATGACCGAAACATCGAGGTCGGCGTAGTAGCTCATCGACAGGGTGCGCGGGATCGGGGTGGCGCTCATCATCAGCTGGTGCGGGACCACGCCCTCGCCATCGGCCTTCCTGCGCAGCGCCAGCCTCTGCTGCACCCCGAAGCGGTGCTGCTCGTCGACGACCGCGAGACCCAGGCGGGCGAATTCGACGCCCTCCTGGAACAGCGCATGGGTGCCGATCACCATGCCGGCGCCGTCCGCTGCCACGGCCTGCAGCGCCGCGCGCTTGTCCCTGGCCGCCAGCCCGCCGTGCAGCCAGGCGATCTTCACCCCAAGCGGCCCCAGCCATTCGGAGAATTTGCGGTAATGCTGCTCGGCGAGGATTTCGGTCGGGGCCATCACGGCGGCCTGCCAGCCTGCATCGACGGCGGCCAGCGCGGCCAGGGCCGCAAGGATGGTCTTGCCGCTGCCGACGTC
>JAFEDL010000039.1:0-206 GCA_018241645.1 Pseudomonadota bacterium
ATCCCGATCAACATCGGCACCGATGGGGCGTTCGCCCTGGGGGTGGCGCACATCCTCGTGCGCGACAAGAAATGCGACCGCGCGTACCTCGAAGCCAATACGCTCGGATTCGACAAGCTGGAGCAAGAGGTCCTGCCCCGCTTCACGCCGCGGGAGACGGCGCGGATCACCGGGATCCCGGTGGCGGACATCGAGCGCTTCGCGGC
>JAFEDL010000039.1:267-5664 GCA_018241645.1 Pseudomonadota bacterium
CAGGCCCTGCGGGCGGTGCTGGTGCTGCCCGCGATGACCGGCGCCTATGGCGTGCAGGGCGGCGGCGCCCTGCTGCTGTCCGCCGGTTCGATTGCTCTCGACTACAACGCGGTGCGCAAGCCCTCCGGGCCGGCCACGGCGCGCATGGTGAACCACCTGCGCCTGGGAGAAGCGCTGCTCAACCTGCAGGATCCGCCGATCCGCGCGCTCTTCGTCGCGGCGAACAACCCTGCAATCACCTGCCCGGAGGTGGGCAAGGTGCGCTCAGGGCTCGCGCGCGAAGACCTGTTCACGGTCGTGCATGACCCGTTCATGACCGCCACCGCCCGCTATGCGGACATCGTCCTGCCCGCCACCACCTACCTCGAGACGGAGGACCTCTTCCGCTCGTACGGCAGCTACTACATGCAATACGCCAGGCCCGCGATCGCGCCGGTCGGCGAAGCGCGCTCGAACTTTGCGGTGACGCAGGCCCTTGCCCAGCGGATGGGCCTCGCCGACTCCGTGTTCCGGATCCCGGCCCGCGAAATCGCCGGCCTGCTGCTGCGCGGCGGCCGGGGACCGACCGCGCTCGATATCGGCAAAGTGGAAGACGCCGGCCCGATCAACGTAAAGCCCGGAGGACCACAAAAGTTCGGCACGCCTTCCGGCAAGCTCGAGATCTATTCGGAGCAGGCCCGGGCGCTCGGCGTCTCACCGCTGCCCGACTGGCAGCCTGACCCCGAGGACGAAAGACAGGCGGCCCGCTGGCCGCTGCGGCTGCTCACCGCGCCCTCCTACTTCCAGCCGCACACGGCCTACGCGGCGGTGGACTTCCTGCGCGGCCGGGAAGGCGAACCCTGGTGCGTGCTGCATCCGCAGGACGCCGCTGTGCGCGGGCTGGTCGACGGGCAGAAAGTAGCCCTGTTCAACGATCGCGGCCGCATCGGGCTGGTCCTGCGCGTGGCCGACGAGATCCGGCCCGGCGTGGTGCTGGTCCCGGGCCAGCGCCCGGACGAGGAGTCGGTGCACGGCACGATCAACATGCTGTGCTCGGATCGTTACACCGACATTGGCGAGGGCGCGACCTACCAGAGCACCTGGCTGGAGGTGCAGCCCTGGGCCGCATGACTGGACGAGAAGAGGGGCTCCGCCCCTCCTCAGACCTCCCCGGCCGCTAGCCCAGCGCCTGGGTGAAGTCGCCGACCAGGTCGGCCTCGTCCTCGATCCCGATGGACACGCGGATGAGCGACTCGGCGATGCCCATCTCCTTGCGGCGCTCCGCCCCCATCTCCCAGAAGATCGTGTGCGCGACCGGGATCGCGAGCGTCCGGTTGTCGCCGAGGTTGGACGACGAGACCACGATTTCGAGGCGATTGAGGAAGTCGAAGCAGTCGATCCCGTCCGCCAGTTCGAACGACAGGATCCCGCCGCAGCCGCGGAACAGCCGGGTGGCGAGTTCGTGCTGCGGATGCGAGGCGAGGCCGGGATAAAACACAGCGCGCACCTTGGGGTGCGCGGCCAGGCATTCGGCCACCCTTTGCGCATTGGAGCAGGTCCGCGCCATCCTGAGCGCCAGCGTCTCGGAGCCGACCGCGATATGGTGCGCATCGGTGGCCGCAAGGGTGCCGCCCCAGTCGCGCAGCCCCTTCTTGCGGATCTGCTGCATGCCCCACATCGCCGGCGGCTGGGATTTGTAAGGCGCCGCGATATTCGGGAACTTCGTCCAGTCGTACAGCCCGGTGTCGGTGATGCTGCCGCCCAGCGCATTGCCGTGGCCGCCGATGTACTTCGTCAGCGAATTGACGACCAGGCTGGCGCCCACCGCCTTGGGCTGGAACAAGGCCGGCGAAGTCATCGTGTTGTCGACGATGTAGACCACGCCCCGGCCCCGGCACAGGTCCCCGATCCGGACCAGGTCGGCCACCTGCGTGCGCGGGTTGGCGATGGTCTCGACGAACACCAGCCGGGTCGCGGGCGTAAGGGCGGCCTCGACGTTGCGCACGTCCGTGGCATCCACGAACGTGACCTTGATCCCGTGCGCCTGCAGGGTGCCGAACAGGCTCACGGTGTTGCCGAACAGGAACCGGCTCGACACGACGTGGTCGCCTTCGCGCAGCAGGGCGAGCATCGCCGCGCCGATCGCCGCCATGCCGGTGGAAAAGCACACGCTCGACACGCCGCCTTCCATCTTGGACACCTTGGCCTCGAGCGCGGCGGACGTGGGGTTGCCCTGCCGCCCGTACACGTAGCCCTTGGCGGTGCCCTGGAACACGGCGGCGAGTTCGCGCGCGTCGCGGTAGCCGTACGCCACGGACAGGTGCAGCGGCTTGTGGAGCGCGCCATGCTCGATGCCGTCGCCGGCATCGGAATGCAGGATGGTGGTCGTGAATCCGCGTGGTCTGGATGTGCTCATCTGTGCCTCGAAATCAGGATCTGAGGGCATAAAAAAACCCGGGCCAACTAGCGGACCGGGTTTCGACGGCACGCTTTAGCTGGATTTATAACGCGCCCGCAAGCTGTATCAAATCGGCGCCAGAGAAAAATTGTAGCAGACTAGCCGGTAGCCACCAAATTCAGGTCGAGCTGGGCGCCGTCGGATTCGTCCTCGGAATCGCGCGCCGCGTCGCGCCGCACTTCGATGGCGCTCAGGTAGTCGCTCGTCACGTCGCCCGTGATGTAGTGGCCGTCGAAGCAGGAAGTCTCGAAGCTGGTGAGCCTGGGATTGAGCTTCCTGACGCACTCCTTCAGCGCCTCGAGGTCCTGGTAGATCAGCGCATCGGCCCCGATCTCGGCGCACACTTCGGCCTCGGTGCGATGCGCGGCGATGAGCTCGGCGCGCGTCGGCATGTCGATCCCGTACACGTTGGGGAAGCGCACCGGCGGCGCCGCGGAGGCGAAGTAGACCCTGCGCGCCCCGGCTTCGCGCGCCATCTGCACGATCTCCTGGCTGGTGGTGCCGCGCACGATCGAGTCGTCCACCAGCATGACGTTCTTGCCCTTGAACTCCATGCCGATCGCGTTCAGTTTCTGGCGGACCGACTTCCTGCGCACCGCCTGCCCCGGCATGATGAAGGTGCGGCCGATGTAGCGGTTCTTCACGAACCCCTCGCGGTACGCGACGCCCAGTCCCTGCGCGAGCTGCATGGCCGACGGGCGGCTCGAGTCCGGGATCGGGATCACCACGTCGATGTCGAGGTGCTTGTAGTCCCGGCGGATCTTCTCGGCCAGCTTCTCGCCCATGTTGAGGCGGGTCTCGTAGACCGACACCCCGTCGATCAGGGAATCGGGGCGTGCGAGGTAGACGAATTCGAAGATGCACGGGTTGAGCGTCGTCTTCGGCGCGCACTGCTGGCTGTAGAAATTGCCGTCCTCGTCGATGAACACCGCCTCGCCCGGAGCGATGTCGCGCAGCAGCCGGAAGCCCAGCGCGTCGATCGCGACGCTCTCCGACGCGACCATGTACTCGGGGCCGGCGTCGGTCTCGTTGATTCCGATCACCGCAGGGCGGATGCCGTACGGGTCGCGGAACGCGAGCACGCCATACCCGGCGATCATCGCGGTCACCGTGTAGGCGCCCTTGCAGCGGCGGTGCACGTTGGCGACCGCGGAGAAGATCGTTTGCGGATCGAGCCGCAGCTTGACCGAGCCTTTTTCGAGCTCGTGCGCCAGCACGTTGAGGAGCACTTCGGAATCGGAACTCGTGTTGATGTGCCGCAGGTCCTGGCGGAACATCTCTTCCTTCAGCTCCTCGGAGTTGATGAGGTTGCCGTTGTGGCCGAGCACGATNNNGTCGGGTAGCGGCAGTGCGCGATGCCCATGTTGCCGGGCAGCGAGCGCATGTTGCGCGTGCGGAAGACGTCGCGCACCTGGCCGTTGCCCTTCTGCATGTGGAAGGTCTTGTGCTCGCTGGTGGCGATGCCGGCCGCGTCCTGGCCGCGGTGCTGGAGCAGCAGCAGGCCGTCATAAAGCAGCTGGTTCACCGGAGAGCGGGCGACGATGCCGAGGATTCCACACATGGGATTGCTCCGACTCAGCTAGGGGTCAATCATAGCGCAGGCGCTGCGCAAACGAATCAGGCAACCAGGGCTTCAGCGTGAGCGCCGCCTGTTTGAGCGGTGCGCCGCTCCAGGATTCCTTCCACCAGCCCTGCTTCGGTGCGCCGGTCAGGCCTGCCGCCAGGACCGCCACCAGCACCAGGATCGCGCCCCGCGCCACCCCGAACAGGGCGCCCAGCGCCTTGTCCATGGCGCCCAGGCCCACCGCGCTCACCAGCCTGGACAGCAGCACCCCGACCAGAGCCGTACAGATGAGGGCGGCAATGAATATTGCAAGGAAGGCCGCCAGGGCCCGCAGGGTCTCGCCCGGGATGGCCTGCGGCAGGTGCGCCGCGAGCGGCCCGGCGAACAGGTTGGCGGCGAGGAAGGCGATGACCCAGCCGCCGAGGGACACGATTTCGCGCACCACGCCGCGCAGCGCGCTCCAGACCATCGAGACCACCAGCACGCCGATCACGGCGTAGTCCAGCCAGTTCATTTCACCACGGGATTGGCGGGATTCAGGCCGAGGGCCTTGGCGCGCTCCCGCGCCTTCTCGGCAGCGTCCTTGGAGGCGAACGGCCCCAGGCGCACTCGCGTGACCGGCCCCTTGGCCGTCGCAACGGACTCGGTGTAGTGCGGCAGCTTGGCCTCCTTCAGCTGGCCGGTAATTTCCCTGACCTTGTCGGGGCTCGCGAATGCGCCGACCTGGACCATGAACTGCTCGCCGGCCTTGGCGGGGGATGCAACCTTCTCAGCCGGTTTCTCGGCCGGCTTCTCGGCGGCCTTGGCGGCCGGCTTTTCGACCGGCTTGGGCACCGGCTTGGGGGCCGGTTTGGGGGCGGGCTTCGCGGCAACTGTCGCGGCCGGCTTTTCCTCTGCCTTGGCGGTTTCCACGGCGGGCTTGGCGGGCTCGGGAACCGGTGCAGCGGCCGGCGCCGCGGGCTCGGGCGCCTTCGCGCCGGCCTTTTCTTCCGGCTTCGTTTCCGCCGGCTGGGACGCGGCCTCGGAGGGCTTGCCGGCAATCTTCGGGGTGAACTTGCTGCCGTCCTCGCTCGGAATCCGCACGCTCACAAGGGGCGCGTTCGGCCTGGGCTCCGGATCGAACACCATCGGAAGGATGATCACGGCAAGCAGGACCAGCGCGATGGCGCCGACGAGCCTGCGACGCCCGCGCTTCTGCAGCGTGGTGACGTCCTGCGCCGCATCCTGCGTCTTCTTCGATGGTGCGTTCGAGCGCTCGGCCATGGTCTCAGCGGTTTCCGGGGGTTCCGCGCGCGGAAAGGTGTTGCATTACGGCGGCGACGGTCAGGAACGACCCGAAAACCGCGATTTTATCAGTTTCGCCCGCCTGCACCCGTGCGGCTTCGAATGCCAGCTC
>JAFEDL010000039.1:5689-16538 GCA_018241645.1 Pseudomonadota bacterium
TCGGCCGCACTGGTCCCGCGCGGCCCCGGGAGGCTGGCGAGGTGCCAGCGGGTGATCCGCCCGGCCAGAGCGCGCACCACGCCGGCAATGTCCTTGTCGCGCAGTGCCCCGAACACCGCATGGGTCTCCGGTGCGAAGCCGCTATCGGCCAGGTTGGCCGCGAGGTTCCTCGCCGCCTGCGGGTTATGCCCCACGTCCAGGATCACGCTGGGCCGGCCCGGCAGCATCTGGAATCGTGCGGGAACCTCGACTTCGGCCAGGCCCCGCCGGATGTCCTGCATTGCCACGGGCAGCCGTTCGCGCTGCGTGTCGAGGGCGGCGATCGCTGCGGCTGCATTGACCAGCTGGATCGGGCCGCGCAGCGCAGGGTAGGCCAGCGCAGGCCGCTTGCCGCCGGGTCCCCAGTACACCCACTGCGACTTGTCGGCCGAGAAACCGAAGTCCCGGCCGCCCAGCAGTAGACTCGCGCCCAACGCGCCCGCGGCTTCAAGCACCGACTGCGGCGGCTTCGCATCCGCCACCACGGCCGGACGGCCGGCGCGGAAGATCCCCGCCTTCTCGCGCCCGATGTCCTCGCGCGTCGGTCCGAGGTAATCCATGTGATCCATGTCCACGCTGGTCAGCACGGCACAGTCCGCATCGAACACGTTGACCGCGTCCAGCCGCCCGCCCAGCCCGACCTCGAGCACCCAGGCGTCGAGCGGCTCCCGCGCGAAGAGCCATGCGGCTGCAAGCGTGCCGTACTCGAAATAGGTGAGCGGCGTGTCGCCCCGCGCCCGCTCCACCGCGTCGAACGCCGCGCACAAGGCCTCGTCCGTCGCCTCGCGCGAATCGAGCCTGACGCGTTCGTTGTATCGCAGCAGGTGGGGTGACGTATAAAGGCCGGTCCGGTATCCGGCGCAGCGCAGGATGCTTTCCAGCATCGCGCAGGTGGAACCCTTGCCGTTGGTTCCGCCCACAACGAATACCGGGCAGGCGGCGCGAATGGCGAGGCGCTCGCGCACTTCCTCCACCCTGTCCAGGCCAAGCGCGATGGATTTCGGGTGCTGGCGCTCGATGAACGCCAGCCACTCGGCTAGGGCGCGCAATTAGTTTGCGGACTCGGCGGGCATGCCTTGCAGCAGGGCGAGGAGCACGGCCAGCTTGTCGCGCATCTGGCGGCGGTCGATGATCATGTCGATCGCGCCCTTTTCCAGCAGGAACTCCGAGCGCTGGAAACCCTCGGGCAGCTTCTGCCGCACGGTCTGCTCGATGACGCGCGGCCCGGCGAACCCGACCAGCGCCTTGGGCTCGGCCACCACCACGTCGCCGAGGAAGGCGTAGCTCGCCGACACCCCGCCGGTGGTCGGGTCGGTCAGCACCGAGATGAACGGCAGCCCGCGATCGCCGAGGTCGGTGAGCGCCGCCGTGGTCTTCGCCATCTGCATCAGCGACAGCAATCCTTCCTGCATGCGCGCCCCGCCGCTCGCGGTGAACACCACGAACGGCAGCTTGTTCTCGATCGCCACCCGCACGCCGCGCACGAAGCGCTCGCCGAGCACCGAGCCCATGGTCCCGGCCATGAAGTCGAATTCGTGCGCGGCCACCACCACGCCGACCGACTTGATCGACCCTTGCATCACCACCATCGACTCGGTCTCGCCGGTGTTCTCGTTCGCTTCGGCCAGCCGCTCGGGATAGCGCCGCGAGTCCTTGAACTTGAGGCTGTCCACCGGCAGGACTTCCGCGCCGATCTCGAAGCGGCCGTCCTCGTCCAGCAGCGCCTCCAGCCGCGCGCGCGCGCCTATGCGCTGGTGGTGGCCGCATTTGGGGCAGACGTTCAGGTTCTTGCCCAGGTCGGTCGCGTAAAGGACCGCATCGCAGGCGGGGCACTTGGTCCACAGGCCCTCGGGCACCTGCTTTCTCGCGGCGCCCTCCACGCGCTTGATCTTGGGCGGCAGGAGTTTCTGTAGCCAGCTCATGTTTGCATGCCCCCTTGGTTTCGCGTGCCGCGGTCAGGCATCCAGCGCCGCGCGGATCGGCCGGATCAGGGCGCTCACGCGCGCCACGGCGTCTTTCTCGCCGGCGGCCTCGATCTCCTCGATGATGCGGCTGCCGATCACCACGGCATCGGCCACTGCCGAGATCGCCTTGGCCGAAGCGGCGTCGCGGATCCCGAAGCCGACTCCGATCGGCAGCTTGGAGACGGCCCGGATCCTGGGCAGCTGCGCCGCCACTTCCGAGACGTCTATGTGCCCTGCGCCGGTCACTCCCTTGAGAGAAACGTAGTACAGGTAGCCGCGGCCGACGCGCGCGACTTCCTTGATCCGCGCATCCGTCGACGTGGGCGCCAGCAGGAACACCTGGTCGATGCCGTTCTTCGCGCACAGCGCCGCGAACGGGCCGCATTCCTCGGGCGGGTAGTCCACCACGATCACGCCGTCGACGCCGGCCTTGGCCGCCGCCGCAACGAACTGCTCCACGCCCATGGCTTCGATCGGGTTCGCGTAACCCATCAGCACGACCGGGGTGGATGCGTCACGGGTCCTGAACTCGCGCACCATCCCGATCACGTCGACGAGCCCCACGCCGTGCTTCAGCGCCGCCTCGGACGATCGCTGGATCGCAGGGCCGTCGGCCATCGGGTCGGAGAACGGCACGCCGATCTCCAGCACGTCGCAGCCGGCTTCCACCAGCGCGTGCAGCATCGGCACCGTGCTGGCCGGCGCCGGGAACCCGGCCGTGACGTAGGGGATCAGCGCCTTCTTCTTCGCCGCGCGCAACGCATTGAACTTCGCTTCGATGCGGGACATCAGAAATTCAGCCCGGATTTCTGCGCGACGGTGTGCATGTCCTTGTCGCCGCGCCCGGACAGGTTGACCAGCAGGATCTTGTCCTTGGGCAGCGTGGCGGCGAGCTTGGCCGCGTAGGCGATTGCATGGGCCGACTCGAGTGCCGGGATGATGCCTTCGTAGCGGCACAGGTCGTGGAAGGCCTGCAGCGCCTCGCTGTCCGTGACGCCGACGTACTCGGCGCGGCTGGAATCCTTCAGCCACGCGTGCTCGGGCCCGACGCCCGGGTAGTCGAGGCCCGCCGACACCGAGTGGGTCTCCATGATCTGGCCGTTGGCATCCTGCAGCAGGTAAGTGCGGTTGCCGTGCAGCACGCCCGGCCTGCCGGCGGACAGCGAAGCGGAATGACGGCCTGTCTCGATGCCTTCGCCGGCCGCCTCGACGCCGATCAGGCGCACGCCCTCGACTCCGATATACGGATAGAAGATGCCCATTGCGTTCGATCCGCCGCCGACGCAGGCGATCACCGCGTCGGGCTGGCGCCCGGTCATTTCCGGCACCTGCACCTTGCACTCCTCGCCGATCACCGACTGGAAGTCCCGCACCATCATCGGATACGGGTGCGGCCCCGCGACCGTGCCGATGATGTAGTAGGTGTCGTCGATGTTGGTGACCCAGTCGCGCATCGCCTCGTTGAGCGCGTCCTTGAGCGTCTTGGACCCCGACTCCACCGGCACGACTTCGGCGCCGAGCAGTTTCATGCGATAGACGTTCTGCACCTGGCGCACGGTGTCCTGCGAGCCCATGTAGACCACGCACTTCATGCCGTAGCGCGCCGCCACCGTTGCCGTGGCCACGCCGTGCATGCCGGCGCCGGTCTCGGCGATCACGCGCGGCTTGCCCATGCGGCGGGCGAGCATGGCCTGGCCGATGGTGTTGTTGATCTTGTGCGCGCCGGTGTGGTTCAGGTCCTCGCGCTTGAGGTAGATCTGCGCCCCGCCGATGAGGCCCGACCAGCGTTTCGCGTGGTAGACCGGGCTCGGCCGGCCGACAAAATGCTTCAGCTCGTAGCGAAATTCCTCGATGAACTCCGGGTCCTGCCGGTAACGCTCGTAGGCGTCGCGCAGTTCTTCGAGCGCCTGTGTGAGGGTCTCGGCCACGAAAGACCCGCCGTAAGGGCCGAAGTGCCCCTGCGCGTCGGGTAAGTCATACATCTGCATTTTTGACCTCTTGGATGAACGCCGCGATTTTCGCCGCGTCTTTGATGCCCTTGGCCGACTCGACCCCGCTGGATACGTCCACGGCCCAGGGCCTGACCCTGCGGACCGCCTCCCGCACGTTGCCCACCCCCAGCCCGCCCGACAGGACCAGCGGGCGATCGCGCTCGGCGGGCACCAGCGACCAGTCGAAACTCTGACCCGCCCCGCCATACCCCTCGACATAGGCATCCGCGAGCCAGCCGGATGCCCCTGGATACGCGCGGAAGTATTCTAGCAAATCGACCCCCGGCTTCACCCGGCAGGCCTTGAGCCAGGGGGTCCCGAAACCGGCGCAGAACGCGGGAGCCTCCTCCCCGTGAAACTGCAGCATCGACGGACGCACCCGCTCGAGCACCTCGAGGACCTGGCGGCGCTCGGGATTCACGAACAGCGCCACCGTCTGCACGAACGGAGGCAGCGCATCCCGCAAGGCGATCGCCTGGTCGACCTGCACGAAACGCGGGCTGGGCGGATAAAAAACGAAGCCGATGGCGTCGGCGCCCGCATCGGCGGCCGCCGTCGCGTCCGCGGTCCGGGTGATGCCGCAGATCTTTACGCGCGTCCTCATGGAGAAGGGACCAGCGACTCGCGCAGCCGCGATTGTTGCGCCGGCAGGTTCCATTCCGCCCCGTATTCCACGCGCTCGAGGCACAGCCCCTCGGGCGCGAATGTGGGCGCCGCGCGGGCCCGGTCGCGGGACTCGAGCACTTCGGCGGCCCAGCGCGGGGCGTGCCTGCCCTTGCCCACGTAGACCAGGGTGCCGACGATGTTGCGCACCATGTGGTGCAGGAAGGCGTTGGCGCGGATGGTGAACTCGATGCGGCCGGCGGCGCCGGCGATCTCGAGGGAATGCAGCGTGCGCACCGGGCTCTTCGCCTGGCACTCGCTCGACCTGAATGCGCTGAAATCGTGCTCGCCTACCAGGTGCCGCGCGGCCGCCCGCATTGCGTCGAGGTCGAGCGGAGCGTGAAACCAGCCCGCATAGCGCGCTTCGAGAGCGGGACGCACCGGGCGGTTGATGAGCAGGTAGCGATAGGTGCGCGAGCGGGCCGAATAGCGGGCATGGAAATCCGCGGGAACGCACGCGGACCACACCACCGCCACGGAATCGGGCAGGAGCGCATTCACGCCACGCACCCACGCGGAGTCAGGCCGCTCGGCGTCGGTGTCGAAATGCACGACTTGTCCGCGCGCATGCACGCCGCGATCGGTCCGCCCGGCGCAGGTCACCGTAATTTCGGGCCGGGCTGCAATCGTGGCAATGGCCGTTTCCAGGGCGTCCTGGACCGTGCCGCCGCCGGGCTGGGTCTGCCATCCCAGGAAGCGGCTGCCGTCGTACTCGATGCCCAGCGCAATTCTTTTCATGTCCGTCGCGGGACTCCAGAAAACAAAAAGGCCACGGCGCCCGGCCGTGGCCTGTGTGCGGCTGCCGACCGGTCAGCCCAGCTTGGCGAGCATCTGGCGCGCCTGGCCTTGCTGGGCGTCATCGCCCTCCTTGACCACTTCGTTGAGCAGGTCGCGGGCGCCTTCCTTGTCGCCCATCTCCTCGTACGCCTTGGCCAGGTCGAGCTTGGTGGCGACTTCCTGCCATCGCGCGTCGCCCTCGCCCGCCGGCGCCGATCCGCCCGGCGTGCCAAGGTCGAAGCTGATGGCCGACAAGTCCACTTCGGGCGCCTTGAGCGAGGACGGCATCATCACCGTCTTGTCGGCATCGGTGCCCGCATCGAGGTCCAGGTTGAAGTCCAGCCCGCTGCCGGCATCCGCCGCCGGTGCCGGGGCAGGTGCAGGAGCCGGCGCAGGCGCTGCGGCCGGCTCGCCCATGCCGAGGTCGAAGTCGAGTCCGCCCGAAGCGCTCTGTGCTTCGGTCGAGTCCATGATGATCGTCCCGCCCGGGGCGAAATCGGTCTTTTCGTCAGCCGTCGCCGCAGGCGCGGCAGGCGCTTCGCCGGCACCCAGGTCGAAGTCAATCGAGGCCCCGGACGGCGCCGCCGCAGGCGCTTCGGTTTCCAGCGTAATGTCCGGGGTCGTCGCCGGCGCAGCCGCGTCGAGGTCGAAATCCAGCGTCGGGGCGCCGCCGGCCGCGGGGGCCGGGGCAGGCGCCGGACGCTGCATCACGGTGGCTTCGGGGTCCCCGCCATAGAGCGCATTGGTGGGGTCGGCAGTGCGGCCCAGGACGATCGCCTTGTCCCAGTCCTCGCCTTCGCCGCCCGTGAGCTCCTTGATCTTCATCGCGGTCTGCTCGAGGTTCTGCACGTCCCGGCGGCCCGCGTAGATTTCCAGCAGCTTGGAGTGGATCGCGAGGCGGCCCGGATCCTTGGCCAGCGCGTCCTTGAGGATCTCTTCGGCCTGCGTGTCGCGGCCATAGGCCATGTAGACGTCCGCTTCGGCGATCGGGTCGACCTCGTCCGCGTCCACAGTCCCGACGCTGGTGTCGCTGACCGAGGCCTGGGAAACCGCTGCCCCCGTATCGACTTCCTGCCCGCCGGTCCCGCTGAATACCGAGGCCGCTCCCAGGCTCGCCGCAGCGGGCGCACCCATGACGCTGTCCTGGAACTTGGACTGGGCGGCCTTCTTGCGTTTCCAGGCCCACCAGCCATACCCGACCAGTCCCAGCAGCGCTGCGCCCAACGCGCCCAGCGACAGCGGGCTCTCGAGGAATTCGTCAACGATGCCGGGCGGCGGCGGCGGGGGCGGCGGCGGGGCCATCTTGGGCTTCGGCTTGGGCGGTTCGGCTGCCGGCTTCGGGGCTTCGGGGGCCTTGGCGGCCTCCGGGGCCTTCGGCGCTTCCACCGTGGGCTTGGCCGCCTCGGGGGCCTTGGGCGCTTCAGCGGCGGGCTTTGGCGCTTCCGGGGCCTTCGGTGCCTCGGCAGCAGGCTTGGGCGCAGGTGCGGGCACCGGCGCGGGCGGTGCCGCCGCCGGCTTGCCAGCCCCCTTCTTCTCGAGTTCCGCCAGGGCCTGGTTCTTCAGCTCGAGGAGCTTTTGCAGGTCGGCGACGTTCTTCTCGAGATCCGCAACCCTCGACTGCGATTCCTTCAGGGCCTTTTCGCGCGCCGAAGCGTCGTCGCCGCGTGCCGCCTTGGCGCGCGCGCCTTTGCCGCCGACGTCCGCCTTGGAGAGCTTGACCTGGTCCTTGGGTTCGGCCGGGGCCGGTTCCTCGGGCTTGGCCGTGATCTTGCCGCTGGCACTCTGCCGCGCGGCGGCGGACTCGGCCGGCGCCGCGGAAACGGCGCCCGCGAGCTTGCTCTGGTAGGCGCGGAAATCCTGTGCCTGCGCGGCCACCAGCCGGCGTGCGTCCTCCTGGTCGACGGCGCTGGCCGCGTCCCTGTCCGGCACGTTGAGGATCCGGCCGGCGCGCAGGCGGTTGATGTTGCTGCCGATGAACGCTTCCGGGTTGGCGCGGTAAAGCGCGATCAGCATCTGCTGCAGGCTCACGCCCCCGGGGTTGGTCTGCGTCGCGATCTTGGCCAGCGTGTCGCCTTTCTTGACCTCGTAGGTTCCCGCCGTCTTGGCGGCAGGCGCGGGGATGGGCCGCTCCTCCACCGCACGGGGTGCAGGGGCAGGCGCAGCGGCCGGGGCCGGTGCAGGCCGCGCCGCCGGCGCCGGGGCTTGCGCAACGGGTTGCGCGCTCTTGTACTCGGGCGGGTCCAGCAGGAAGGTGTATTCGCGCACCAGCCGGCCCGTGTTCCAGGACAGCTCGACCAGCACGTTCAGGAACGGCTCGTTGACCGGGGCATTGGAGACGAGCTTGATTACCGGCCTGCCGTCCCTGCGGTCAATGGAAAAGCGCACATTGATCAGGGCGGGATTGAACTCGATGCCGGCCTGGCGGTACGCCTCGCTCGGGGCGAACCGGGCGGCAAGGGAGTCCTCCTCGCCGGCCTGCAGGGAAACGACCTCGATCTCAGCGGAAAGCGGCTGGCCCAACGCCGACAGCACAGTGAGTTTGCCCAGCCCGGCCCCGAGGACATGCAACGGGGCCAACAACAGCAATGCCGCAGCCAGGCGCCTTGCGGTGACAGATTTTCCCACTGTACCACCCTGAGTCTTATTCGATGGGACAACTAACATAACATCATAGTGTTAGCCTTGCAAGCTGATAAATATTCTACGTTTTATCGGCTTCAGTCCCGACCGGTTTGTGTAAATGGGCAGCACCCGAGGCGTCGATTCCGCGCGTGCCCCCGCCCGTGCAATCAGTGCGCTACCCCCCGCTCAAGCAGGATACGCAGCATGCGGCGCAAAGGCTCCGCCGCTCCCCAAAGCAACTGGTCTCCGACCGTGAAGGCGGAAAGATACTCCCCGCCCATCGACAACTTGCGCAAACGCCCTACCGGCACCGAGAGTGTCCCACTTACTGACGCGGGCGTCAGCCCGGCGAGGCTCTCCTCGCGCCGGTTCGGCACCACCTTCACCCAGTCGTTCGCTTCCGCGAGCATGCCCTCGATCTCGTCCAGCGGCACATCTTTCCTCAGCTTGATGGTCAGGGCCTGCGAATGGCAGCGCATCGCGCCTACGCGCACGCAGATCCCGTCGACCGGGATCTGCCCGGCGCCCAGCCCGAGGATCTTGTTCGTTTCGGCCTGGCCTTTCCATTCCTCGCGGCTCTGCCCGTTGCCCAGGTCCTTGTCGATCCACGGCAGCAGGCTGGCGGCAAGGGGGTGGCCGAAATTGTCCTGCGGCATCCCGCCGCCGCGAAGGGAGTCCGTCACGGTCGCGTCGATTTGCAGCGCCGACGACGCGGGGTCCGCGAGCAACGTGCGCACCCGGTCGCCGAGGTGGGCCATCTGGGCCGCGAGTTCGCGCATGTTGGCCGCCCCCGCGCCGGAAGCCGCCTGGTAGGTCATGCTCGTCATCCATTCGACCAGGCCGCGCTTGAACAGGCCGTCCAGGCCCATCATCATCAGGCTCACGGTGCAGTTTCCGCCGATGTAATCCCGGATGCCGCGCCCCACGGCAGCATCGATCACCGGCATGTTCACCGGATCCAGGACAATCACGGCGTCGTCCTTCATGCGCAATGCGCTGGCCGCATCGATCCAATAGCCCTTCCACCCAGACTCGCGCAGCCTCGGGTGGATGTCGTTTGTGTAGTCCCCGCCCTGGCAGGTGATGATCACCGCGAGCTTGCGGAGCTCGTCAATCGAATTCGCATCTTTTACCGGCCCGGTGTCGCGGCCGATCGAGGGCCCCGCGCCGCCCGCCTGGGAGGTGGAGAAGAACACCGGCTCGACGTGGTCGAAGTCCTTCTCCTCGCGCATGCGCTGCACGAGGACCGACCCCACCATTCCGCGCCAACCGACGATACCGACTTTCAGCATGATCCTTCCTTGGACTACCCCAGCGCGGCCACCACGGCCGCGCCCATTTCCTTTGTTCCCACCTTCTTCGCGCCCGCCTCGAAGATGTCGGCGGTGCGATACCCGTCCTTGAGCACCCTCTTCACCGCGGCCTCGACCCTGTCGGCGGCGCCGGCCTGGTGGAGCGAATAACGCAGCATCATTGCGGCCGAGAGGATGGTCGCAAGCGGGTTGGCCACGTCCTTGCCCGCGATGTCGGGCGCAGAGCCGTGGATCGGCTCGTACAGGCCCTTGTTGTTCGCGTCCAGCGAAGCCGACGGCAGCATCCCGATCGAACCGGTGAGCATCGATGCCTCGTCGGACAGGATGTCCCCGAACATGTTCCCGGTGACGATCACGTCGAACTGCTTGGGCGTGCGCACCAGCTGCATCGCGCAGTTGTCCACGTACATGTGGGACAGCTCCACGTCCGGGTACTCCTTGCCGACCTCGATGACCACGTCGCGCCAGAGTTGCGAGGTCTCGAGCACGTTGGCCTTGTCCACCGAGCACAGCTTCCTGCCGCGCTTAAGCGCCGCCTGGAACCCGACGTGCGCGATGCGGCGGATTTCGCCTTCGGAATAGCGCATCGTGTCGAAGCCCTCGCGCTGGCCGTCGGCCAGCTTCTGGATGCCGCGCGGCTGGCCGAAGTAGATGTCGCCGGTGAGCTCGCGGATGATCAGGATGTCGAGGCCCGCGACCACTTCGGGCTTCAGGGCCGATGCGGAGGCCAGTTCCGCGTACACCTGCGCCGGGCGCAGGTTGGCGAACAGGCCCAGGTGCTTCCTGAGGCCGAGGATCGCCTGCTCCGGGCGCTTGGCGCGCGGCAGCTGGTCGTACTGCCACCCGCCCACGGCGCCGAACAGGATCGCGTCGGCCTCCTTCGCAAGCCTGAGCGTGGCCTCGGGCAGCGGGTCGCCGGAGGCGTCGTAGCCGGCGCCCCCCACGGGGGCCTCTTCGAGTTCGAGGGAAAGGTCGAGGCGCTTCAGCACGTTGAGCGCTTGCGCGATGATCTCGGCTCCGATCCCGTCTCCGGGCAGGACTGCGATTTTCATGTGCGGCCTAGCGGAAGAACCAGGGGAACTGCTGCGTGCGCATCGCCTCGAACGCGCGGATCTTGTCCGCGTGGCGCAGCGTGAGGCCGATCTCGTCGAGGCCGTTCAGCAGGCAGTACTTGCGGAATCCGTCGATCTCGAAGCGGAACGACAGGCTGCCGTTTTCGGTGGCGACCGTCTGCTTGTCGAGGTCCACGACCAGCCGGAAGCCCGGGAAGGTAGCCGCCTCGTAGAACAGCCGGTCAACCTCCGACTCGGCCAGCACGACCGGCAGGAATCCGTTCTTGAAGCTGTTGTTGTAGAAGATGTCGCCGAACGAGGGCGCGATCACGCAGCGAAAGCCGAAGTCCTGCAGCGCCCACGGCGCATGCTCGCGCGAGCTGCCGCAGCCGAAGTTCTTGCGCGCGATCAGGATCTGCGCGCCCTTG
>JAFEDL010000003.1:0-12752 GCA_018241645.1 Pseudomonadota bacterium
GTGCGGGAACACGGCCGAGATCTGGAACGAGAGGATGATGCCGCGGCGTGCGGTCTGCGAGGGCTTCGCGGTGGTGATGTCGCCGCCGTTGTACAGGATCTGCCCGGACGTCGGCGGCAGGAACTTGGTCAGCAGGTTGAAAAAGGTGGTCTTGCCCGCGCCATTGGGGCCGATCAGCGCATGGATGGTGCCGCGCTTCACTTTGAGGTCTACCCCGTTGACGGCGACGAAGCCCTTGAACTCCTTCGTCAACCCCCGGGTCTCGAGGATGATGTCTCCTGCCATGGTTCTCTTTTTTTTTGCAGCGGGG
Source organism: Pseudomonadota bacterium (assembly GCA_018241645.1). Taxonomy (GTDB): domain Bacteria; phylum Pseudomonadota; class Gammaproteobacteria; order Burkholderiales; family SG8-39; genus SZAS-79. The sequence continues at coordinate 311 of JAFEDL010000003.1, forward strand.
TGCTGCCACCCCGGCTGGGCGCGTAGTGTGCCTGTTGCGCTGCGGGAAAACAACCCTTCCGGGCAGGCGGCCGGCCTACCTTTTCCAGTCGGGCGCGCGCTTGCCTATAAACGCATCCATGCCCTCGCGCCCCTCGGGGTGGGCGAAGCTGGCGGCGATCACCCCGCCGGCGAGTTCATAGGCCTGGGCCACCCCCAGGTCCATCTGGCGGTAAAACGCCGTCTTGCCAGCTGAAATGGTCGCCGCCGGCTTGGCCGCGATCTTGCCGGCGAGTTCGGCGACGGCCGCGTCCAGGTCCCCCGCCGGGACGACCCTGTTCACCAGACCCCACTCGAGCGCCTTCGCGGCATCGACCAGGTCGCCGGTGAGCAGCATTTCCATGGCGTGCTTGCGCAGCAGGTTGCGGCCGATCGGCACGCCGGGGGTGGAGCAGAAGAAGCCCCAGCTGACGCCGGGCGTGGTGAATTTGGCAGCGTCGGAAGCCACCGCGAGGTCGCACTGGGCCACCAGCTGGCAGCCGGCCGCGGCGGCCGCGCCATGCACGCGCGCGATCACGGGCTGCGGCAGGCGCTCGATGGACAGCATCATCCGGTTGCAGGTGTCGAACAGGCCGGCGATCCGTTCCGGCGTGGCGAGGCCCTGGATCTCCTTCAGGTCGTGGCCGGCGCAGAAGCCCTTGCCGGCCCCGGCCAGCACCACGACGCGCACCGACGCGTCGCTTGCGATCGAATCGAATGCGGCCTGCAGGGCGCCCAGCATCTCCAGCGTCAGCAGGTTCATCTGCGCCGGGCGGTTCAGCGTGAGAGTGGCGATGCCTGCGCGGTCCTCCCGCAGCAGGACCGGCGATTGCGTCTGCGGAACGGCGCTCATGGGGCCTCCCCTATTCGATCGCGGAGGCGGACTTCGCCTGCGCGCGCAGCATGAATTTCTGGATCTTGCCGGTGGAGGTCTTGGGCAGCGGGCCGAACACCACACGCTTGGGCGCCTTGAAGCGCGCCATGTGCTGGCGGCAGAATTCGATCACCTCCGCCTCGGTGGGGGTCGCGCCGGCCTTCAGCTCGACGAACGCGCAGGGCGTCTCGCCCCACTTGGAATCGGGCTGCGCGACCACCGCGGCCGCCATCACCGCCGGGTGCCGGTACAGCACGTCCTCCACCTCGATCGACGAAATGTTCTCGCCGCCGGAGATGATGACGTCCTTGGAGCGGTCCTTGATCTTCACGTACCCGTCCGGGTGCATCACCGCGAGGTCGCCGGAGTGGAACCAGCCGCCTTCGAAGGCCTCCTTGGTCGCCGCGGGGTTCTTGAGGTACCCCTTCATGGTGATGTTGCCGCGGAACATGATCTCGCCCATGGTCTCGCCGTCGGCCGGCACCGGCTTCATGGTCGCCGGGTCCATCACCGCCACGGCCTCCTGCACCACGTAGCGCACGCCCTGGCGGCCGTTAAGCTGCGCCTGCTCGGCGAGCGGGAGCGACTCCCATTCCTCGTGCTTGGCGCAGACCGTGGCCGGTCCGTAGACCTCGGTGAGGCCGTACACGTGGGTGATCGAAAAGCCCATCTTCTCCATGCCCTCGAGGATCGCCGCGGGCGGCGCGGCGCCCGCGACCAGGCAGCTCACCTTGTGGCGGATGCCCTTCTTCAATTCCTCGGGCGCGTTGATGAGCGTCTGGTGCACGATGGGCGCGCCGCAGTAATGCGTGACCTTATGCTCGCGGATCGCGTCGAGGATCGGCCCGGCCTCGACCTTCCTCAGGCAGATGTTGGTGCCGGCGTTGGCGGCCATCGTCCAGGGGAAGCACCAGCCGTTGCAGTGGAACATCGGCAGCGTCCACAGGTAGGTGGCGTGGTGCGGCATCGCCCAGGTGATGATGTTGCCAAGCGCATTCAGGTAGGCGCCGCGGTGGTGGGTCACCACGCCCTTGGGATTGCCGGTGGTGCCGGAGGTGTAGCCCAGCGCGATCGCCTGCCACTCGTCGGCCGGCCCGCCCCATGGATGGCCGGGGTCGCCCTCGGCCAGCAGCGCCTCGTAGTCCTTTTCTCCCAGCAGCTTGCCGCCGCTGAACGCCGGGTCGTCCGCGTCGATCACCACGGGCTTGGTCCGGGCGAGCGCCAGGGCCTTCTCGACCACCGCCGAATACTCGCGGTCGGTGATCAGCAGCTTTGCGCCGCCGTGGTCGAGCATGAACGCGATCGACTCGGCGTCCAGGCGGGTGTTGAGCGCGTTGAGCACGGCGCCGGTGGCGGGCACGCCGAAGTGCGCCTCGTACATCGGCGGGGTGTTGGGCAGCATGACCGCCACGGTGTCGCCCGTGCCGATGCCGCGTCTGGCGAGCGCCGAGGCTAGCCTGCGGCTGCGCGTGTAGGTTTCCTTCCAGGTGTAGCGCTGCGCCCCGTGCACCACCGCGATGCGGTCCGGGTACACATAGGCCGCGCGCTCGATGAAGGTCAGCGGGGTCAGCGGCGCGTAGTTGGCCGCGTTCCGGTCGAGGTCCTGCTCGTAGGGATTGCCCATCCTGATCCCCTCCTTTTTACAAAAATGACATGCCGGGTGGCCGGGGCCCCGCCCCGGCAGCCGATCTCATGGAAACAAAGTCAAAGATTCATGCGTCCGCGCCGTCCCCGCTCAGCGTGCGCCACAGCGTGCGTCCCTTGGACTCCTTGTCGATCGCCGCAAGGATCTTCTCGTGCTCGGCGAGCTCTTCGCGGCTCGCGCGCAGGACCGCCAGCTGGGACGCGTCGAAGGTCGCCTTGCCGCCGCCGACCGTGGGCGGCGAGTCGGTCTCGACGATCAGGCTCTCCTGGCCGCGCGACATTGCGAGGTAGACCTCGGCCAGCAGCGAGGCGTCCAGCAGCGCGCCGTGCAGCGTGCGGTGGGAATTGTCCACGCCGTAGCGCTCGCACAGCGCGTCCAGCGTGTTCTTCTTGCCGGGGTGCAGCTCGCGCGCGCGCAGCAGCGTGTCCACCACGCTCGGGCAGTGGTCCGAGAGCCGGCCCATCCCGGCCAGCTGCAGCTCCTGGTTGAGGAACTCCACGTCGAAGGACGCGTTGTGGATGACCAGCTCGGCGCCGCGGATGTAGTCCACGAAGTCCTTGCCGATCTCGGCGAATTTGGGCTTGTCGGACAGGAACTCGGCGGACAGGCCGTGCACGCGCTCCGCGCCGGGGTCGCTTGGGCGCCCGGGGTTCAGGTAGGTGTGGAAACGATTCTCGGTCACGCGCCGGTCGAGGATCTCGATGCAGCCGATTTCCACCACCCGGTCGCCCATGCGCGCGTTGAGGCCCGTGGTTTCCGTATCCAGTACAACCAACCGCATTGCCATCAGTCACTCCTGGGCTGTTCGATGCCCATGTTCGCGAGTTCGTCGGCGCGCTCGTTGCCCGCGTTGCCCGCGTGCCCCTTCACCCAGCGCCAGTCTATTTTGTGGCCCTGCGCGGCCGCATCCAGCCGCTTCCACAGGTCCTCGTTCTTGACCGGCTTCTTGTCGGCCGTCTTCCAGCCGCGCCGTTTCCATGAGTGTATCCACTCCGAGATGCCTTTTTGCACGTACTGGGAGTCGGTGTACAGGACCACCGTGCAGTGGCGCTTGAGCGACTCCAGCGCGCTGATCACCGCCATCAGCTCCATGCGGTTGTTGGTGGTGGCGGGCTCGCCGCCGAAGAGTTCCTTCTTTTTGCCGTGCGCGGTCAGCAGCGCGCCCCATCCGCCGGGGCCGGGGTTGCCCTTGCAGGCGCCGTCGGCGTAGATCTCCACGGTGTCGTTGTCGTGTTCAGGCGTCATTGTGCTTGTTGGCGTGGCCGTTGGAGTTGGTGACCGGGGACAGGGCGCGCGCCTTCACGCGCTCCCTGCGCCAGGCCGGGGTGACGAGCCGCATGCCCACGGTGCGCTTGATCGCGCGCACCACGTACACGCCGCCCGCGATGGGCCACCAGCGCGCGCCGGCCTTCTCCATGAAGGCGCAGCGCGACAGCCACTTCTCGCTCGAGAACGGCGGCGCATAGCAGCCGAACTTGCCGCCGTTCAGCTCGAACCCGAGGAGCTTCAGCCAGTCCTTCAGGCGCAGGAGGCCGATCATGTGCGCGTTCCAGGGGCGCTGCGAGTCGCGGCGCGACAGGGACTGCTTGAGCCCCCAGAGCGAAAGCGTGTTGAACCCGGAGATCACGACCTGCCCCTCCGGCATCAGCACGCGCTCGGCTTCGCGCAGCACATGGTGCGGGTCGGCGCTGAACTCGAGCACGTGCGGCAGCACGAGCAGGTCGATGCTGTTCGAGGCGATCGGCATCTGCAGCGGGTCGGCGGTGACCGCGCCGCCGGGTTCGAGCGACAGCGGGAAGCGGTAGGAGATCCGGTTGCGGCGCAGGAAGTCGATCCCCGGCAGGCCGACCTGGACCGCGCGGAAACCGAACACATCCTCCACCGCGCTGTCAAACTGGTCCAGCTCCCAGCCGAGGACATAGCGGCCCTGCGGCGTTTCGAGCCATTCCGCGAGCGCCGGGGGGACCGCGGGAGCTACAATGGGCATATGTTGAATATCGTTCCGCTGAAGGCGTTCAAGGATAACTATATCTGGACGCTGCGCACCGCCACGCATGCGGCGGTGGTCGACCCGGGGGAGTCGCAACCCGTGCTCGACTACCTCGCGGCCGAAGGCCTGCAGCTCGCAGCCATCCTCGCCACGCACCACCACCCCGACCACGTCGGCGGCATCGCCGAGTTGCTGCGCACCCGCCCCTGCCCGGTCTACGGCCCGAAAAACGAGCCCATCCCCACGCTCACGCACCCGGTGTCCGAAGGCGACACGGTCCGCATACCGGAGATCGGCGCCGAATTCGCGGTGCTCGACATCCCCGGACATACGCGGGCGCACATTGCATATTATGGCTTAGAGTCCCTTTTCTGTGGCGACACGCTCTTCGCGTGCGGATGCGGCCGCGTGTTCGAAGGCACGCCGGCGCAGATGTTCGCCTCGCTCGCGAAGCTGCTCGCGCTGCCCGATGCGACCCTCGTGTACTGCGGCCACGAATACACGCTGGCCAACATGCAGTTCGCCAAGGCCGTGGAGCCGGCGAACGCCGCGCTCGCAGCGCGCGAGTCGCACGACCGCGCGCTGCGCGAGCGCGGCCTGCCCACGCTCCCCTCGCGGCTCGGCGACGAGAAGGCGACCAATCCCTTCCTGCGCTGCCGCGAACCCGCGGTCATCGAATCCGCGAACAAGTACCTCGGTTCGCGCCTTGCAGACCCGGTGAGCGTGTTTTCCGCCATCCGCGAGTGGAAGAACGGGTTCTAGTGCGGGTCGCCGGACAAGGCAGTCCCGCCCGCTGGCGCGCGGCGAGCGCCATCGCACTGTGGCTGGCCCTGCTCGGCGGCTGCGCGTCGATCCCCGAAGATCCGGGCACGCCGATCTCGCCGGTCGCAAAGAAGGAGGCCCACGTCCCGTTCCAGGGCGCGCCGCCGGCCCGGCAGCCGGACAAGGCCGCCGTCACCGCGCTGAACGCGAAGCCGCTCGACGCAACGCGGCTGCCGCCTTTCGACGGCGAGAAACAGGAGGTCAAGGAGCCGCTGCGCGGGCTGCCCAAGATCGACCTCACGGTGCAGCCCGACGACCTGTGGGAGCGCATCCGCGCCGGATTCTCGATGCCCAACCTCGAGGGGCCGCTGGTGCAGGACCGCACCGCCTGGTACGCGGCGCGACCGGAATACCTCAAGCGCACGTTCGAGCGCAGCCGGCGCTACCTGTACCACATCGTCGAGGAACTGGAAAAACGCGGCATGCCCACCGAGCTCGCGCTGCTGCCGATGGTGGAGAGCTCGTACAACCCGATGGCCTATTCGCGCGCGCACGCCTCGGGCCTCTGGCAGTTCATCCCGGGCACGGGCAAGCGCTACGACCTCGCGCAGAACTGGTGGTACGACGGGCGCCGCGACATCGTCGCCTCCACCTCGGCCGCGCTCGACTACCTCAAGGACATCTACGAGATGAACGGCGACTGGCACCTCGCGCTGGCCTCGTACAACTGGGGCGAGAACGCGGTGGCCAAGGCGATGGAGAGGAACCGCGCCGCCGGCCTGCCGATCGACTATTCGAGCCTGCGCATGCCCGAGGAGACGCGCTACTACGTCCCCAAGCTGCAGGCGCTGAAGAACATCATCGCCAACCCCGCCCCGTTCGGCATCGTGCTGGACCCGATCCCGAACCAGCCCTACTTCGCCACCGTCTCGCGCGAGCGCGACATGGACATCCGCCTGGCGGCCAAGCTGGCCGAGATGCCGGTGGACGAGTTCATCGCCCTGAACCCCGCGTTCAACCGGCCGATCATCCCGGCCTCGGTGAACGCGCGCATTGTTCTGCCGGCCGACCGGGTACAGATCTTCCACGCCAACCTGGAGCAATACGACAACAAGACCCTGGTCTCGTGGAAGACCTACCAGCCCAAGGCCGGCGAGAAGCTGGATGCGATCGCCAAGCGCTTCGGCGTGCAGGTGGCGCAACTGCGCGAAGTGAACGGCATCACGCCGCGCACCCGCGGGATCCCGGCGATCCTCGTCGTCCCGGTAAACGGGGCAGCCGGAGATGCCGGCAGCCGGCTCCCGTTGATGTACGCGCCCCCGATCCCGGTGGCCGCCACCCGCACGCTGGTGCACACGGTCAAGCCCGGCGAGACGCTGATTTCGATTGCGGGCCGCTACAAGGTGACCCCGGACGACCTGCGCCGCTGGAACCCGGTCGGGCGGCTGACCGTCGGACAGCAGCTGCGGATTCAGTCCGCTGCCTCGGCCCCGACCCCGCACCGGACCAGCGGCAGGGCGCACAAAACCTTTCCAATCAAATGGAAGAAGCCGGCTCCTCAGGTAAAGAAGAAGGTTGTGAAAGGCCGCCACTAAGGCGACTCCTGTTGCGCTGCGACACCCTCGCAGCCACCAAAACCTGTTGCGGGGTTCGGCGGCAGGTCTAGAATCATTCCCCCGCTTTTCGATTCGCCCCTCCCCGGCCGCCATGTCCCCCGCCTTGCGCAGGACGGCTTTCCTCTTCTGCGCGGCCACCTGGTCGCTGTGGCCGGCGGTCGCCTGCGCCGACCCGCTGGTGTTCTTCCTGATGACCGCCGCCAAGCAGATTGCCGCGGCCGCGTCGAACTACAAGCCGTCCCCCGAGGCGCTGCCGCAGCCCGCGCCGGCCACGACCTACCCGGGCACGGCGGTCGAGCCCGAGACCCTCAGGCGCGTGATCGACGACAGCTTCGTCTACCTGTCCTCCGCGCAGCGCGCCGAGATCTTCGAGAGCCTCAACGCGATGCTGCTGGACCCCAAGCTCGGCCCGACGCGCGCCACGATGATCGAGTATTTCCTGCACAAGGCGCTGGCGGTGCGCGCGGCGCAGATGGAACTGGCCAGGCTGTCGGATGCCGAGAAGCAGCGCCTGGCCGGCGAGTTCAGGCAGGAAACCGCGGGGCTGTCCGACGAGGACCGCAAGCAGCTGCTCGGCCTGCTGGAGCAGCACCTGCTGCCCGTGCCCGCCGACCTGAACCAGATGCTGCTCGCGCAGTTGCAAGAGTCGCGCTAGCTAGCGCTCCGGCACGGCGTCGATCTCCGGAACCGAAGCCAGCAACTCACGCGTGTAGGCGTGCTGCGGCCGGGACAAGACGTCCCCGACCGGGCCGTGCTCGACGATCCTTCCCTGGTGCATGACCGCCACTTCATGGGCGAGGTGGCCCACCACCGCTATGTTGTGCGTGATGAAGAGGTAGGCCAGCCCCAGCCGGTCCTGCAGGTCCTTCAGCAGGTTGAGGATCTGCGCCTGCACCGACACGTCGAGCGCGCTGGTGGGCTCGTCGCAGACGATCAGGCGCGGCTCGACGGCAAGCGCGCGCGCGATGGCGATCCGCTGGCGCTGGCCGCCTGAGAATTCGTGCGGGTAGCGTTTGCGCGACTCGCGCGGCAGCCCGACCTGCTCGAGCATCGCGTCGATGCGCCGGTCGAGCTCGGCCGCCGTCGCCGCGGCGCCGAGCGCCTGGATGCCCTCGGCAAGGATGTCGGCCACCCGCATGCGCGGGTTGAGCGACGCGTACGGGTCCTGGAACACGATCTGCATGGCCGCGCGCACCGGGCGCAACTCGCTGCGCGAAAGGGCCGTGAGCTCGCGCCCGCCGAACCGCACGGTGCCCGCCGTGGGCCGGATCAGCTGCAGCAGCGCCTTGCCGGCGGTCGTCTTGCCGCACCCGGACTCGCCGACCAGCGCAAGCGTGCGCCCTTCGCGGATGCCGAACGACACGCCGTCCACCGCCTTGACGTGCCCCGCCACGCGCCGCAACAGCCCGCGGCGGATCGGGAAATGCACCTTCAACCCGGACACCTCGAGCAGCAGCGGCCCCGGTTCCCCGGCCGCGTGCACGGCCGCGGCGCCGGGGCCGGCGCTGCGCGGCCCTGCCTGCCCCGCCTCGCGCAGGTGGCAGCGTGCCGCATGGCCGAGGCCGGCCGGCACCAGCGCGGGCGGCTCGGTCCTGCAGCGCTCGAACACCAGTCCGCAGCGATCGGCGAACCGGCAGGAGCGGAAACGCTGCGTCAATGCGGGCACCTGCCCGGGAATCACGGCCAGGGGCGCGCCGCGGTTCGCCGCCGCCGGCAGGGCCGCGAACAGCATCTGCGAATAGGGGTGCTGGGGCGCGCGGAAAAACGCCTCGCGCGTCGCAACCTCCACGATCTGGCCGGCGTACATCACGGCCACGCGCTGCGCCATCTGGGCCACCACGGCCAGGTCGTGGCTGATCAGCAGCACGGCCATGCCGCGCTCGGACTGCAGCTTCTTCAGCAGGTCGAGGATCTGCGCCTGGATGGTGACGTCGAGCGCGGTGGTCGGCTCGTCCGCCACGAGGACATCCGGGTCCGCGGCGAGCGCCGCCGCGATCATGACGCGTTGCTTGAGCCCGCCGGAGAGCTGGAACGGGTACTCCCCGAACCGCCGCTCGCCGTCCGCGATCCCGACCGCGGCGAGCAGTTCCAGCACCTTCGCGCGCGCTGCGTCTCCGGACACGTCCGTATGCCGCTCGATCACCTCGACGATCTGCCGCCCGACGGTGAGCACCGGGTTCAGCGAGGTCGATGGCTCCTGGAAGATCATCGCGATGCGCCGGCCGCGCACCGCGCGCATTGCCGCCTCCGGCAGCGCGAGCAGGTCCTCGCCGCCGAGGTGCACGGCGCCTGCGGAGATATGGCCCGCCTCGGGCAGCAGGCGCAGGACGGAAAGCGCGGTCATCGACTTGCCGCACCCGGACTCGCCCACCAGCGCGAAGCACTCTCCCGGCCGCACCTCCAGGTCCACGCCGTCCACTGCGTGCAGCGGGCCCTCGGCCGTCTCCAGCCAGGTCGTGAGCCCGCTGACGCCGAGCGAGATGCCGTCATGCGGGCTCATGCGCCTCCCCCGCCCACGCGGACACGCGGGTCGAACCCGTCGCGCACCGCATCGGCAAACAGGTTCGCCACCAGCACCAGCACGAACATGAACCAGAACGCGGCGGCCAACGCCCACCACACCATGGGCTCGCGCGCCATTTCGAGCCGCGCGTTGTTGATCATGGTGCCGAAGCTGGTGGTGGAGGGATCCACCCCGACGCCGACGTAGGACAGCACGGCCTCGGCCAGCACCAGCCCGGAGAAATCCATCACCAGCGAGATGATGATGATGTGCATCACGTTGGGCAGGATGTGCCGGCCGATGATGCGCGCGTGGCTCACGCCGAACGCGTGCGCGGCCTGGATGTATTCGAGCTCCCTCAGCTTGAGGGACTCGCCGCGCAGCAGGCGGGCGAGGCCCGTCCAGCTGGTAAGGCCGAGGATGACGCACAGGAACAGCAGGCGCAGGTCGGCGCGCTGCGCGGTGGTGGGGAACAGCTCGGGGTGCGTGTCAATGTAGACCTGCATCATCAGCACGCTGGCCGCGATCAGCAGCACGGCGGGGATCGAGTTGAGGGTGGTGTAGGCGTACTGGATCACGTCGTCCACCCAGCCCTTGAAATAGCCCGCCATGATGCCCACCGCCGCCCCCAGCGGCAGCATCACGAGCGTCGTGAGCGTGCCGATCACGAGGCTGGTGCGGATGCTCTTGAGCGACAGGTAGAACACGTCCTGGCCGACCTTGTCGGTGCCCAGCACGTGGTAGCCGCCCGACAGCGCAAAGGCCGGCGCGGCGAGCGCGAGCAGCGCGCCAAGCGCAAGCCATGCCGCGCGCCACGGCACCCCGGGCCTGCTCCGGGCGAACCCCCGCAAGGCCCAGCCGAGGGCGCCCCAGACGGCGACGGCCGCGGCCAGCGCGGCCAGCGCCTTGGCCGCCACGTCCGCCCCGCGATCCGCTTCTGTCTTGAGGTGCGCGCCGCCGAAGCGCAGCCGCGGGTAATCGCGGACCGACTTGCCGCCCGGCAGCTCGATGAGCTCCTTTGCGTACAAGCGCGTGGCGAACGGCGCGGAGTAGGTCTTTTCCGAGCGGGTGCGCAGGTCACCGACCGCGACGTCCAGCAGGCTCATGACCTCGTTGGAGTAGGCCGCCGGCGCGCCCGGGCCGCCGCTTTCAAGGCGCGCGCGAAAGTGCAGCGAGTCGGCCAGCCCCGCCGCAAGGTAGGCGCACAGCACGACCAGCGACACCATCGCCGCGCGGCTGGCGAACACCCTGCGCCAGGGCGCGGCGAGGTGGTCGTGGCGCCGGCAGTAATACGCGTAGCCCGCGGCGGCCGCGACCAGCAGCCAGACCAGCACATCGGTGACGAGGATCACCGGCATCGGCTACTCCAGCCTCACGCGCGGGTCGACCAGCGTGTAGGACAGGTCGGTGAGCAGCAGGCCGGCGATGTAGAGCACCGAGCCGATGAACACCATGGCGCGCACCACGGCGAAGTCCTGCCCCTGGATCGCCTCGATCGTGTAGCTGCCCAGGCCCGGGATGCCGAAGAACGATTCGGACAGCAGGCTCCCCATGAAGAGCAGCGGGATCACCACGACCGCCCCGGTCAGGATCGGGATCATCGCGTTCTTCAGCACGTGCCGGAACAGCACCGCCGTCTCGGCGAGGCCCTTGGCGCGCGCGGTGCGCACGTAGTCCTTGCCCATCTCCTCGAGGAACAGCGTGCGGTACCATCGGCTGCCGCTGCCGATGCCGCTGAGCACGCCGATCGCCGCCGGCAGCACCAGGAACTTGGCCGCGTCGAGGCCGGCGTCGTAGCCCGAGATCGGCACCAGGTGCCAGAGCTTGGAGACGAGGTACTGGCCGCCGATGATGTAGAACAGCGTGGAGATCGACATCATCGCGACGCACAGCACGACGCCGGCGAAATCCAGCGCGCTCGCGCGGAAGAACGCCATGCCGAGCGCGAACGTGATGTTCACCGCCAGGCCGACCAGGAACACCGGGATGGCGAGCGCGAGGCTCGGCCCCATCCGCGCGCGTATCTCGGTGGCGATGTCGCGCCGGTCTTCCGCGGCCCCGAAGTCGAACACGAACAGGCGCGCCGATTTCTCGAAGAAGATCGTCTGCGTGAGGCGCCCCGTCCCGGCGGCCGCGGCGTTCCACACCAGCGGCCGGTCGTAGCCGCGCTCCGCCTTCCACTTGGCGATCGCCTCGGGCGTCACGCGCTTGGCCCCGAGCTGCATGCGCGCCATGTCGTCCGGGGTGTTGACCACGAAGAACAGCGCGAACGTGATCAGGTTCACGCCGACGAGTATCGGGATCGCGTAGAGGATGCGGCGGAGGATGTAGGACAGCATCCGCGCTCAGCCCCGTCCCGCCTTGCGTTCCCTGCGGCGGTAGCTCATCACGGCCGGCACGGACAGGGCGGCCAGCGCCAGCAGCATCGCGAGCAGCGGCCACAGGACCGGGCGGTTCCACTCGCTGCGCAGCGCCGCGCGCCTTTGGGCGTCCACCCTCAGGTACTTGAGGTTGTTGCGGGCCATGTTGTTCGGCTTGGCGTTCATCAGCCAGCTCTGCGACAGGGTGAAGTCCTTGGGGTGGAAGCCCCAGACCCAGGGCGCGTCCTCGCGCGCGACCTCCACCATCCGGTCGATGATCTTCTGCCGCTCGGGCGAGTTGGCCATGTTCTTCATGCGCTCGAACAGCGCGTCGAACTCTGGGTTCTGGTAATTCGAGGTGTTCTCACCCTGGGTGCGCGCGCGGCTCTGCGGCCCGTGCAGCAGGAACATGAAGTTCTCCGGGTCCGGGTAGTCGGCGTTCCAGCCGAGGATGTAGATCTGCTGGCTGCCCTTGCGGATCTTCTCCTGGAAGCGGTTCCAGTCGGTCTCGCGCACCTCCAGCTGGATGTCGAGCTTGGCGAACTGCTTTCGCCACCAGTCGAGGCGCGCCTTGTCGCCGGGCCCGCGCGCCACGGTGTCGAGGTACAGCACCAGCGGCTGGCCGGTCTTCGCGTCGCGGCCACCGGGATAGCCGGCCTCGGCCATGAGCTTCTT
>JAFEDL010000003.1:12874-20650 GCA_018241645.1 Pseudomonadota bacterium
GCGATGGTGAGCGCGTGGCGGAGCTTGCGCGCCCGGGCGGCCGACTCCGGGTCCTTGCCCCCGCCGACCACCGCGTCGTTCCAGTTGAAGCCCAGGTACAGCGTGGACGTGGCCACCGAGGTGCGCAGCGTGATGCCGCGCTGTTCCATTTCCGGGGTCAGCGCGGTCTCCCCTTCCATCGAAATGCGCACCGCCTGGTCGAAGTTGTCCGAGCCTATGCCCGACAGGTCGTAGTAACCCTGCAGGAACTTGTTCCAGTAGGGGATCCCCTCCTTCTCGCGGCTGTAGACGACCCGGTCGATGAACGGCATGGGCTTGCCCGCGTCCTTGAGGAAGCCCTGCTTCGCGTCGTCCGGCTCGCCTTCGGACGGATACGGCTCGCCGCGGAAATTCGGGTTGCGCTCGAGCACCATGCGCGAGTTGGGGTCGTTCTCGGTGAGCATGTAGGCGCCGGTGCCGACCGGCCACCAGTCGAGCGTGAAGTTCTTTTCCGCCATCCCGGGCTGGCTGAAGAACTTTTCCACCTCCCAGGGCACCGGCGCGAAGAAGGGCATGGCCAGCCAGTAGACGAACTGCGGATAGCGGCCCTTAAGCCGGATCCGCAGGGTGTGGTCGTCCACGCGCTCCACGCCCTCGAGCGGGAACTGGCGCAGGTCGAGCCACGCGTCCTTCGGGAGCTTGTCCGCCGCGGCCTTGAGGCGCTTGGCAAAGTCGTCGAGCCCGACGATGTACTCGCTCATCAGGCCGAAGATGGGCGAATGCAGGCGCGGATGGGCAAGGCGCTTGATCTGATAGATGTAGTCGTCCGCGAGCAGCTCGCGGGTGGTGGCGCCCGGCAGGTCATACGGGCTCTTCAGCGCGGCTACGGCCTCGCGCGAGAGCCCCTGGTTGCGCGGGTCGAACCCCGGATGCGGCTGGTAGCGCACCCCGCCGCGGATCCGCAGCTCATACTCGGTGAACTTGCCGCCCTCCAGCTCCCGGGCCGCCGGAACGGCCTCCGCGGTGAGCGGGACCAGCTCGTAGGGCATCTTCAGGTAGTGGTACTGCAGCGGCGGCTCGTACACCTGCTGCGTGAACTTTGCCTCGTCCTCGGTGTAGGACTGCACCGGGTCGAGGTGCTTCGGGCGCTCGGAGAAGGACGTATAGAGGGTGTTGCTGCGGGCGTCCGCCGCCGGGTAAGGGTCGTTCCACACCTCGCCGCAGCCGCAGGCCATGCAAGCGGCGGCGAGCGCGAGAACCAGTGCGGGCCGGGATCGCATGGCGCCAAGTATAATCGGACACGCTCTCAATAGAGGAAACAGCATGGGATTTCTGGCCGGAAAACGCATCCTGATCACCGGGCTGATCAGCAACCGCTCGATCGCATGGGGCATCGCCAAGGCGGCGCAGCGCGAAGGCGCCGAGATCGCCCTCACCTACCAGACCGACCGGTTCAAGGATCGCGTGACGGACATGGCGAAGGAACTCGGCTCGGACATCGCGTTGCCGTGCGAAGTCACCGACGACGCCTCGATCGAGGCGCTGTTCGCCGCGCTGGGCGGCCGCTGGGACCGGCTCGACGGACTGGTGCATTCGATCGCCTACGCCGCCAAGGAGGCGATCGGGGGCGACCTGCTCGACGGGCTGTCCCGCGAGCGGTTCCGCGAAGCGCTGGACATCTCGGCCTACAGCTTCCCGGCGCTGGCCAAGGCCGCGCTGCCCATGCTGAGCGAACGCGCGTCGCTGGTCACGCTGACCTACCTGGGCGCGCAGCGCGTGATCCCGAACTACAACACCATGGGCCTCGCCAAGGCGAGCCTCGAGGCGAGCGTGCGCTACCTGGCCGACGGCCTGGGCGCGCGCGGGATCCGGGTGAACGCGATCTCAGCCGGGCCGATCAAGACCCTGGCGGCGAGCGGCATCTCGGGGTTCGGCAAGATCCTGAAATTCGTCGAGCAGAACGCGCCCATGCGGCGCAACGTGACGATCGACGAAGTGGGCAACGTTGCGGCTTTCCTGCTGTCGGACCTGTCGTCCGGCATCACCGGGGAGGTGATGCACGTGGACAACGGCTTTTCCACACTCGCCGGCGGCATGCGCGGGCTGGTGGAAGACCCGCCGGCCGCGTAGTTACTGTTTCTTCTCGAGGTTTGCTTTGTTCACCTCGACCTTGGCGCGGGCGCGCAGGCTTTCCACATACGCGGCGAACTGCTCCGCGCCGGCCTCGCTCTCGATGCGCGCCACGGCGGCCTTCGCGTCCTTCTCGCTCTTCGCTGGCGGGTCGATGACCTTGCCCACGCGGTAAAGCACGTATCCGCCTTCGCCGCCGTATCCGGCGTAGGCCGGGAGCTTCGCGGCATCGGCCGACAGGATCTTGCGCAGCGCCTCGGGCGGCAACCCCTCGGTCTTGGCGCGGCTGACGGGATGGGCGGCCGACCACTTGACGCCCGGGTCCTTGCCGGCATTGAGTTCGGCGAGCTTGGCCGCGCCGTCCTGCTGCGCGAGCTTGGAGGCTTCCTGGCGGCGCAGGCGGGCGTCGATGTCCTTCTTCACTTCCTCGAACTTGAGCTGGGCGGCCGGGCGGTGCTCGACCACGCGCGCCGAGACCAGCACGTTCGGCGCGACTTCGATCGCGTCGGTGTTCCGCTTGGACTGGATCGAGTCGGGCGAGAACAGCGCGCCGAGCAGCTTCGGGTTGGCGAGGACGCCGGCCGCCTGCGACGGCGCCTTGGGGATCCAGTCCGTGCGCTGCACCTGCAGCTTGAAGCGCTCCGCCGCGGGCTTGAGGCTGTCGGATTGCTCGTAGACGAGGTTGCTGAACACCTCGGCCGATTCGGCAAACCGCTTGGTGCCCTTCTGCTTGGCCAGCTCCTTGGTGAGCTCGGCGCGCACCTCGTCCAGCGACTTGACCTTGGCGGCCTGCACATCGGTGACGCGGATGATGTGGTAGCCGAACTCGGTCTCCACCAGGTCGCTGGTCTCGCCCTTCTTCAGCTTGAACGCGGCCTCCTCGAACGGCTTCACCATCGTGCCGGGGGTGACCACGCCGAGGTCGCCGCCTTTCTCGGCCGAACCGGGATCCTGGGAGTTCTGCTTCGCCAGCTCGGCGAACTTGCCCGGCGACTTGCGCAGCTCGGCGAGGATCGCCTCGGCCTTCTTCCGCGCGGCCTCCTTGTCGGCCGGCTTCGCATCGGCGGCGACCGGGATCAGGATGTGGCTCACGCGGCGCTGCTCGTCCTGCTTGTATTGGCTCGCGCGGGCCGCGTATGCGGCCTTGAGCTCGTCCTCGGTCACCGGATCAAGCGCACCGAGCTGGTCGGCCGCCAGCACGAGGTACTCGGCCTTGACCAGTTCGGGCGTGCGGAACTCGCCCGCGTTGGTCTCGTAATAGGTCTTCATCGCGGCCTCGCTGACCGTGACCTTGTCCATGAACGCGTCGGCAGGAATGACCGATTCCTGCACTTCGCGCTGCTGCTCGCCGAGCACCGCCAGGCGGCCGGACACGGCGCGCGCCTGGATCGCGCTGCCCGCCAGGGCGCGGTTCAGCTGGGACAGCGCCAGGTCGTAGCGCAGCTTGGACTCGAACCCGGCCGGGGTCAGGTTCTGCGCCTGCAGGAGCGCCTCGTAGCTGGCCTTGGAGAACTTGCCGTCTACCTGGAACGGCGGCATGTTGGCGATCATCTCGCGCAGCTGCTCGTCGCTGACGGTGAGGCGCGACTTGACCGCGGCGGTGGCGATCACCCGGCGGTCGATGAGGCTGTCGAGGAGGCCCGCGCGCGCTTCGGGGGTGTCGAAAGTGCTGACGTCCGCGCCGCGCCCGAGGATGCCGCGGATCCGGTCGAGCTGCTGGCGCAGCTCCTCGTTGAACTCGCGCACCGTCACGCTCTGGCCGTCCACGTTCGCCACGTCGTCGGCGCCGCGCATCGAGCGGGTGTAGGAATCCAGCCCGAAGAACGCGAACGGGACCATCATGAGGCCGAGCACGAGCTGGAGGAGGCGCTTGTTCTTGCTGACGAAATCAAACATTTTTCGATTCGACCCCTGCTGCGGTCCCGCATGTGAAAAAGGCGAACCGGGGTTCGCCTTTTCG
Source organism: Pseudomonadota bacterium (assembly GCA_018241645.1). Lineage (GTDB taxonomy): Bacteria > Pseudomonadota > Gammaproteobacteria > Burkholderiales > SG8-39 > SZAS-79. Next base: position 16,944 of record JAFEDL010000003.1, read on the forward strand.
GGAAGGTTGGCGGAGTGGACGGGACTCGAACCCGCGACCTCTGCCGTGACAGGGCAGCATTCTAACCAACTGAACTACCACTCCAAGCCGTTGCTACGCTACCGCCAGACTGCCTTTCTTGAATTCCTTGGTGGGTACTGTTGGGGTCGAACCAACGACATCCGCCTTGTAAGGGCGGCGCTCTACCGCTGAGCTAAGCACCCAGGATCCGACCGCTTCCCACCGCGCTGCCCGGCCCGCCGCCTATCTGCACATGGGCAACCTGCCGAAAACAGCCTGCTAGTTTACCGCATCCTTCAGGGCTTTTCCAGCCCTGAACTTCGGCACTTTCGCGGCCTTGATCTTGATCTCGGCCCCGGTGCGCGGGTTGCGGCCGGCGCGGGCCGCCCGCTTGCCGACATAGAACGTGCCGAACCCGACCAGGGTCACCATGTTGCCCTTCTTGAGGTTCGACTTGATCGCAACGACCATCGCATCGATGGCGCGTTCGGCCGCGGACTTAGAGATCTCCGCGGCCTGGGCGATCTGCTCGATCATCTCGGCTTTGTTCATTGCACTCCCCTCCTTGCCTAGGAACCAGATTCGGACTCAGTGCGTGATGACGCCCGGTTTCGCGTCGCCGGCCTTGTCCTTCACGTCCGCCGCGGGCAGCGCGGCCACGTCGGCCTCCGGCAGCGGCGAAGGCTGGCGCTCCAGCGCCACCTCGAGGACCTTGTCTATCCACTTGACCGGCACGATCTCGAGCTTGTTCTTGATGTTGTCGGCGATCTCCTGGAGGTCCTTCACGTTCTCCGCCGGGATCATCACGGTCTTGATGCCCCCGCGCACCGCCGCCAGCAGCTTTTCCTTCAGGCCGCCGATCGCCAGCACCTCGCCGCGCAGCGTGATCTCGCCGGTCATCGCCACGTCCGCGCGCACCGGGATGCCGGTGAGCGAGGACACCAGCGAGGTGGTGATTGCCGCGCCGGCGCTCGGGCCGTCCTTGGGCGTGGCGCCCTCCGGGAAGTGCACGTGGATGTCGCTCTTCTCGAATGCCTCGTCCTTGATGCCGAGCTTGCGCGAGCGGCTGCGGACCACCGAGCGCGCCGCCTCGACCGACTCCTTCATCACGTCGCCCAGGGACCCCGTGCGGATGATGTTGCCCTTGCCGGGCATCAGCGCGGTCTCGATCGTCAGCAGCTCGCCGCCGACCTCGGTCCACGCCAGGCCCGTGACCTGCCCGACCTGGTTGTCCTTCTCGGCAAGTCCTATGGTGAACTTGCGCACGCCCAGGTACTTGTCCAGGTTGCGCGGCGTGACCAGGATCTTCTTCTGCTTGCCCTCGGTCATGATCTGCTTCACCGCCTTGCGGCAGATCTTGGAGATCTCGCGCTCGACGCTGCGCACGCCCGCCTCGCGGGTGTAGTAGCGCACGATGTCGCGCAGGGCCGCCTCGTTCACGCCGAGTTCGCCCTCGCGCAGGCCGTTGTTCTGCATCTGCTTGGGCAGCAGGTACTTGAGGGCGATGTTGACCTTCTCGTCCTCGGTGTAGCCCGACAGGCGGATCACCTCCATCCGGTCGAGCAGCGCCGGCGGGATGTTCAGCGTGTTCGAGGTGGCGATGAACATCACCTCGGACAGGTCGTATTCGACCTCGATGTAGTGGTCGACGAAGGTGTGGTTCTGCTCCGGGTCGAGCACCTCGAGCAGGGCCGAGGACGGGTCGCCGCGGAAGTCCATTCCCATCTTGTCGACTTCGTCGAGCAGGAACAGCGGGTTCTTCACCGCCACCTTGGTCATGCTCTGCAGGATCTTGCCCGGCATCGAGCCGATGTAGGTGCGGCGGTGGCCGCGGATCTCCGCCTCGTCGCGCACGCCGCCGAGCGCCATGCGGATGAACTTGCGGTTGGTCGCCTTGGCGATGCTCTGCCCCAGCGAGGTCTTGCCCACCCCGGGCGGCCCGACCAGGCACAGGATCGGCGCCTTCATGCGGTCGACGCGGCTCTGCACGGCCAGGTACTCGAGGATGCGTTCCTTGACCTTTTCAAGCCCGTAGTGGTCCTCGTCGAGGATCGCCTGCGCGGCCTTGATGTCCTTGGAGATCTTGGTCTTCTTCTTCCACGGGAGGTTGACCAGGGTATCGATGTAGTTGCGCACCACCGTCGCCTCGGCGGACATGGGCGACATGAGCTTCAGCTTCTTCAGCTCCGCGTCGACTTTCTTCCTCGCTTCCTTGGGCATGTGCGCCTTGCGGATGCGCTTGTCCATCTCCTCGAGGTCGGCGCCCTCCTCGCCCTCGCCGAGCTCCTTCTGGATCGCCTTGACCTGCTCGTTCAGGTAGTACTCGCGCTGGCTCTTCTCCATCTGGCGCTTCACGCGCCCGCGGATGCGCTTTTCGACCTGCAGGATGTCGATCTCGGTCTCGAGCTGGCTGAGCAGGTGCTCCAGGCGCGCCTTGACGTCGAACATCTCCAGCACCTGCTGCTTCTGCTCGAGCTTGAGCGGCAGGTGGGCGGCGACCGTGTCGGCGAGGCGCCCGGCCTCGTCGATGCCCGACAGGGAGGTCAGGATCTCCGGCGGGATCTTCTTGTTCAGCTTCACGTACTGGTCGAACGCCGACAGCAGCGCGCGGCGCATGGCTTCGACCTCGTGCTGCACGGCGCCCTCGGGCGGGATGACGGTCGCCTCGGCGGTCCAGTGGCTCTTCAGGTCGGCGATCTCGCCGATCCGCGCGCGGTTGCCGCCCTCCACCAGCACTTTCACGGTGCCGTCGGGGAGCTTGAGCATCTGCAGGATGTTCGAGATGCAGCCGATCTCGTACATGTCCTCGGGGCCCGGATCGTCCTTGGCGGCGGATTTCTGCGCGACCAGCAGGATCGACTTGCCGGCCTCCATCGCGGTTTCCATCGCCTTGATGGACTTGGGGCGCCCGACGAACAGCGGGATCACCATGTGCGGGAATACCACCACGTCCCGCAGGGGCAACAGCGGGTACTGGGTGGGCTGGTCTACTTTTTCCTGCGAATCGGACATTGTGGTCCCCGGGCCTGGATACAGTTGATTGCTCTAGATGCGGCCGCTTTGCCTCAAAACAACCCTTACGCCGAACTGCCTGCCACTTTCGGCTGGTCCGAATAAATCAGGATCGGCTTGCCGTCGGCGGTCACCATCGCCTCGTCGACGACTACCTTGCTTACGTTTTCCATGGTCGGCAGCTCGTACATCGTGTCGAGCAGGATCTGCTCGAGGATCGAGCGCAGCCCGCGGGCCCCGGTCTTCCTCGCCAGCGCCTTCTTGGACACGGCGGCCAGCGCCGGGATGCGCACCTCGAGTTCGACCTCTTCCATGAGGAAGAGTTTCTGGTATTGCTTGAGCAATGCGTTCTTCGGCTCTGTCAGGATCTGGATCAGCGCCGCCTCGTCGAGCTCCTCGAGCATCGCCGCCACCGGCAGCCGCCCGACGAATTCCGGGATCAGGCCGTACTTGATCAGGTCCTCCGGCTCGGTGCCGCGCAGCACTTCGCTGATGTCCTTGCCGCTGCGCGTGCTCCGCACTTCCGCGCCGAAGCCGATGCCGGATTTCTCCGAGCGCGCGCGGATGATCTTGTCCAGCCCGTCGAACGCGCCGCCGCAGATGAACAGGATGTTGGTGGTGTCGACCTGCACGAAGTCCTGGTTGGGGTGCTTGCGCCCGCCCTGCGGCGGCACCGAGGCGATCGTGCCCTCGAT
>JAFEDL010000003.1:20677-31187 GCA_018241645.1 Pseudomonadota bacterium
CGTCGATGTAGACGATGCCGCGCTTGGCCTTGTCGACGTCGTAGTCGCAGTTCTGCAAGAGCTTCTGGATGATGTTCTCGACGTCCTCGCCCACGTAGCCGGCTTCGGTCAGCGTGGTCGCGTCGGCGATCACGAACGGCACGTTGAGCAGGCGCGCGAGCGTCTGCGCGAGCAGCGTCTTGCCCGAGCCGGTCGGCCCGATCAGCAGGATGTTCGACTTGGCGAGCTCCACCTCGTCGTTCTTCGACAGGTGTTTCAAACGCTTGTAGTGGTTGTACACCGCCACCGACAGGATCTTCTTGGCCTGGTTCTGGCCGATCACGTACTGGTCGAGGATCTCGCGGATCTCGCGCGGCGTCGGCAGGTCGGACTTCGCGCCCTTGCCGCCCTTGTCGGTGGCGGTTTCCTCGCGAATGATGTCGTTGCACAGCTCGATGCACTCGTCGCAGATGAACACGGAGGGGCCAGCGATGAGTTTCCTCACCTCGTGCTGGCTCTTTCCGCAGAACGAGCAGTACAGCAGTTTTTCGCCCGACGAGCTCTTTTCCGACATGCGCTTTGGCTCCCGCTAACCCTGTACGTTGACCCTAGCCTGCACCCTGTGCCCGCGACGTCAGGACCTTGTCGATCAGGCCGTACTTTACCGCGTCTTCCGCCGACAGGAAGTTGTCGCGATCCGTGTCCTTCGCAATCGTATCAACGTTCTGGCCGGTGTGCTTTGCGAGGATCTCGTTCAGCCGCTGGCGCAGGAACAGGATCTCCTTGGCGTGGATCTCGATGTCCGAGGCCTGGCCGGAGAACCCGCCCATGGGCTGGTGGATCATGACGCGCGAGTTCGGCAGGCAGAAGCGCTTGCCGTTCTCGCCCGCCGCCAGCAGCAGCGCGCCCATGCTCGCGGCCTGCCCGACGCACAGGGTGGAAACGTTCGGCTTGATGAACTGCATCGTGTCGTAGATCGCCAGGCCCGCCGACACCGACCCGCCGGGCGAATTGATGTAGAAGGAGATGTCCTTGTCCGGGTTCTCGGACTCGAGGAATAGTAGCTGCGCGACGATCAGGTTGGCCGTGACTTCGTTCACGGGACCGACGAGAAACACGACGCGTTCCTTCAGCAGGCGCGAATAGATGTCGTAGGCGCGCTCGCCGCGGCCGGACTGCTCGATGACCATGGGCACGAGGCCCAGCGCGGAGGGCTCAACGCGGGCGTTGGCCACTTCAGCACGGCCGGAGGACTGCCAGGAGGTGTCGATCATGAGCCGCTTCCCATCAGTTCGTCGAACGGGATCGCCTTGTCGACGACCTTGGCTTTCGACAGCACCCAGGTGACGACGTTGTCCTCGAGGGCGAGGCCTTCCATCTCATTCAGGCGTTGCGGCTGCATGTAGAACCATTTTACCACCTCGGCCGGGCTCTCATACGACTGCGCCTGCTCCTCGATCAGCTTCCTGATCTGGTCGGGCTTGGGCTGCAGGCCCTCCTTCTTGGCGAGCTCGCCGATGATCAGGCCGAGCGCCACGCGGCGCCGCGCGCCGGACTCGAAGGCCGACGGGTCGAACGGCAGCTGGTCCATCTTGAGGCCGCGGGCCTCGAGGTCGGCGCGCGCCTGCTGCACCATGCCCTCGGTTTCCATCTGCACCAGCGACTTGGGCACCTCGATCGGCGTGCTGTCGTGCAGCGCCTGCAGGGCCTGCGACTTGGTGCGCGCCTTGATGCGCTTGGCCACTTCGCGCTCCACGTTGGCCTTGATGTCCGCGCGCATCTTGGCCACGTCGCCGTCGGCCACGCCGAGGCTCTTGGCGAATTCCGCGTCGACCGCGGGCAGCGAGGGCGCCTCGACCAGGTTCACCGTGAGCGTGAAGCTCGCGGTCTTCCCGGCCACGTCCTTGCCGTGGTAATCCTCGGGGAATTTCATCTCGAAGGTCTTCGACTGGCCGGCCGCAAGGCCTTCGGCCGCCGCCTCGAACTCGGGCAGCATGCGCCCCTCGCCCAGCGTGAACGCGAACCCCTTGGCCGTGCCGCCGGCGAAGACCTCGCCGCCGATCCTGCCCTCGAAGTCGATGGTCAGCTTGTCGCCCTTCTGCGCGGCGCGCCCGGCCTCGGCCGCGAACGTCGTGCGCTGCTTCCTCAGGATCTCCAGCGTCTTGTCGACCTCGGCGTCGGTGACCGCCACCACCGGGCGCTCCACCGTGACCGCGCTGACGTCGCCGGTCTTCACCTCGGGATAGACCTCGAAGGTCGCGTTGAATTCGAACGCCTTGTCGTTTTCGGCGCCTTCCTTCTGCACCGGCTCGATGCGCGGGTTGCCGGCGACCTTGAAGTTCGCCTCCTTCACCGCCTCGCTGAAGCGCTTTTGCAGCGCGTCGCCGATGACCTCGGAGCGCACCTGCGGGCCGTACTGCTGCGCGACCAGCTTGAGGGGCACCTTGCCCGGGCGGAACCCGGACATCTTGACCCCGCGGGCGAGCTTCTTCAGCCGCTCCTCGAACTGCCGCTCGATCTCGTCGACCGGCACCGACATGGACAGGCTCCGTTCAAGGGAGCTCGGTGTTGCAAGATTTGCCGCCATTGCGCTGTTCCTTACTTACGTAGTGTTCGCCGAAGTACGTTGTGGTGCGAAGGAAGGGACTCGAACCCCCACGCCGTTAGGCGCTGGAACCTAAATCCAGTGCGTCTACCAATTCCGCCACCCTCGCAGGGGGATCCGACCGACTGCATCGACAACGTGAGACAAAAGCTCTTGGTAGTCGCCATAATTATACCCCAGCCAACGCCCCGACCCGCCCGCGAAGCAGGCGGAAAACCCTTACAAATCACGCCCGTGTCCGCAGGCCACTACGAAAACTTCCCGGTCGCATCCCTCCTCGTGCCGGCGCGGCTCCGGGAGCCGGTCGGCGTGATCTACCACTTCGCCCGCAGCGCCGACGATTTCGCCGACGAAGGGGACGCGCCGGCCCGGGAAAGGCTGGCCAGTCTCGAAGCCTACCGGGCCGAACTCGACCGCATTGCGGGGAACAGGACCCCGGAAACCCCCCTGTTCGCCGACGTCGCAAGAATCGTGCGCGACCACGCCCTGCCGCTGCAGCCGTTTTACGACCTGCTGTCGGCGTTTTCCCAGGACGTGGTCAAGGCGCGGTACGCCGATTTCGAGGAGCTGCTCGACTACTGCAGGCGCTCGGCCAACCCGGTCGGCCGGCTCATGCTGCACCTGTTCGGCGCGGCCGACAGCGCCAACATCGCGCGCTCGGACGCGATCTGCACCGCGCTGCAGCTCACCAACTTCTGGCAGGACGTGGCGATCGACTGGGAGAAGGACCGCGTCTACCTGCCGCTGGACGAGCTCGCGCATTTCGGCGTGACCGAGGCGCACATCGCCGCGCAGCTGAGCGACGCGGCCTGGCGGGAGCTGGTCACCTTCCAGATCGACCGCACCCGCTCCATGATGGGGACCGGCGCGAGCCTCGGACGCACCCTTGCGGGGCGGTTCGGCATGGAGATCCGCATCACCGTCAACGGCGGCCTCGCCATCCTCGACAAGCTCGAAGCCGCAAACTGCGATATGTTCCGCCACCGGCCGGTGCTGAAGTGGCACGACTGGCCGTTCCTTTTCCTGCGCGCCCTATGACGCCCGACGAATACTGCAAGGACAAGGCCGCATCGAGCGGTTCCTCGTTCTACTACTCGTTCCTGTTCCTGCCGCCCGAGCGCCGGCGCGCGATCACCGCGCTGTACGCGTTCTGCCGCGAGGTGGACGACGTGGTGGACGAGACCGACGACCCGCAGATCGCGCGCACCAAGCTCGCGTGGTGGCGCAATGAAGTCGCCAACCTGTTCGCCGGCAAGCCGCAGCACCCGGTCACGCGCGCGCTGGAGCCCGCGCTGCAGCCCTTCGGGATCACCGCGGTCCGGTTGAACGAGATCATCGACGGCATGCAGATGGACCTCGACCAGTCGAGGTACCTCGACTTCAAGGGCCTGGAGACCTACTGCTACCACGTGGCCGGCGTGGTCGGGTTGCTTGCGGCCGGCATCTTCGGCTACCGCAACCTGCGCACGCTAGAGTACGCAAAGGAACTCGGGATCGCCTTCCAGCTCACCAACATCATCCGCGACGTCGGCGACGATGCGCGCCGCAACCGCATCTACCTGCCGATGGACGAGCTGAAGAAGTTCGGCGTGCCGGCCTCCGACATCCTCAACTCGCGCTACAGCGACAATTTCACGCAGCTGATGCGCTTCCAGGCCGACCGGGCGCGCGCGTTCTACGCCTCCGCGTTCGCGGCCCTGCCCGAGGAAGACCGGCGTGAGCAGCGGGCCGGCCTGATCATGGCGGCCATCTACGGCGCCGTGCTGGACGAAGTGGAGGCCGACGGGTTCAAGGTCCTGACGCAGCGCACCTCGCTCACCCCCATGCGCAAACTGTGGATCGCGATACGTACGTGGCTCAAAACGTAGCGGTCGTTGGAGCGGGCTACGCCGGGCTTTCCGCCGCAGTCTCGCTCGCGCAGCGCGGAATGCGCGCCACGGTGTTCGAAAGCGGCCCTCTGCCGGGCGGCCGCGCGCGGCGCGTGACCACCGCCGGCCGCACGCTGGACAACGGCCAGCACATCCTCGTCGGCGCGTACACGGCGCTGCTCGGGATGATGCGCACTGCAGGCGCCGACCCGGACAGGCTGCTGCTGCGGCTTCCGCTCGAACTGCGCTACGCGCAGGGCTTCCGCCTGCGGGCCCCCGCCCTGCCCGCGCCGCTGCACCTTGCGGTCGCGCTGATGACCGCCTCGGGGCTCGGGTGGCGCGAGCGCCTCGGCGCCGTCTCGTTCATGCAGGCAATGAAAAAGAAGCGCTTTCGCGTCGAGGACCACGTGAGCGTCGCGACCCTGATGGAAGCGCACGGGCAGGCCGGCACCATCGGGAAGTACCTGTGGTACCCGTTGTGCATCTCCGCGCTGAACACGCTGCCGCAGTTCGCCTCGGCCAACGCGTTCCTCGCCGTGCTGCGCGACAGCCTCGGCGGGCCGCGGTCCGCGAGCGAATTGCTGATACCGCGCGTGGACCTGACCGCGCTGTTTCCCGAACCCGCCGCGGCCTGGCTCGCCGAGCACGGCGGCGAAGTGCGCTGCGGGTCGCCGGTGCGCGACCTCGAGGCGCTGCGCAGGGACTACAGCCACGTGATCCTCGCGGTCGGCCCGCACCAGCTCGAACAGCTGCTGCCGGGCCTCGCCGGGGACTACACCTACCAGCCGATTTACACCGTGTACCTGAAGTTTCCGGCGCAGGTGAAACTGGACCTGCCGATGCTCGGCCTGTCCGAAGGCGTGGTGCAGTGGGTGTTCGACCGCGGGCAGCTGGGCGGTGAAGCCGGGCTCCTCGCCTGCGTCATCAGCGCGCAGGGCGACCACCAGCAGATGCAGCAGGATGAGCTGGCGACGGCCTGCCACCACGAATTGTCGGCCGTGCTGGGCGCGCTGCCGATGCCCGAGTGGACCCAGGTGATCGCCGAGAAGCGCGCAACGATCACCTGCTCGCCGGGCGTCAAGCGCCCCGGGCCCGGCACGCCGCTGCCGAACGTATTCCTCGCCGGCGACTACACCGACCCGGAGTACCCGCCCACGCTCGAGGCGGCGGTGCTGAGCGGCATCCGCGCGGCGCAGCTGATCGCCTAGGGAAATGTACCGGTACCAGTACATTCATTGACCGGAGAGCGGCTCCTGCGGCCAATCTCCGAAACACAATCTGCCGAATTCAGGCTTAGAGCTCGCGCAGTTTCTGCACCGCCTGGTCCACGCGCTCCACCGCGATCACCTCGAGCCCGGCGATCTTGCCCTTGGGCATGTTGGCCTTGGGCACGATCGCCCGGGTGAACCCGAGCTTGGCCGCCTCCTTCAGGCGGTCCTGCCCGCGCGGCGCGGGCCGCACCTCGCCTGCCAAGCCGACCTCGCCGAACGCGATGACCTTGCCCGGGATCGGCCGGTCGGTGAGCGAGGACACGATGGCCAGCATGACGGCAAGGTCCGCCGCGGGCTCGCCGATGCGCACGCCGCCCACCGCGTTCACGAACACGTCCTGGTCGTAGCACGCGATGCCCGCGTGGCGATGCAGGACCGCGAGCAGCATCGCCAGCCGGTTCTGCTCGAGGCCCACCGACAGGCGGCGCGGGTTCGGCGCGTGCGCGGCGTCCACCAACGCCTGGATCTCCACCAGCAGCGGGCGGGTGCCCTCCAGCGTCGCCAGCACGCACGAGCCTGCCACGTCCTTCTCGTGGTGCGACAGGAACAGCGCCGACGGGTTCGACACGCCGCGCAGCCCCTTCTCCGTCATTGCGAACACGCCGAGCTCGTTGACCGCGCCGAAGCGGTTCTTGATTGCGCGGATCAGGCGGAAGCTCGAATGCGGGTCGCCTTCGAAGTACAGCACCGTGTCCACGATGTGCTCCAGCACGCGGGGCCCGGCGATCGCGCCCTCCTTCGTCACGTGCCCGATGATGATGAGCGCCGTGCCGCTCGACTTTGCGTGCCGCGTGAGCTGCGCGGCGCACTCGCGCACCTGCGCCACCGACCCCGGCGCGGAGGTCAGCGCCTCGGAGTACAGCGTCTGGATCGAATCGATCACCGCCACCTGGGGCTTGGCCGCATCGAGCGCGGCGGCGATGCGCTCCAGCTGGATCTCGGCGATCAGCTCGACGTCGCCCGCGTCGAGCGCCAGGCGCGAAGCGCGCAGCGCTACCTGCTCGGCCGACTCCTCGCCGGACACGTACAGGGTCTTGTGGCGCGGCGCGATCTCGGCCAAGGCCTGCAGGAACAGCGTGGACTTGCCGATGCCCGGGTCGCCGCCGATCAGCACCACCTGGCCGGACACCAGCCCGCCGCCGAGCACGCGATCGAGTTCGCCGATGCCGGTGGGCAGCCGCTCGACCTCGCGCGTCTCGATCCGGTTGAGCGGGACCGGCTTTGCGGCCGCCACTCCCGCCCCGGCGACCGAAGCGTAGCGGTGCGTGGAGGGCTTGCCTTCGGCCACCGTCTCCTGCAGCGTGTTGCCCGCCCCGCACGACGGGCAGATCCCGAACCATTGCAGCGCGCTCGCGCCGCACTCGCTGCAGATGTAGACCGACCGCGCCTTCGCCACTACGGGACTTCCACGACCGGCACGCGCGCCGCGAGCCCGCACAGCAATTCGTAGGACAGCGTGCCGGCGGAGGCGGCCACCTCGTCGGCCGACAGCCCCTCGCCCCACATGGTCACCGGGGTGCCGATATACGCCTCCGGGAGGGCCGTCACGTCCACGCAGATCATGTCCATCGACACCCGGCCCACGGTGCCGGTGCGCTGGCCGCCGACCAGCACCGGCGTGCCCGAAGGCGCCAGGCGCGGATAGCCGTCCGCATAGCCGCAGGCGACCACGGCGATGGTCATCTCCTCGGTCGCCTCGAACGCGAACCCGTAGCCCACCCGCTCGCCCGGCTGCAGGTTCTGCAGCGCGATGATTTCGGTCGTCAGCGTCATGGCCGGCTGCAGGCCGAGGCCCTCCGCACTCTGGTCCTGCGCGGTGAAGTCCCCGGCGTTGAACCCGAAGGGCGAGCAGCCGTACAGCATGATGCCCGGCCGCACCCAGTCGAGGTGCGTCTCCGGGTAGCGCAGCACCGCCGCCGAGTTGGCGAGGCACCGCGGGCCCTGCATAGGCTGGGTCAGGCTGTTGAACCACTCGAACTGCCCTGCCACGCCCGCGGCGCCGTCGGCATCGGCGAAATGCGTCATCAGCGTGACCGACCTGACCTGCGCGTGGTTGTGCAGCGCATTCCACGCGATGCGAACGTTGTCCACGGTGAAGCCCAGGCGGTTCATGCCGCTGTTGACCTTGAGGTAGGCGTCGATGGGCTTGGCGAGCGCCGTCTTTTCCAGGATCTCGATCTGCTCGATGTTGTGCACCACCGGAGTGAGGTCGTATTCGGCGAGCAGCGCCACGTCCTGCGGCTTGAAGAATCCCTCCAACAGGAGCAGCGGCTTCTGCACGCCCTGCAGGCGCAGCCGGATCGCCTCCTCGAAGTCGAGCACCGCGAACCCGTCGGCGTCCTGCAGCGCGCGCGCGGCCGCCACCAGGCCGTGGCCGTAGGCGTTGGCCTTCAGCACCGCCCACACTTTCGAGTGCGGGGCGCGTTCGCGCGCCGCGGCCAGGTTGTGCGCGAGAGCCGAGGCCTTGATCGTTGCGAGTATCGGGCGCGGCATGGCCTAGAGGTCCGCGCTTGCGCGCAGCCTTTCCTTGGCGAAATCGATGAAGGTGTTGGCCAGCCGGCTGCGGAACCGCTCCTTCGGGTACACGACGGAAAGCTTGCGCATCAGGCGCGGCGAGAGCGGCATGGCCGCGAGCTGGCCGAGGCGGATTTCCTTGGCCACCGTCGAGCGGGACATGATGGCGAACCCCAGGCCCGTGCTGACCAGCCCCTTGATGGCCTCGGGACTGCCGAGCTCCATGACCGTTTCCAGGGCCTCGGGCGACAGGCCCGCGGCCTTGAAATACTGGTCCGTGACCTCGCGCGTGCCGGACCCCGGCTCGCGGCTGATGAACGCGTGCTTGAGCAGCTGCGCCGGCTTGACCGAGGAGAGCTTGGCGAGCGGGTGCGAAGGGGCGCACAGCACCTGCAGCTCGTCGTCCGCGCAGAAATCCGAGGCCAGCGCGGGCAGGCGGGACGGCGCCTCGATGAAACCGAGGTCGAGCGTGTGCTCGGCCACCCGGCTTTCAACGGTCTCCGAATTGGCGACGATCAGCCGCGGCAGCACCTTGGGGTGGCGCGCGCGGAATTCGCCCAGCACCTGGGGCAGCAGGAACTCGGCGATCGTCATGCTGGCGCCGATGAGCAGCGCCCCCGCCACTTCGCCGGTGAGCTCCTTCACGCGCGTGTCGAGCTCCGCGGACAGGCCGAGGATGCGTTCGGCATAGTCGAGCACGATGTCGCCCGCCGGGGTCAGCGCGATGTGGCCGTGCCCCCGGTCGAACAGGCGCGTGTTGAAGTGCTCCTCGAGCTGCTTGATCTGGAAGGTGACCGCAGGCTGCGTCATGAACAGGGCTTCCGCAGCCTTCGTGAACGAGAGCTGCCTAGCCACCGCATGGAACACCTGGAGCCGCCGATCCGCCATCTTTCCCGCTCGTACACAAGTTGACGCTTATTCAAGCATAAATTGCACTTTAAGCATATCTTATGGCCGCACCCCATTGGATATAAAAGCGAATCCTTCCGCCCGCGTGCTATAAAGCCGCCTGCATGACCAAGGAGAACGACCGGCCTCGCCCAAGAGCGGCCGGCACCCACATCCCAGATGAACCTCGGCTTCTACATCATCATGGCGGCGCAGTTTTTCTCGTCGCTGGCCGACAACGCCCTGCTCGTGGCGGCGATTGCCCTGCTGATCCAGTCCGACTCGCCGGGCTGGCTCACGCCCTACCTCAAGTTCTTCTTCGTCATCTCGTACGTGGTGCTCGCGCCATACGTCGGCGCCTTCGCCGACCGCCTGCCCAAGGGGCAGGTCATGCTGATCAGCAACAGCATCAAGATCGTCGGCTGCGTGATGATGCTGTTCAGCGTCAACCCGCTCCTCGCCTATGCAGTGGTCGGGCTGGGGGCCGCGGCCTACTCTCCCGCCAAGTACGGGATCCTCACCGAGTACCTGCCGCCCACCAAGCTGGTGCTGGCCAACGGGTGGATCGAGGGCCTGACCGTGGCCTCGATCATCCTCGGCACCGTGCTGGGCGGCGTGCTCATCAATGCGCGCGTGTCCGGCCTGCTCCTCAACATCGACCTGCCGTTCATCGAGACCGGCATCGACACACCCGCCGAGGCGGCCATTTCGCTGATCGTCGCGATCTATGCGGTAGCGGCCTTCTTCAACTACTACGTGCCCAATACCGGCGTGCCGCTGAAGATGCTCCCGGCCAACCCGGTGGACACGCTGGTCGATTTCTTCGCCTGCTACAAGCGCCTGTGGGCCGACAAGCTCGGCCAGATCTCCCTCGCGGTCACCACGCTCTTCTGGGGCGCGGGCGCGACGCTGCAGTTCATCGTCATCGAGTGGGCCCGGCACAACCTCGGGTTCGACCTGTCGCGCGCCTCGATCCTGCAGGGCGTCGTCGCCTTCGGCATCGCGCTGGGCGCGGTGATCGCCTCTTCGCGCGTGAAGCTCGACAAGTCGGTCAAGGTCATCCCGCTGGGCATCGCCATGGGGCTCATCGTCCCGGTCATGGTGTTCGTGCACAGCATCTGGATCGCCATCCCGCTGATGGTCCTGATCGGCGGGCTGGCGGGGTTCTTCGTCGTCCCGATGAACGCGCTGCTGCAGCACCGCGGGCACAACCTCATGGGCGCGGGCCGCTCGATCGCCGTGCAGAACTTCAACGAGAACGCCTCCATCCTCGTGATGATCGCCACCTACTCGATCCTCCTCGGGACCGGCGTGTCGATCACCTGGGTGATCGTGCTGTTCGGGTTCTTCGTCGCCGGGACCATGGCGGCGGTGCAGCGCTGGTT
>JAFEDL010000040.1 GCA_018241645.1 Pseudomonadota bacterium
GCTGTTCGACCCGAAGCGCCTCGCGCCGGAGTTCCCCGAGAGCGCCATCACCACGCCGTTCCCGTTCAACGCCTACTACGGGGAGGACGAAATCCGCATGATCGACGGCCAGGGATACAAGCTCGAACTGGCCGGGCTTGTCCGCGAGAAGAAACCCTGGTCCCTGCCCGAACTCTACGCGCTGCCGCAGGTGTCCCAGGTCACCCGCCACATCTGCGTCGAGGGCTGGAGCGCCATCGGCAAGTGGGGTGGCGTGCGGTTCTCGGATTTCCTTGCGCGCATCGGCGCCGACACCACGGCGAAGTACGTCGGATTCAAGTGCGGCGACGACTACTACACGAGCATAGACATGGCCACGGCGCTGCACCCGCAGACGCTGCTCGCACTGCGCTTCGCCGACCGGGTCCTGCCGCCGAAGTACGGCTTCCCGATGAAGCTGCGCATGCCGACCAAGCTCGGCTACAAGAATCCCAAGCACATCATGGCGATCACGGTTTCGAACACCAATCCGGGCGGCTACTGGGAAGACCAGGGCTACAACTGGTTCGGTGGTTCATAAGGCGTTTCACTCGCAGTCATTTCAACCCCTGAGGAGAATCAAATGAACAAGTTCGTGACGTTGGTATTTGCCGGCCTGATCGCAGTTGCCGGTGTTCCCGCCCTTGCCGCGTCGCATGCCGGCGCCCAGAAGGACGACATGAAGAAGGACGGCATGATGAAGAAGGACGACATGAAGAAGGACGGCATGATGAAGAAGGACGCGATGAAGAAAGACGGGATGATGAAGAAAGACGAAATGAAGAAGGACGAAATGAAGAAGGACGGGATGATGAAGAAAGACGAGATGAAGAAGTAGGTCCTCCCGTCCTAGGCCCCGAGCCGCGCCGCGAGCTCGGGGAAGTCGTCCGCCACCAGCGTGTGCGCCGGGTTCGGGACCGGATCCGGCGGGCCGCCCGGCCCCCATTCCGCGGGACGCTTCACGAATGCAGTCTGGTAGCCGCAGTCCAGCGCCGCGTTCAGGTCGAAGTTATGGCAGGCGACCATCAGTATCTCGGCCGGATCCAGCTGCAGCCATTTTGCCGCCGTCCGGTAGGCTTCCGGGCGGGTCTTGTACACGCCGATCATCTCGCACGAAATGATCGCGTCCCAGTCGATGCCGTTCCTTTTCGACACGTCGATCACGAGGGAGGTGGTGAGCAGCGTGAAGGAGGCGACGACGTACTTCTTGCGCAGGCGGGCAAGCGCGGCGGGGAAGTCGGGCCACGCGTCGAGCGCGTGCCAGGTGCGCCAGATCGCATCGCGGTCCTCCGCCGTGAGGGCATCGAGCTGGTGATCGGCGATGACCTCGTCGAGCACGCGACGGTGGACGTCGTCGAAATTGAAACCGGGATTCACCTGCCCGACGATCCCCTGCAGCGAACGGCGCCGGTAGTCGTTGGTGACCGCGGGCCAGTCCGCGGCCAGCCCCCGCTTCGCCCCCGCGGCCGCCAACGCGCGGCTGATGCCGCCGTGCCAGTCGAGGATCGTTCCCCCGGTGTCGAAAGTAAGCGCCTTGATGCCCATTGCCGTCCCCTATGGTTTGTGCGGACCGTCGTCGTCGCCGTCGGGGCCCGGGTACTGCGCCGCCGCGCGGTGCAGGAAGTCGAACTGCTGCTTCACGCGCGAGCAGGCGGTGCAAAGAAACAGGTGGAAGCGCAGTTTAGCGCGCATGCCCGGGGCCAGGTCCCGGTCGAGGCCCTCCGAAAGCAGCCGGCTCGCCTCCTTGCAGTTGATCATCATCGGCCGCCCGCCCCGATCCAGTTGCGCTCCAGGCATTCGCGCAGCCGCATCCGTGCCCGGTAGAGCAGGACCCAGCAGTTCGAGGCGCTGATGGAGAGGTTCTCGCAGATCTCCCCGGTGTCCAGGCCCATGACCTCACGCATCGCGAACGCCTGGGCGGTGGCCTTCGGCAGGCTCTCCATGCACTCCTCCAGGACCTCGAAGAACCGCTGGCGCGAGAGCGCCTCCTCCGGGTTTCCCCAGTCTGCGGGCATGTCGGCGTAGTGGCCATCCGGCTTGAACAGCACGTCCATGTCGTCGGGCGAGCTCTCGTGCCGGTCGAGGTCCAGGCTCTGCTCGCGGCTCGACTTGCGGATCGAGTCGATGATCTTGTGCTTGAGGATGCCGATCAGCCAGGTGCGCACCGAGGAGCCTCCGGCGAACCCCTGCGCACCCTTGATCGCCGCGACCATGGTCTCCTGCACAGCGTCCTCGGCCTGGGCGTGGTTGCGCAGCTGGAGCATCGCGTACTTCAGGAGTTGGGGACGGTGCCTGTCCAGGTCCCGGGGGTCCAGGATTTCGCCGGAATTCAGAGCCATTGCTGTCAACCGGATATGAGGCCGAAGCGGCGCAATCTATGGCTTTGCCCGGCGAAACGCAAGCCGGCGCCCCGGAAGTACCTGCAACCATGAGTCGTGTCCCCTTTAGTGTGGGGTAGTCGCGAAAGCTGCCGGATTCCTTACAAATCTGATATACCTCGCGCAAGTCGCTTTCGAGGTGAAGCCCATGCTGCAACTGTCGCGCCGTTACTTCATCCTGCTTCTGCTGGCGCTCGGCGCCTGCGCACAGCTCCCGTCCGGGACCGACACCCGGCCGCCGGTCATTTTCGTGCACGGCAACGGCGACACGGCCGCGCTGTGGATCACCACGCTGTGGAGGTTCGAGTCGAACGGATACGACCGCAGCCTGCTGCACGCGGTCGACCTGCGCTACCCGCTGGCTCCAAGCCTCGACGCCAAACCCCAGCCGCTGCGCTCCTCTGCGGCCGAGTCCATGCAGGAGCTTGCGGCGAAGGTGGCGGAAGTCAGGAAGCTCACCGGCCGCGACAAGGTGGTGCTGGTGGGCAATTCGCGCGGCGGCAACGCCATCCGCAATTACATCAAGAACGGAGGGGGAGCGGCCTTCGTTTCCCACGCAATCCTCTGCGGCACCCCGAACCATGGCGTGTCCGACTGGGAGGAATCGCGCGGCAACGAGTTCAACGGCAAGGGGCCGTTCCTCTCCCAGCTCAACGCCGGGCCCAACGAGGTCGTGGAGGGCGTGCGCTTCATGACCATCCGCAGCGACGACAACGACAAGTACGCCCAGCCCGACGGGTTGTTCCTCGGCAAGCCCGGGCGCCCCACGGGCGTGGGTTTCGACGGACCGGAGCTCAAGGGCGCGGAGAACGTGGTGATCCCCAAGATCGACCATCGCGAGACCGCATTCGACGCCCCGGCATTTGCCGAGATGTTCCGCTTCATCACGGGAGAGGCGCCGGCGCGGCTCGGCATCGCGACCGAGAGCCGGATCGTCCTGAACGGCAAGGTCAACGGCATGGAAGGCGGCGTGCCGACCAACCTGCCGGTGGCGGGTGCAAGAGTGGAGGTCTACGAAGTGTCGCGCGATACCGGCGCGCGCATCGGGGCCGCCGTGCATGCCAAGACCACGGGGGCCGACGGGCTGTGGGGCCCGTTCGCCGCGCAGCTGAACACGCCCTATGAATTCGTGATTGCGGCGCCGGGGCATTCGATCACGCACATCTACCGTTCGCCCTTCCCCCGCTCCAGCAACCTGGTCCACCTGCGGCCGGCCGACCTCGGCAAGGCCGACGCGTCCGCGGGGAGCGTGGTTTCGATCACCCGGCCGCGGGGTTACTTCGGGCACGGCCGCGATGTATTCACGCTCGACGGCAAGGTCCCGCCCGGGATCAACCCGGGCGTCCCGGGCGTGTCCACCGGCAAGCTCCTGCTCCCGGCCGGGCCGCTTCGCCCGGTGCCGGCGCGATTCAACGACGAGGCGATCACGGTGCGGAACTGGCCGGCGAAGGACGGGCATGTCGTGTTCGCCGAATTCCACTACTAGGCGCGAGGAGGATCCACATGCCGAAAGCACTCTGGAACGACAAGGTCATCGCCGAATCCGAGCGGGTCGAGACGGTCGAGGGCAACACCTATTTCCCGCCCGGAGCCATCCGCAAGGGGCACCTCGGCCCGAGCGACACCCACACGACCTGCCCGTGGAAAGGCATCGCCAGCTATTACGACGTGATCGTGGACGGCAAGGTGAACAAGGACGCCGCCTGGTATTACCCCGATCCCAAGCCGGAGGCGAAGCACATCAAGGACCACATCGCGTTCTGGCGCGGCGTCAAGGTCGAGGAGTGACGCAAGGCATGAAGCCGAGAATCGAAATGCATGTCGCGGCGCCGGCCGCCTACAAGGCGATGCGCGGGCTGTCGGACTACACGAAGGACTGCGGCCTAGAGCCGGTGCTGCTCGAGCTGGTGAAGACGCGCGCGTCCCAGGTCAACGGCTGCGCATTCTGCATCCAGATGCATACCCGCGACGCGAGGAAGCTCGGCGAAACCGACGAGCGCCTGCACCTGCTGCCGGCCTGGCGCGAGACGGCGCTCTATACGCCGCGCGAGCGCGCGGCGCTGGCCTGGACCGAGGCCCTCACCACGCTGGCCGACGGGCACGCGCCCGACGCGGCATACGAGGAAGTGCGTGCGCAGTTCAGCGAGGAGGAGGTGGTGAACCTGTCGCTCGCGATCGCGACGATCAACGCCTGGAACCGCCTCGCGGTGGGCCTGCGTTTCGTGCCGAAGCCCTAGGCGCACGTGAGCGGCAGGACCGTCGCCATCCTCGAGTCCCGCTCCGGCGCGCAGCTGGCCGAGCTCGTGCGCAGGCGCGGCTGGACGCCGCTGCTCGCACCCGCGCTGGCGGAGGTGCCGGACATGGACAGCGGTTTCATCGCCGGTTTTGTCGGCGGGCTCGAAACGCGCCCGGCCGTTGCCGCAATCTTCCAGACCGGAGTGGGCACCCGCGCGTTGTTCGAAGCCACGGATGCCCTCGGGCTCACCCCGAAGCTGCTGGGACTCTTCGCGGCGATGACGGTTGTCGTGCGCGGCCCCAAGCCAGCCGCCGTCCTGCGCGCGCGCGGGGTGCGCATCGACCTTTCGGCGGCCGAGCCTTTCACCACCATGCAAGTGCTTGCGGCCATGCGCGACGTGCCGGTGGAGGGCGCGCGCGTGGTCGTGCAGCGTTATGGCGCCACCAACGAAAAGCTGGAGGAGGCACTGCATGCGCGCCGCGCCGAGGTGGTCGAGGTTCCGACGTATCGCTGGGCGCTGCCGGCGGATACCGCGCCGCTGGTTGCGCTCATGGATGCGCTCGCGGCGCGCACGGTGGATGCGGTCGTCTTCACCAGCGCCTCGCAGGCCTACAACCTGTTCGGGCTGGCGGATGCGCTCGGCCGGCGGGCGGCCCTGGCGGACGGCCTCAACCGGTCGCTGGTCGCATCGGTCGGGCCGGTATGCACCGCCGCGCTTGCCGAGTGCGGCGTAACGGCCGCCCTCGAGGCGAGTCCCCCGAAAATGGGCCCGCTGGTCGCCGCGCTCGAAGCGGCGCTGGCCGCTTAGTTGAACGGCACTTCGAACACGGCCTTGACGGTCCACGCGTCTGTGGCATCGGTGAGGCCGCGCCCTATGCCGACATTGAATGCCCAGGGCGCGCGATCGAAATCGAGCGCCAGGTAGAGCGTGTGGGACTGCGCGCCGTGCGCAAGGAAATTGCCGACCCGCCCGAGTTCGGAGTAGTACTCCGCCCCGAGGGCGATTCCAGGCGCGACGGTGCGCGCTACCTTGAACGCGGGACTGAAGTCCGGTTTTCGATTGCGCTCGGGCCCGGCGAGCGACCAGCCCAGGATCGGGTTGGCCGCCAGGAGCCAGAGGGCCCCGCGATAACCGATGATCGGGCGCAGTTCGAGCGCGCGCGTGGATTGTTCGAACTGGGGCGCAATCCAGGCGTACTCCAGGTTCACGCCTCCGAACCAGCCCATCCCGTCCTCGCCGGTTTGCAGCGGCAGCCACTTGAGGCGCAGCTTGGGGCCGGAAAAGCGCGTCACGCCCTGCGCGTCCCTCACGTACGGCATGTACAGTCCAACGTCCAGCGTGCGCGTCAGGCCCCAGGAAAACTCCGGGGTGACCCGCAGCCCGTGCGCGGGCGTCACTTCGCCGGGGAAGTCGGGCGTGCTGCGGCCGCGTGGCGTCGTGTTGACGTGCAGTTCGAGGCCGAATTCGCCGGGCTTGGTGATGTCGTCCGTGTAGACCTGGATCTCATCCGGCAGGGCGGCTGTTGCCGGAGTGGCGGCAAGGAGTGCAAGGAGGAGCGCGGCGCAAAGCGATGCTGCGTGCACTGCCTTCACGCGACCGCCGCAGTCAATCCGCTTTCATGCCGGACGCCTTGATCACGCGCGTCCACTTGCCCAGCTCATCCTTCACGTAGGCGGCGAACTCCTCCGGCGTGCTGCTGGCCGCGTCTGCGCCCTGGCTGGCGAGGCGCTCGCGCAGGTCAGGCGCGCGCATGGCCTTCACGGTTTCGGCGTTCAGCGCCGCCACTACGCCGGCAGGCGTGCCGGCCGGCGCGAACAGCCCGAACCAGGCGCTGACTTCGTACCCGGGCACGCCGGACTCGGCCACCGTGGGCACGTTCGGCAGGGCGGCCGAGCGCGTGAGGCTCGTCACCGCCAGCGCACGCGCCGCGCCCGATTTCACGTGCGGCTGGGCGGTGAGCACAAGGTCGAACATCAGTTGCACCTGGCCGGCGAGCAGGTCGGTGAGGGCGGGCGCGCTGCCGCGGTACGGGATGTGGACCATGAAAGTGTGGGTCATGCTCTTGAACAACTCGCCCGCCAGGTGATTGGACGTGCCGCTGCCGGCCGAGGAGAAATTGAGCGACCCGGGCTTCGCCTTGGCGAGCGCTATTAGTTCCTGCACCGAGCGCGCGGGCAGTGAGGGGTGCACCAGCAGCACGAACGGGATCGACGCGACCAGCGACACCGGCGCGAAATCCTTTACCGGGTCGTACTTGAGGCCCGGGGTGAGCGCCGGGTTGATCGCGTGCGAGCTGACCGTGCCCAGCATGATCGTGTACCCGTCCGGGGCGGCCTTTGCCGTCGCTTCCGCGCCGATGGCGGTGCCCGCGCCAGGACGGTTGTCGATGACCACGGACTGGCCAAGGCCTTCGGAGAGCTTCTGCCCGATGGCGCGCGCAAGGATGTCCGCCGAGCCGCCGGGCGGGTAGGGCACGATCAGCTTGATGGGCTTGGCCGGCCAGGCCTGCGCATGCGCGCTTCCCGCGCATGCCACCAGGGCAAGGAGGCAGGCGCGCAGAAGGAACCGCAGGTCGCGGGCCATCAAGCCGCCACCTTCTGCTTGCCGTCCACCTCGGGGATCGCCGGGATCGGCACGTTCCAGGGCGCGACATCCTCGCGGATCTTGTCCAGCGCGGCCTTGATGATGCCCATCTCCTCGTCCGGGTGCGTCGCGCCCAGCCCGTACTCCGCGGCCAGCGCGCGGTTGCGCGCGGAGCGCTTCCTCTCGTCCTCGGGCAGGTTCACGACGGCATAGACCCCGTTCAGCAAGGATCCGCGCAGTTTCTTCGATACTTTTGCCCCGAGCGTGGCCTTCTCTTCAGCGGACAGCTGCGGGAAGAACCGGCGCATCACGATCCGCCCGAACTGGATGTGGCGCGCCTCGTCGCGCAGGATCAGCTTGCAGGACTCCTTGATCGATTCGAAGCGCGCATTCTCGTAGCGTGCCTGCAGCAGCTCGCCCGAGAGCTGCTCGAACAGCGTGTTCACGGCAAGGCCGCCGAAGAACGACATCGCCTTCTCGTCCTTCTCGTCGTGGAATTTCGGGATGATGGTCTGGAAGTAGTCGGCGCGCGGGGTCGGCTCGTAGTCCGCCACCTTGCCCCCGATCGCGCGCGCCACGCGCCAGGACGACTCGTGGTGGCGCAGCTCCTCGGCGATGAAGTTGACAATGTGCTGCTTCACCTCGAACGGCTGGTGCGTGGACACCGCGTCGCGGTAGCGTTCCGCCCCGTAGGGCGTGGCGCCGTGCTCCATCCACGCGCGCAGGCTCCACCACTCGGCGCCCGCGCGCCGCACCTCGTCGGGCAGGCTGGCATTGCCGACGTCCGAGTAGTCGATCTTCGCCGGGTCCCAGGCGAGGTCGCGCGCCTGCTGGCACAGCTGCCACACCTCCGGCAGCTGCATGTCGGCGACGATCGGGTACGGGTTGGGGTTCTGGACGATCTCTTCGAGCATCGAGGGCTGCATGGGCGGCTCCGCTGGGGTTCAGTGGACGATTCTAGCCCCATGTTTCCCGCCCGCAGGCCCGGCGCTGCAAACCTCCAGCGCCCCGGTTCAACTAAACGGCGTCCCAGAAGGACATCGGCCGCCGCTCGATCGCACGCAGGCGCTGCTCGAGGTCGACGCGGTCGACCGCGCCGGAGAGGTACTCGTCGCGCAGCTGGTCCGCGCTCGGGAAGAGGCGGTCGCGCCATGCGGCGAGGGTATTGAGCGCGCTGCCCAGAAGGCTGGCGGGCGCGGTATCGTTGAATTCGGCTTTAGCTGCGATAAACATGGAAGATTCCTCAAGGTTTCAGTGGCCTCCTCCTCCGATGAGACTCACTATAGCCTTGTTTGCTGCAGCGCAACAGATGATCATTTGTCACGTCAGGGGATAGAAAAACTAATGTGAGGCCGGGGCAAGGCGCCGCGCGACGGCGCAGGCGGCCACGACCGCGGCACAGAGCGCTGATGCGAGCAGGTCTTCCGCCAGGGACGGCGAAAAGACCAGGATGAAGCCCTGTCCCTTCACCAGCGCCGAGAAACTCGCCACGCAAAACGGAATCAGGAACAGCCGCATCACATGCCAGCGGTCCGGCCGCTGGCCGGGCACGCTGAAGCTGAGGTACAGCGCGACGCCCATGATCGCGCTGATGCCGAGCGCCGTCAGCCAGAGGCCCGGCGCGGGGTCGAAGTGGCGAGTGGCCATCACCAGGTACCAGATCAGGTAGCACCACAGGACCTGGCGGCCGGGCGTGAGCCGGGAGAGATAGGCGAGGGGTGCGCGCATGGCGCGCAAGATATCATCCTCCCCATGCCCGCCGCGCCCCTTACGAAGTCCGCACTGTTCGATCGCCTGGCGGCCGGGCACGCGGCGCGGGTCAGCGTCGTCACGCCCAACCTGAGGCTCGCGCAGGAGCTCTCGCGTGAATTCGACCGTTACCAGCTCGCGCGCGGCCTCGCTCTCTGGGATGCGCCGGACATCGTGTCCTTTGCGGCCTTCGTGACGCGCGCGTACGAAGACGCGCTGTATTCGGATCTCGCGGCCGGGCTGCCCGTGGTCCTGACGGCCGCGCAGGAGCAGGCGCTCTGGGAAGGCATCGTCGGGCGCACCGAGGAGGCGACCGGGCGGCTGCTCGCGCTGCCCCAGGCCGCCGCTGCGGCGCGCGACGCGTGGAAGACGGCGCACGAATGGCGGCTGCTGGGCGCGTTGAAGGAGGCGCGCAGGAACGAGGACGCCGAAGCGTTCGCCGCATGGGCCGAGCGCTACGAGCGCCTCACGCGGCGCGACGGGCATACCGAGTCTGCGCGCCTGCCCGACGTGGTCGCGGGCCTGCTCGCGCAAGCGTGCATCCGGAAACCCGCGCTCCTGGTTCGCTTTGGATTCGACATCGTCACCATGCAGCAGGACGCCTTCTTTGCCGCGCTCGAAGCACAGGGGTGCGCGATCGCCACCTGCGCCCCGCAGGGGCGCGGGGGCAGCGCCGTGCGCGTGCGCTGCGCCGACACCCGCGACGAAATCCGGCAGGCGGCGCGCTGGGCGCGCCAGCGGCTGGAGGCCGGCCCGCAGGTTCGCATCGGCATCGTGGTGCCCGACCTGGCGCAGCAGCGCAACGCGTTGCGCAGGACGTTCACCCAGGTGATGGGGCCGGGGCACGTGCAGCCGTTCAACATTTCACTGGGCGAGCCGCTCGCTTCGCACCCGCTGGTCGACGCCGCGTTCCTCACGCTGGAGCTCGCCGGGCGCGCGGTCGCGTTCGAGCGGGCCAGCGGCTTCATGCGCTCGCCGTTCATCGGCGCCGCGGAAGCCGAGATGGCGCAGCGCGCGCGGCTGGACGCGGCCGTGCGGCGGCGGGCCGAGCCCGAGCTCACCCTTGAGCGGCTGGTTGCGCTCGCTGGCGCCCAGGCCCCGCGCGCGCGGGCACCCGCGCTTGAGCGCGTCCTCGGCCAGCTTGCGGAATTCAGGAAGGCGCGGTTGTTCGGCGCTCAGTCCCCGGCCGAGTGGGGCCGCGCATTCTCGGATGCGCTCGCCCTCGCTGGCTTTCCCGGCGAGCGTGCGCTCGACTCGGCCGAATACCAGACCCTCAAGAAGTGGCACGACGTGCTGTCCCAGTTCGCGCAGCTGGAACGGGTCGTCCCGAGGATGGGCTACGGCGAGGCGGTCGCGCGGCTGCGCCGCATGGCGGCCGACACGGCGTTCCAGCCCGAGTCGCCCGAAGTGCCCGTGCAGATCCTCGGTGTGCTCGAGTCGGCCGGGTGCGAATTCGACCACCTGTGGGTGATGGGCCTGAGCGTGGACGCCTGGCCGCTCGCCGCGCGCCCGAACCCGTTCCTGCCGCTGGCGCTGCAGCGCGCGGCCGGCATCCCGGAATCCTCGGCCGATGCTTCGCTCGAACTCGACCGGCGCATCACGCAGGGCTGGCTTGGCGCGGCCGGCGAGGTGGTGTTCTCGCACCCTGCGCGCGAGGCCGATCGCGAGCTCGCGCCCAGCCCGCTGGTTGCGGCAATCCCCGAGCACGCGCTCGACCTCCCTGCCTACCCGTCCTTGCGGGATGCCTTGTTTGCGGGCCGCCTGGTTGAGCGCATCGAGGATGCGGCCGCGCCGGCGCTGGCATCGCGCGAGGCGCAAGGCGGCAGCGCGCTGATCAAGGACCAGGCCGCCTGCCCGTTTCGCGCCTTCGCGCGCCACCGCCTCGGCTCCGAAGGCCTGGAAGCGCCGCATGCGGGCCTCGATGCGTTGGAGCGCGGCTCGCTGGTGCATCGCGTCCTGGCCGCCGCGTGGGAGCAACTCGAGACCAAGCATGCGCTGGACAGCATCTCCGATGCGGAACTGCGCGCGATCCTCGACAAGGCTGCGGACGACGCGGTGGCACGGCAGAAGCGCGACCGCCCGTCCACGCTCGGCGGGCGTTTTGCGCAGGTTGAAAAGCGCCGCCTCGCCCGCCTGGCGCGCGATTGGCTGCACCTCGAGCGCGGGCGCGGCGACTTCAGCGTGTTCGCGATCGAGGCCAAGCGCTCGATCGAGGTCGGCGGCCTGCAGCTCGGCGGGCGACTGGACCGCGTGGACGAGACCGCGGACGGGCAGCGCATCGTCATCGATTACAAGACCCGCGCGCCGGCCGCCGGCGCGTGGCTGGGCGAGCGGCCGGACGAGCCGCAGCTGCCCCTCTACCTCACGGCGGCCGAACCGCGGGCGCGGGCGATCGCGTTCGCGCAGGTGAAGGCGGGCGACATGAAGCTGGTGGCGCTCGCCGCCGACAAGGACATCCTGCCGGGCGCGCGCACGCTGCCCGACGGCCGCCTCAAGAAAGCCGCGGAGAACTGGGACGCGCAGCTGGCGGCCTGGCGCGACGAGCTGGATCGGCTCGCGCGCGATTTCGCCGCGGGCAAGGCCTGCGTGGACCCCAAGCCGCGGGCCTGCGACTACTGCGACCAGCAGCCGTTCTGCCGCATTCACGAGCGCGAAGGCGGGCTGGGCGAGGACGACGAGGCGGCCGCATGACCGGACCGACCGCGCCCGACGCGGCGGAGCGCGAGCGCGCGCTCGACCCGCGGCGTTCCTTCATCGTCCGGGCGCCGGCCGGCTCGGGCAAGACCGAGCTGCTGATCCGGCGCTACCTCGCGCTGCTCGCCACCGTGGAAGATGCGGAGGAGATCGTGGCGATCACGTTCACCCGCAAGGCAGCGGCCGAGATGCGCCAGCGCGTCCTGAAGAGGCTCGGGGAGGCCGGCGATCCGCTGGCGGGCAATCCGGCGCGCCTGCGCATCCAGACGATCGATTCGCTCTGCGCTTCCCTCACGCGGCAGATGCCGATCCTGTCGAGGTTCGGCGCGCAGCCCGAGAGCATCGACGACGCGCGCGAACTGTACGAGGAAGCGGCGCTCGCCACGATCGCGCTGGTCGAGGAGCCGGGCGCAGGCGAAGTCGCAAAGCGGATTGAGCGCCTGCTCGACCATCTGGACAACGACGTGGGCCGGGTGCAGGGGCTGCTCGCCGACATGCTCGCGCGGCGCGACCACTGGGTCCGCCACCTGGCGCGAATGGACAGGGCCGACCTCGAGGCGGCCCTCGCCGCGGAAAGGGAGCGCGTCACTGCCCAAGCCAGAGCCCTCTATCCGGGCGCCGACCCGGGCGACGCAGGCGCCTGGCAGTCGCTTGCCCAATCGCTCCTGACCAAGGAAGGCGAGTGGCGCAAGCGCTCGAAGGAAGCCAAGGCCTACGCGGAGGAAGGCGACGCGCGCGAGCCCTTGCGCGCAATCCTCCAGACGCTCCTGGTCCTGCCACCGGCGACCTACACGGACGAACAGGCCGAAGTGCTCGAAGCCATCGGCGGCGTGCTGCCGCATGCGATAGCCCAGCTGAAGCTCGTGTTCCAGGCGCGCGGCCAGGTGGATTTCACCGAAGTCTCGCAGGGAGCGCTGCTGGCGCTGGGCCCCGAAGGCGAGCCCACTGACCTGGCGCTGGCGCTCGACTACCGCATCCGGCACCTGCTGATCGACGAATTCCAGGACACCTCGATCAGCCAGTACGAACTCGTGGCCCGGCTGACCGAGGGCTGGGAGCCGGGCGACGGGCGCACGCTGCTCGCGGTGGGCGACCCGATGCAGTCGATCTACCGGTTTCGCGACGCGGAGGTGGGCCTGTTCCTGCAGGCGAGACGCGAAGGCATCGGGACCGTCGAGCTCGAGCCGGTCGAGCTGCGCGCGAATTTCCGCTCGCAGGCCGGCATCGTGGGTTGGGTAAACGCGACGTTTGCGCGCGTGATGCCGGAGAGGGAGGATGCGGCCACTGGCGCGGTCGCGTACGGCGCCTCCGTCGCGGTTCATCCCGCGCTCGAGGGAGACGCGGTAAGCGTGCACCCGTTTTTCGACAAGGACTACGCGGGCGAGGCAGCCAGGGTCGTGGACCTCGTGCGAGGCGCGCAGGCGGGCGATCCGGGTGCGTCGGTCGCCATCCTCGTGCGCACGCGCAGCCACCTGGCCGACATCGTGCCGCAACTCAAGGCGGCCGGACTCGCGTTCCGCGCGATCGAGATCGAAGGACTCGCGCACCGCCCGGTCGTGCAGGACCTGCTCGCGCTCACGCGCGCGCTGTCGCATCCGGCCGACCGCCTGGCCTGGCTTTCGGTCCTGCGCGCGCCCTGGTGCGGGTTGTCATTGGCGGACCTTGCGCGGCTCGCGGGAGGGGACGATGCGGGCATCTTCGAACTGCTGCGCGACCAATCGCGCCTGGCCGGCCTGTCGGCAGACGGGCGCGCGCGGCTCGAACGCGCCGCGGCCGTGCTGCAGGACTGCATGTCCAATCGCATGCGCGCCAGCCTGCGCGACAGCGTGGAGGGCGCGTGGCTCGCGCTCGGCGGCCCGGCGTGCGTCGAAGACGCGACCGACCTCGAGGACGCGGACATCTTCCTCGACCACCTCGAGGCGCACGAGCAGGCCGGCGCCGTCGATGCGGCGTTCGAGGCGGGCCTGGAAAAGCTCTACGCGTTGCCGGACCTGCGCGCCGACGAGCGGCTGCAGGTGATGACCATGCACAAGGCCAAGGGCCTGGAGTTCGACCACGTGATCCTGCCGGGCCTCGGGCGCGTGCCGCGGGGCGACGACAAGAAGCTGTTCCTGTGGATCGAGACGGCTGCGCGGGAACGGGCGGGCCTCCTGCTCGCGCCGATCCAGGAGTCCGGCGCGGACACCGACCCGATCTACGCCTGGCTGCAGCGGCTCGACGCGGCCAAGGCGGGCCTCGAGGCGGCGCGCCTCGTCTATGTCGCAGCCACCCGCGCGCGGCGGCGCCTGCACCTGCTGGGCGATGTCCGCGTCAAGGACGGCGCCATCCGCCCCCCCGCCCCTGCAACGCTGCTCGGCAAGCTCTGGCCGGTGGTCGCGGACGCATTCGAAGCCGCCCTGCAGCTGCATCGCCCGGCCCACGCGCCGGTCGGCCCGCCTGCGCTGCCCGACCAGGCCCTCGTGCGCCTGGCGCCGGGATGGCGCATGCCCGAGGCGCCCGCGCCCGTCGCCTGGGTGGCGCCGGCGGACGAGGCGCGGGTCCAGGACGAGATCGAATTCTCCTGGGCCGGGGAGGCAGCGCGCCACGTGGGGTCGGTCGTACACCGCTGGCTGCAGAGGATTGCCGAGGACGGGTTGCGCGGCTGGGATGCGCTCCGGGTCGAATCCCTGGGCGCGCAATTCGCAAACGAACTTGCGGCGTGCGGGGTGGCGCCGCGCGAAATCGGCGCGGCGCGCGACAAGGTCGCGGCGGCGCTCGCCGGCGCGGTGCGCGACGAGCGCGGCCGCTGGCTGCTCGGGCCGCGCGACCAGGCGGCGAGCGAGTTGCGCCTGCGCACGTCCCGCGACGGGCGTTTGCGCACCCTCGTCATCGACCGGACGTTCGTCGAGGACGGGCGGCGCTGGATCGTCGATTACAAGACCAGCGGCCACGAGGGCGCCGGGCTCGAGGCCTTCCTCGAGCGGGAGCGGGAGCGCTATGCGCCGCAGCTCGCGCGCTACGCTGAAGCCCTCGGCGGCGCACGGCTGGGCCTGTACTTCCCGATGCTGCGCGGCTGGCGGGAGTGGGAAGGCTGAGATTCGCGCCCGGCCTGTCGTCGGGCTGACACGACAGGGCCGCCGGCAAGGGCGATTGGTGCATCGCCGCGTGCACGCGGCGGGCGCCGCGCTTAGCATCAGTGCCTCACGAAAGGGAGGCTCCGCTGATGATCTCATTTACCGTAAACGGCAAAAAAGTCCAGGCCGACGTAGCGCCCGACACGCCGCTGCTGTGGGTCGTGCGCGACACGCTCGGCATGACCGGCACCAAGTTCGGCTGCGGCGCGCAACTGTGCGGGGCGTGCACGGTGCACGTGAACGGGATGCCCGTGCGTTCCTGCGGCACGAAGGTCTCCGATGTGGAAGGCAAGAAGGTTTCTACCATCGAAGCCGTGGGCAAGACGCCCGCGGGCCGGGCCATCCAGGCAGCCTGGGTCCAGCACGACGTGCCCCAGTGCGGCTACTGCCAGAGCGGCCAGATCATGAGCGCGGTCGCGCTGCTGGAGTCCAAGCCGCACCCGACGGATGCGGAAATCGACAAGGCGATGGACGGCAACATCTGCCGCTGCGGCACCTACCAGCGCATCCGCGCGGCCATCCATACGGCCGCCGCCACCAAGACCAAGGGAGCATGAACATGAGCCAGATCAAAAGCCCCTCGCGTCGCGCTTTCCTGAAGGCCAGTGCCGCCGCGGGCGGCGGCCTCGTCATCGGCGTCACGCTGCCGCAGGCATTCGCCGCGGCGCCGGCCACAACGTCGATGCCCAATGCCTGGGTGAAGATCGGCAGCGACAACACCGTCACCATCCTGTCGGCCCGGTCGGAGATGGGGCAGGGCGTCTACACGGCAATGCCCACTCTGGTGGCGGAGGAACTCGAGGTCGACCTGCATAAGATCAAGGTCGAGATCGCGCCGGCCGGCGAGGTCTACATCAACGCGCTCCTCGGCGGCCAGCTGACGGGCGGGTCCACGTCGGTGGCCGATGGCTACGACAAGCTGCGGGTGGCGGGCGCGCAGGCGCGCATGATGCTGGTCTCCGCGGCCGCGCAGAAGTGGGGCGTCGACGAGTCCAAGTGCACTGCGCGCAACGGCTCGGTCACCGGTCCCAAGGGCGCGCATGCGACCTACGGGCAGCTTGCCGAGGCGGCCTCCAAGCTGCCGGTCCCCAAGGACCCCAAGCTGAAGGACGCGAAGAATTTCAGGTACGTCGGCAAGCCCGTGAAGCGCCTGGACACGGCGGCGAAGGTGAACGGCACCGCGGAGTTCGGCATCGACGTGAAGCTGCCCGGCATGCTGTACGCGTCGCTCGCGCAGTGCCCGGTGATCGGCGGCAAGGTCGTGAGCTTCGACGCCGCGAGGGCGAAGGCGATGCCCGGCGTGAAGCACGTGGTGCAGATCACCGACGGGGTGGCGGTGGTGGCCGATTCCTGGTGGCAGGCACGGACCGCGCGCGACTCGATCGACATCAAGTGGGACGAGGGCCCGGCGAAGGCGATGAGCTCGGAGACCGTCGCCGCAGGCCTCAAGGCGGCCGCGGCCAAGCCCGGTGCGGTGTTCAAGAAGCAGGGCGACGTCGATGGCGCGATGAAGGGCGCGGCGAAGACGCTCGAGGCCTCCTATGAAATGCCGTTCCTGTCGCACTCGCCCATGGAGCCGATGAACTTCACGGCCGACGTGAAGAAGGATTCCTGCCTGCTGTACGGCCCGACCCAGTTCCAGCAGATGGCCGAAGGCGTGGCCGCGCAGATGCTCGGCATGAAGCCTGCGCAGATCACGGTGAAGACGACCTTCCTCGGCGGCGGGTTCGGCCGCAGGATCGACGTGGACTTCGTCGCGCAGGCGATCGAGATTTCCAAGGCGGTGGGCGCGCCGGTCAAGCTCGTGTGGACGCGCGAAGACGACATGACGCACGACTTCTACCGCCCCACCAGCCTGCACCAGATCTCCGGCGGGCTGGATGCGGCCGGCAAGCCGGTGGCGATGAAGTTCCACCTGACTTCGTCGTCGGTGACGGCGCGGCTCTTCCCGCCCTTCGTCAAGGACGGCCTCGACCCGTTCATGCTCGAGGCCGCGGCCGTGCCGTACGACATCCCGAACCAGCTGGCCGACTCGCTCATTTACGAAACGGGCCTGCGCGTCGGCTACTGGCGCTCGGTGTCGCATGCGCTCAACGCGTTCGCCAACGAATCGTTCATCGACGAGATGGCGCTGGCGGCGGGCAAGGACCCGTACGAATTCCGCCGCGCGATGCTGGACCAGAAGCCGCGCCTCAAGAACGTGCTCGAACTCGCGGCCGCCAAGGCCGGCTGGGGCAAGCCCCTGCCGCCGGGGCGCTTCCGCGGCATCGGCGTGATGGAGGGGTACGGCACGTCCATGGCGCAGGTGGCCGAGATTTCGGTCAGCGGCGGCAAGGTCAGGGTGCACCGCGTGGTGGTGGCGGCAGACCTGGGCCGCATGGTGAACCCCAACATCGTCAGGCAGCAGATCGAGAGCAGCGTCAACTTCGGGCTCTCGGCCGCGCTGTACGGCGAGATCACGCTCAAGGACGGGCGCATCGAGCAGACCAACTTCGACAAGTACCCGGTGGTGCGCATGCCGGAGTCGCCGACGGTCGAAGCGCACCTGGTCGAGAGCACCGAGAAGCCCGGCGGGATCGGCGAGCCTGCGACCGCGCTGATCAGCCCGGTGGTGGCGAACGCGGTGTTTGCCGCGACCGGCAAACGGTTGCGCAAGCTGCCGCTGCGCCTCGCGTAGTGCGGGATCCATCGTTCTGCAAAAAACCCGCTTCGGCGGGTTTTTTGTTTGGGCTCGCGCTCATGGCGTGCGCCGCGGTCGCGCAGGCGCAGGACTATGCGCGTGAAAAGCGCTGGGCGGACGACATCCTCGCCACGCTGGTCGTGGGGGATGCGGTGTGGCTCGCGCAAGCCAACGGCCACAGGTTCCTCGGGCTCTACACGGAACCTGCCAAGCCGCGCGGCGCGATCATCCTCGCGCACGGGCGCGGCTGGAGCCCGGACTACGAGCTGTACGGGGTCCTGCGCACGAAGCTTGCGGAAGCCGGTTACACGACGCTGTCCATCCAGCTGCCGGTGCTCGACGGCACGGCGAAGCTCGTCGACTACATCCAGACCTATCCCGACGCGCGGGAGCGCTTCCAGCTGGCGGTGGATTTCCTCAAGGCGAAGGGCTACAAGGACATCGCCATCGTCTCCCACAGCCTGGGCGCGACGATGGCCAACCAGTACCTGATCAAGGCCCCGGATCCCGGCGTCAAGGCCTGGGTGTTCATCGGCATCATCAACGGGCTGGAGGAGATGTTCCGGATAAAGGTCCCGGTGCTCGACATCTTCGGCAGCCGCGACTGGGACGTGACGCGCTGGGGCGCCGACGAGCGCCGCGCGCAGATCCTGAAGATCCGCGGTTCGCAACAGGTCGTGGTGCCCGAGGCGGAGCATTTCTTCGAGGGCCGGGAGGACGCGCTGCTCCAGGCAATCACCGCATTCCTTGCAGGGTCTTTGCGCCGGGACTGAAGAGCGAACCTGCCAAGGGCTGCCGGGCAGTCCCATTTATAATCGCGGGACCATGAAGCAATCCGACCTCTCCCGCGCCCAGAGCTG
>JAFEDL010000041.1:0-1572 GCA_018241645.1 Pseudomonadota bacterium
GCGGTCCACACCACACCCAGTCCGAGCGCCGCAATCGCATCTGCCACCTCGCGCCACTTCTGCGGCTCCCAGAGTCTCAACGGTGACCCGGCCCCGACGTGCAGTACGGCATATGGCGCCCTCGGCACCACGAAAGGTGTGAATCCGGGCGCTGGCCAATCCCCTGCGACGTAGCGCAATTGCGACAGTCCATCGTCCGGCCCGGCAAGCAGTGCAAACATGTCCGCCAGTGCCGTGGGCCGCGACGGAAAGCCCACGCGTTCGTCCGCCGCTCGGCTGTTCCAGCCTTCCTTGCCACCGGCATGGGCCACCACCCATTTCGCGCCGAGCGCGCGTGCCACGATCGCGAGCCGGTTCTCGCCCGGAAGGATGGCGATGTCGCATCCCCGGGCGGCGGACAGGAGTTCAAGCGCGCGCGGCTCCCGCTCGGAGTACGGCAACGCGCGCGCGCCGTACGGCCGGCCGGAGAACAGGCCTGCATA
Source organism: Pseudomonadota bacterium (assembly GCA_018241645.1). Taxonomy (GTDB): domain Bacteria; phylum Pseudomonadota; class Gammaproteobacteria; order Burkholderiales; family SG8-39; genus SZAS-79. The sequence goes on from JAFEDL010000041.1 coordinate 483, forward strand.
GCCGGGCCGCGCCGTAACGAGGATCTCCGCCTCGGGATAGCGGTGCCGCAACGCGGCCAGCAGCGGGGCAAGCATGAGGGTATCCCCGAGCAGCAGCTCATGGAGCACCAGGATCTTCGCGGGGTTCGCCGGACGTGCCGCCAGTCGCGGCCGGCGGATCGCCTCCCGGGCCGCGCCGGCAAGGGCCCAAAGGCGGTTGGCGCCGCGCGTCATTCAGCCTGCCTTCGGGCCGGGGACGGCCGGACCGCGCGCAACGCTCCTGAAGACGGCCTCCATCCGGTCCAGCATGCGCTCGAGGGAATATCGCTCGACGCAATGTTCACGCGCCGCCTTGCCCAGCCGGGCACGCAGCCCGGCGTCGGCGACCAGCCGCGTCAGGGAGTCGCGCAGCGCCCCGGCGTCCTGCCCAGGCACGACCAGCGCGGTCCTCCCGTCAATTGCCAGCTCACCGATGCTGCCGGCTGAAGTCGTGACGACCGGCAATCCCGCGAGCATCGCCTGGATCAGCGCCTGCGGCACGCCCTCGTTGGCGTAGGAAGGCAGCGCGAAGATGTCGAGCGCCTGCAGCCACGGCAACACATCGACCTGGTTGCCCGGCATCCACACGCGGTCACCCAAGCCTTGCGCCGCGACCATCGCCTCCAGCGCCTCCCGCTGCGGCCCGTCACCGACGATCACGAGGCCCACGTCCCCGGGCAGCCCGGCGCACGCCTCAACCAGGTAGCGGTGCCCCTTCCAGCTGCGCAGGGTCGCGACTATGCCGACCAGTTTCCGGTCCGCAGGCAATCCGACTCTTGCGCGCGCCGCAGCCCGGTCGCCCGGCACGAACCGCGCAGTGTCGATGCCCGTCGGCACCGACTCGATGCGATCGGGCGCGATGCCGTTGTCGTCGATCAGCTGGCGGCGCAGCGCATCCCCGGTGGTCACGACCATTGCGGCCGCACTCCCGTACAGCCAGCGGCTCAGGCGATTCTGCGGGATCGGCGCCGAGATGTGCCGCGTGCGCACGATGGGAGCCGGCCTGCCCAGCGCCAGCATGGCCAGCGCGGCCAGCCAGGAATCGGTCGAACTGTGCGTATTGATCACATCG
>JAFEDL010000041.1:1609-13204 GCA_018241645.1 Pseudomonadota bacterium
GTTCTTGCGGCCGATCGGCAGCGCCTCGACCGGGACGCCGTACCGCGCCGCCTCGGCGTGGATGCGCGCCTCTCGCGGGCACAAGAGGCGCACCCGGTGCCCGCGCCGGATCATGCCCTCGGATTCGGTGAGGATGCGGATCTCCTGGCCGCCCCAGCCCAGTGAAGATTCCGTATGGACGATCGATAGCGGCTTCATGCCTGCGCGGCGTACTGGGTCGTATAGAGCCTCGCATAGGCGCCCCCGGCCGCCAGCAACTCCGCGTGACGGCCGGACTCGACGATCTGCCCGCGCTCGAGCACCAGGATGCGGTCGGCGTGCTCGATGGTCGACAGGCGGTGGGCGATCACCAGGGTGGTGCGCCCGCGCATCAGGACCTCGAGCGCCGCCTGCACCTGGCGCTCGGATTCCGAATCGAGCGCCGAAGTCGCCTCGTCGAGGATCAGCAGCGGGGCGTCCTTGAGCAGCGCGCGTGCGATGGCCAGCCGCTGGCGCTGGCCGCCCGACAGGCGCATGCCCTTCTCGCCGATCATGGTGTCCAGCCCTTGCGGGGTCTCTCCGATGAAATCCATGGCATGGGCCGCCTCGGCCGCGGCGACAATCGCCTGGCGGCTCGTCCCCGCGAGGCGCCCGTAGGCGATGTTGGCGGCGATGGTGTCGTTGAACAGCACCACCTCCTGTGAGACCAGTGCGATGTTGCCGCGCAGGCTGTCGAGGGTCAGGTCCTGGAGGTCGTGCCCGTCGAGCGTGATGCGCCCGCCGGTCGGGGCGTAGAAGCGCGGCAGCAGGTTGGCAAGCGTCGTCTTGCCGCCGCCGGATCCGCCCACCAGCGCAACCGTCTCCCCCGGCGCGATCACCAGGTCGATCTGCCGCAGGGCCGGTTCGCTGCGCGTCGCGTAAGTGAAGCCGACCTTCTCGAATACCACGTACCCTTGCGCGCGCTTCAGCTCGACCGTCCCGCTGTCCGCTTCCACGGGCTCGTCGATCAGCCCGAACACGCTCTCCGCCGCAGCCAGGCCGCGCTGCAACGGCGCGGACAATTCCGTCAGGTGTTTCAGGGGGGCGAGCAGCATGAGCATCGCCGTGACGAAGGAGACGAACTCGCCGATCGTCGCGCGGTGCGCAATCGATTCCTGCAGCCCGATGTAGATGATCACCGCCAGCGCCATCGCGGCAAGGATCTGCGTCACCGGCACCGTGAGCGCGGCCGGCACCGTCTGGCGCATGTTGTACCCGCGCAGCTGCTGGTTCGCCTTCTCGAACCGGGCAGCCTCGTAGTCCTGCCCGCCGAAGACCTTCACCACCTTGTGGCATTCGATGGTCTCCTGCAGGACATGGCTCAGGTTGCCCATCGCCTCCTGGGCGCCCCGGCTCATGGCGCGCAACCTCTTCGAGAACAGCTTGACGAACATCGACACCAGCGGCCCGACTGCGAGCGCCACCAGCGTGAGCTTCCAGTTGATGTACATGAGCCAGGCGAGCAGCCCGATCACCGCCAGCGAGTCGCGCACAAGCACCGTGAGCACGGAAGTGGCGGCCGAGGTCACGCCGGCGACGTCGTAGGCGATCTTCGACATCAGCGTGCCCGAACTGCGCTCGTCGAAAAACGCGGCAGGCAGGCGCACCATGCGCCTGAACATCGCCGCGCGCAGGTCCAGCACCACGCGGTTGGAGACCCACGCAGAACAGTACGAGGCCACGAAGAAGAACACGCCGCGCAGCACGAAGATGCCGACCAGCGCGAGTGCAAACACCGTAGGCGTGTACAGCGGGTTGCCGGTCGAACCGGTGAATCCGCCGTCGAGCAGGGGCTTCATCAGCGCCGGGAACAGCGGCTCGGTCGCGGCCATTGCTACCATGCCGAGGATGGCGACGCCGAATATGCGCGCGTGGGGCCGCACGTAGGAGAGCAGCCGCAGGTACAGGGCGCGGCTGGAGCGGGAATCAGCCATTGCGCCTCACCTGGCGTGGATGCGCGTCGGCGTCACCGCTTCGGCGACTCGAATTTGAACGGCTCCATCCAGGGCAGCTCGCTGGCGGGCGCCTCGGGCAGCCGGTCCTTGGCGCGCGCCAGGTCCTCGGCGGCGCGCTTGTTGCCGTTTTTCGCGGCCTCCGTCATCCAGAACAGCGCCTGCTGCGCATCCTTTGCCGCACCCCGGCCTTCAGCGTAGACAAGGCCCAGCGCGTACTGGGCCTCTGCGTTGCCCTGCCGCGCGCTGCGGCGCAGCCAGGCGACCGCAGCCGCATCATCCTTCTTCTCGCCATACAGCCCCTGGCTGAGTATCGCGGCATACATGTACTGGGCGTCGGGCTGGGCCCGGGCGGCCTTCTTCAGCCACTCCACCGCAAGCTGGGTATTCCGGATCATTCCTGTGCCGCTGCCGTACATCAGCGCAAGCCGGTACTGCGCGTCTGGATCGCCCGCGCGCGCGGCCAAGGTCATGAGCCGGGCGGCTTCGGCCTCGTTCTTCGCCACGACGCGACCTTCCAGGTTGAGCATCCCGAGCAGGTACTGGGCGTGCGGCTCGTTCTGGGCCGCCGACTTCTCGATCCAGATGCGCGCGGATATGGGGTTGCGCTCGGTCCCGATGCCCTCGAGCTCCATCAGGCCGAGGCTCCACTGCGAACCGGCATGCCCTTTCTCTGCTGCCGCGCGATGCCACTTGATCGCCTCCTCGAGGTTGCGCACGTCGGTGGTCCCGCGCTCGAGCATGACCGCAAGGAAATTCATCGACGGCAAGTGCCCCTGGTTGGCGGCCTTGCGGAACCACTCGGATGCCTCGAGTTCCCGGTTGCGCCCTTCGGGGCCCGAGAGCAGGAAGCGGCCCTCGTAATACTGTGCGACCGGATCGCCCGCCTCGGCGCGGCGGGACAGTTCCTGCGTCGCCTGGAGATTGCCCCCGGCAGCGTTGCGCGCCAGTACCTCCGTATCTTCGGCGCCGCAGGCTGCGCCCGGGAAGCAGGCAGCCAGGGCGGCGCAGACCATCCATATCATTCCCGCAGAGCGCATGCCCATCTCCTAAAGCCCTGCTGGCGCATCCGGGGAACGGCCGCCGAGCAGCATTGCGTACAACCCGATCATCCGTCCCGCCATCTGCTCGACCCCATACCCTTCGGCGGTGCGCCGCGCCGCATTCGCGATGCCTTCCCCGGCCGAGCCGGCCGCTTCGACCATGAGCGCTGCCAGCGGCTCGGCGGCATCCGGCGCGCACACCCAGCCGTTGCGGCCCTGCTCGACTATTTCAGCGGCACCGCACTGGTTGCTGACGATCACCGGGACACCCATTGCGAGCGCTTCCAGCGCCGCATTGGGGAACGGATCGTAACGCGTCGGAAGGATAAAGCAATCCGAGGCCGCGTATACCGGGCGCACGTCCTCCCGCCCGCCGAGAAACACCACCTGCCCCGCCACTCCCGCGCGTGCCGCGCGCGCCGCGAACCGCTCCGTGGAACGATCCCGGCCGGCGACCAGTATCCGGAAATCGCGCCGCCCGGTCGCTGCAAGCGCATCGATCGCGGCCGCCAGGCCCTTGCGCGCGAAGCCCGAGCCCACGAAAGAAAACACCCTGTCGCCTTCCTTGCACCCAAACTCGCCGCGTGCAGCAGCGCGCAATTCCGCGCGCTTGCGCGGATGGAAATGGTCCAGGTCCACCCCGGTGTAGATAACGTGCAGTTTTTCGGCGGCGATTGCGAAATGCCTGCGGATCTCGGCAGCCACCATCCGCGAATTGCAGATCACCGCGCGCAGGCCCGGGTGCTCGAACATCGCGCGCTCCGCCGCGCAGGTGTACCAGTGATACGGGTTGAGCCGGATGCCCAGGCGTTCCGCGAACGAAGCCTGCACGGCGCGATGCTCGAGCCACTGGCGATGCACGCCGTCGCCGGCGCGATATACGTCGCATCCGGCGATCCGCTCGTGCGACTGGACCAGGTCGAAGCGCTCCCGCGCGAGCAAGGCGCGGACGCCCCGCGAAAACGAGGCATCCCGCCACAATCGCCCCGCATAAGGCGGATCGACGATCAGGGCGCGCCGGCCGCTGCCGGCGTCCCACGCGCGCGTGATCATCGTGACTTCGGTGCCCTCACGCTCGAGCGCGGCGATTGCCCGCTCGATGAACCGCTCCGCGCCGCCGAACGGGTTGTATCGCTGGCGGATCAATGCAAGGCGCATGGGCCTAGCCCGAGGCGAGCAATCGTGCGGCTGCGCCGAACACGCGTTCGACATCCAGCACGGTCAGGCACTCGCTGACCTTGCCGCCGCCGCACCCGTCGTTGCCGCAGGGCCGGCAAGGGTGGTCGCTCACGACGACCTCGCTTTTCACCCGCCACGGCCCCCATTCGATTTCGCCGCTCGGGCCGAACAGCGCCACCACCGGCGTGCCGACCGCGCTGGCCACGTGCATGGGCATCGAATCCACGCAGACGGAAATCTTTGCCCGCCCGATGAGCGCGACCAGCTCCTTGATCGAGAGGGTGCCGGCCAGGTTCAGCACCGGCGCCCGGGTGCGCTTCAGGATGTCGTCGACGAGGGCCGCCTCGGCCGGATCGGAGGCCGCGGTAATCACGATGCGCTCTCCCGCAGCGGACAGCCTGTCGATCAGCGCGGCGCACTTGTCCGCCGGCCAGCACTTGAACTTCCAGCGCGAGGCGGGATGCAGGTGCACGAATCCGCGCACGCCGAGTTCTTCCGCCGCCAGCAGGGCCGAGACCTTCGATTCCGCCGCCTCCCCGGCGACGATCTGCGCGCGCCGCCCATCCTGCGCGGGCTGCAGGCCGATGCGACGCAACGCATCCAGGTTGAGTTCAACCTGGTGCCTGCGGCCGTTTTTCGGCAGTGGGTAGAGATGGGTGAAGCTGCGTTCCCAGAACTTGCTCCGGCCGGGCATCGCCGGCGCCACGGCCCAGCGGGCGCCGAGGTATCGCGCGAGCCACGCGCCGCGCGGGTGTTCGCAAAGGTGCACGATCAGATCGAATTTCCGCGCGTGCAATGCCGAGAACAGCCGCCACTCGTCCCCCAAGCGCTGCATCGCGCCCTCATCCCTCCAGCGCCGCCCCACGCAATGCAATTGGGCGAGCGCCGGATGCCCCGCGAGCATCGGCGCGGTGTCGTCGTAGACCAGGGCATCGATCTCGAGTCGCGGCGCGGCGGCCTTCAGTGCCGCCAGCACCGGCGACGCAAGCAGCACGTCGCCGTGGTGGCGCAGCTTGACGACCAGCGCGCGCTTCAGCCCGTCGAGGGGAACGGCATCCTTCAGCATGCGCGCAAGATAGCAGAAATGCCCTTCTGCATCCGCCGCGGGCCCGCTCGGCGCCCCGCGCTAGAGCTTGAATTCCGCCGACAGGCTGAATGTGCGCCCGGGCAGCGGGTATACCGCATACCGGTCGGCCGCAAACGCGCTGCGCACCGCGTAGTTGTAGTACTTCGCGTCGAACAGGTTGTTGACGGCAAAGCCGATGCGCACACCCCCGAAGTCGCGGACCGCCTTGAAGTCGGCTACCGTGTAAGCGGGAATCTTCGTGCCGAGCGTATTCGGTTCGTCGTTGTCCATGTACTGACTGGACAGGTAGGCGAGCGAGCCGGAGACGCGCGTCTTCTGCGCGGCGTCCCACGCGAAGCCGAGGTTGAGCTTGTTCTCCGGCACCAACGGCACTTTCCTGCCCGCGATGTCGAGGTTGGTGCCGATTGCGAACGGCCCCCCCGGAAGCACGCCCTGGCGAAAGCGCGCATCGGTGTATGCGTACGCGGCCGTGAGCTTCAGCGCAGCCGTCGCCTGCCACGCGCCTTGCAGCTCGAGCCCCTGGCGCCGCGAAGGCGGGAGGTTGGTGTTGCCGACCCCGGTCGTGAACGGGTCGAGATGGATCTCGTCGGTCACGTCGGTGTGGAACAAGGCTGCGCGGACGTTGAACGGCTCGCGGCGCCATTCGGCACCCACCTCATGCGTGACCGAATGCTGCGGGCGCAGGATCTGGAACTGCGCGCTGAAGAACGCGTCGTTCTCGTAGATTTCGTCAACGTTGACCAGGCGGTAGCTCCGGTTTGCGCGCGCAAATCCGGCCCACTGCGCGTCAAAGGCGTGTCGCAACCCGATTTCCCAGGCTTCCTGCCGCTGAACGGCCGCGGCTTGCGGGGCCGAGGTATTGAACGCAAATCCGGGGGCGGCGGGGTCGACAACGTCGGTGGCCGAGAGCTTTATCCGCTCCCCGCGCCAGCCTGCGGTCAGGCTTGTGGCGCCCGTGAGCTGGATCGCGTCCTGCAGGTAGAGCGCCATGCTGTCCTGTGACGCGCGCACCCGGTTGATCGGCTGGGTGACGTTGTCGGGTGAGTTGGTCCGGCGGCTGTCGTAACGCCAGCGGTGCGAATCCACGCCTATCGTCAAGCGATGCGCAGTCGTGCCCAGCTGGAACGGGATGCGGGCGCGCGGCGTGAGGGAGGTGACATTCAGCGCGTCGGCCCGGTAGGTCGGGAACCCGCCCTGGTCGAAATAGGAGCGTTGGTCCTTGTCCCGGTAGTCGATACCCATCGACAGCTCGGCATCCCCGATCCGATGGGCGAGCGTAAGCCCCGCGCGCGCGCCATCGCGGCTCGCATAATCGAGGGGCGTTTGCGCGCCGAGCGGGTCTGCCGAGTATTCGTCCAGCCGGATCGACGGCTGGACGCGCCGCGCGCCCGGCAGGCGCACGTCCTGCCTGTCCGTGGCGAGGCGCAGGTCCACCGTGCTGCCGGAACCCGCCCAGCGCATGTTCGCGGAATAGTTGGTCTGCTCGTTGCGGTTGTTCGCGCGGTATCCGTCCGACGACAGCCCGTAGACTGACGCATTGAACCCGAAGCTCTCGCTGGCGACGCTGCCGGTGAGCTGGCCCTCCAGCGTATTGTTGCTCCCGACGCGGCCGTACATTTCTGCATGGGTCCCCGGCTTGAGCGGGGAACGCGTAACAATGTTGATCACGCCCGCGGAGGCGCCATCCCCATAGAGCACGGACCCCGTGCCGCGCAGGATCTCGATCCTGTCGATCGAGGAAAGCGGGACCGACGCCCACTGGACCGAGGACAGGTCGATGTCGGTCATGCGCCGGCCGTCGAGCAGGATCAGCGTGTTCTGGCCGCCGGTGACGCCGAAGCCGCGCAAGTCCACCGATGTGAGCGTGGCGTTGTTCCCGTAGAAGTCCTTGAGCGTGATGCCGACCTGTTCGGACAGCAGGTCCGGTACGGTCCGCGCCGCACTTTTAGCTATGTCGTCCGCCGAAAGCACGGTGACGTTTGCCGGAAGCTTGCGGGCGTCGTCCGGGAAACGCGTGGCGAGGACTTCCACCACGTCGTTTTGTTGAGAATGCAGCGGTGCCGAGAATGCCAATGCGGCGGCCGAAGCCAGGGCCGCCAATCGTGGTGCGCGCATGAATCCCTCCCCAAGCCGCCACGAACCCCGATGGCGGGAAACCAAGGGCCTGGAGAATTGCGGGAGCGCGGCCCGGACGACATGGGCCGACTGGAAACCGCTACCCCGCGGCATTCTCAAGCCTGTGCGGCAAGGCCGGTCTCCGGACTCGCGAGCGACGCGTGGCGGCATGTGCGACGCCGAACGCGCTGGGTGCGCTGCCTTCCCATGGGCGACTGCCCACAGTGGCGGTTTGATGCGCACCCCCTCGCTTACCGTTGCGGGGGCAGTACAGGGGTTGCGGCGATCCGCTGCCGCGCACCTGTTTCCCGTTTCATCCGCCGGCCGGGATCGGCAGGCGGACACCTTGCTGCTGCGGCCGGATCGAGACCCGGCCGGGTGCAATTATAGCGGGGTGGATTCGCGCTGTCGGACGCCCGGCAAAAGGTCATGAATGACTTGCACAAACGCCTGTTATTACTTGACGCAGCGGAAAATCTCCCTCTATAGTGTCTGCATGGAAGCGGAGTTCAACTCGCTCGAGGGCAAGGTGTCCCAGTTCGCGCAGGTGTGCGAACGCCTGCGTGCGGAAAACATCGAACTGCGGCAGCAGCTGTCGGTGGCGCAGAACGACGCCAAGCGCCTCGCTGAGAAAATCGACGGCGCGAAAGCCAGGCTCGAGAGCCTGCTCGTGCGCCTGCCGGAGTAGTTTGGCGCGCGCATGGCAGACGCCCCCAAAACCCTCGAAGTAACGATCCTCGGCCGCGGCTACAAGGTGGCCTGCGAGGACGGCGAGCGCGAAGCCCTGCTGCAGGCCGTCGCCTACGTCGACGGCAAGATGAACGAGGTCAAGGCCTCGGGCAAGATCTCAGGCACCGAGCGGGTCGCGGTAATGGTTGCACTCAACATCGCGCACGAACTCCTCTCCACCAAGGTCGGCGGCGGCTTTGACTTGGGTCAGGCCAAGCGTAGAATCGCTTCGATCGAGGCGAAGCTGGATGAAGCGCTCGCCCGGCAGGACAAGTTGTTCTAGCGCGCATTCGCAGTTGCGATCCGCGCCGGCAGCAAGCTACGTCCCCTGCTGTGTTCGACCGGACTCAAGTTTCCGAACCGATAGCAGTCCCTGGTTGCCGCCTCAGCGTCACTGTTGCGACCGTCCCGCGCGAAATGCGCGCCGATGGACCTGATGTGGCCGGTAAGCAACCACCCTGAACCTGTGCTGGGTTCGGGAGACGAGTCCACCGGCATGGCGGGGGGCACCCATTTGAAGGGGGGAGAGAGAATCTTCCCCCCTCAGACCCCCCCTTTCGTTCTAAATTGAGTTCCTCGATTCACTCACCGATCTCCGTTTACGCTTATGAACTACTGGTTGATGAAGTCCGAGCCGGAGGAGTGCTCGATCGACATGGCGCTCGCGGCGCCGAAGAAGACCGTGCCGTGGACGGGGGTGCGCAACTACCAGGCGCGCAATTTCATGCGCGACGGGATGAAGTTGGGCGATGGCGTGCTGTTCTACCATTCGAGCTGCGCGGAACCGGGGATCGCAGGCCTGGCGGAAGTCGCCTCCGCCGCCTACCCTGACGCGACACAGTTCGACAAGAAGAGCAAGTATTACGACCCGGCCTCGAAGAAGGACGCGCCGCGCTGGGTCCACGTGGATGTGCGCGCAACGAAAAAGACCCGCCTCGTCCCGATCGCCGAGCTGCGTGCGCAGCCGGAACTGGCGGACATGGTCATCCTGAAGCGCGGCAACCGGCTGTCCATCACGCCGGTCAGCGCGGCGGAGTGGCGCTTCATCACCAGCAAGCTTCTCAACTCCTGAGCCTCCGCGCATGCAGCTGACCAACGACACCTTCCTGCGGGCGCTTGCGCGCGAAGAAACCGGCCACACGCCGGTCTGGCTGATGCGCCAGGCCGGCCGCTACCTGCCGGAGTACAACTCGACACGCAAGAAGGCGGGCAGCTTCCTGGCGCTGGCCAAGAACCCGGCCTACGCGACCGAAGTCACGCTGCAGCCGCTCGAGCGCTTCCCGCTCGACGCCGCGATCCTGTTCTCCGACATCCTCACCGTGCCGGATGCGATGGGCCTCGGCCTGTACTTCGCCGAGGGCGAGGGGCCGCGCTTCGAGCGGCCGCTGCGCGACGAGGCGGCGATCCGCGCCTTGCAGGTGCCGGACCCGGGCGGGGAACTGCGCTACGTCACCGACGCCGTACGCGAGATCCGCAAGGCCCTGGCCGGCCGCGTCCCGCTGATCGGTTTTTCGGGCAGCCCGTATACGCTGGCCTGCTACATGGTCGAAGGCGGCGGCAGCGACGACTATCGCACCCTGAAATCCATGCTCTACGGGCGCCCGGACCTGCTGCACCATATCCTCGACGTCAACGCGCGCGCGGTGACCGCCTACCTCAACGCGCAGATCGAGGCCGGGGCGCAGGCGGTGATGATCTTCGACACCTGGGGCGGCAACCTCACCAGCGCAGGGTACGAGGAGTTCTCCCTCGCCTACTCGCGCAAGGTGATCGCCGGGCTCACGAAGGCGCACGAAGGCCGGCGCGTCCCGTCCATCCTGTTCACCAAGGGCGGCGGCCAGTGGCTCGAAGCCATGGCGGCAACCGGCTGCGACGCGCTGGGCATCGACTGGAGCACGAACCTGCAGGCTGCGCGTGCGCGGGTGGGCTCGCAGGTGGCGCTGCAAGGCAACCTCGACCCTGCCGTGCTGTTCGCACCTCCGGAACGCGTGCGCAGCGAAGCTCGGCGCGTGCTCGACGCGTTCGGCACCGGGCCCGGGCACGTCTTCAACCTTGGCCACGGCATTTCCCAGTTCACCCCGCCCGAGAACGTCGCCGCACTGGTGGATGAAGTACACACTTACAGTATTAAACTGCGCACGACTGGGGCCCGCTGAGGTTTCCGGTGGCTGCGGCAGCCCCGCACATTTTCCCGCGCGGGGCTTGACTTATGCACAAATACCCGCTCCTCGTTGAGAAATGAGGCTTTCCCGTGGCCTGCCTAGGAAGACCGTCGTAACTCACTGTATTTAATAAATAAAAAATGCCAACCCTGACGAACCTGTCAGGCGAACAATTCCCGGGCGGCGCAAGTTGCGATTCGGTGACGGCGTTACCCACAAACTTATCCACAAGAAAGTGTGGGTAAGAAAAATAGGTCTTTCGCGTGAATGGGTACGCGTGATTTCGCGAGGCTTCGAATCAACTCATTCGGGTAACTGATTGGCCACTCGACAGAATTCGATATCACGAAAAGTGGCTGCAGAGGGCGCATGAAGATCGTTCGCGTGGCGCTGGACGTGCCCCTGCCCAGGCTTTTCGATTACGCCTGCGCCGAAGACCTGCCCGTACAACCGGGCACGCGCGTGGTCGTGCCGTTCGGCAAGCGCCGCCTGGTGGGCGTGGTGGTCGAAACCCCGGATGGCTCCGACGTGGATCCCGCGAAGATCAAGCCGGTGGAAAGCATGCTCGACGACGCGCCGGTGCTGCCGGGCGACTGGATCGCGCTCATGCGTTTCCTGTCCGGCTATTACCAGCGGCCGCTGGGCGAGACCGTGATCGCCTCGCTGCCGCCGCGGCTGCGCTCGCTCAAGCCGCTGCCGCGCGAAGACCGCGTGTTCTGGCGCGCATGTGCGGTCGCGCCGGATGCGGCCCCCATCAAGGCCGGCCGCAAGCGCGACCTGTTCGAGAAGATTGCCGCGCTCGGACTTGTGGAAGAAGAAAGCCTCCTGCCAGCAGACCGCGGCGCACGCGCGGCCGAGCGCGCAGCGCTGCGCGCGCTGGCCAAGGCCGGATGGATCGAACCGGCCCCGGCGCCCGGCGGAGTGCGGTTCGTGGCCGGGCATCCGCTCACGGCCGCGCAGGAGACCGTGCTGGAGACCATTGCGGGCACGCTCGGCCGGTACAGCCCGTTCCTGCTGCACGGCGTCACCGGCAGCGGCAAGACCGAGATCTACCTGCACCTGATCGCCGAAGTCCTGCGGCAGGGCAAACAAGCCCTGGTGCTGGTGCCCGAAATCGGCCTGACGCCCCAGCTCGAGGCGCGCTTTCGCAACGCCTTCCCGGAAGCGGTCATCAGCCTGCTGCACAGCGGACTGGACGAGACCACGCGCACCTCCGGCTGGCTGCGGGCCGCGCGCGGCGAGGCCGGCATAGTGCTGGGCACGCGGCTGGCCGTGCTCACCCCGCTGCCGCGCCTCGCGCTGATGATCGT
>JAFEDL010000041.1:13238-23953 GCA_018241645.1 Pseudomonadota bacterium
CGCGACGCGGCGGTGTTCCGTGCGCGGCAGGCCGCAGTGCCGATCGTGCTGGGCACGGCGACGCCTTCGCTGGAAACCTACGCGAACACGCTGGCCGGGCGCTACACGCTGGTCGAACTGCCGGAACGCGCATCTCCCGGCGCCCGCATGCCGCTGGTGCGGACCATCGACCTGCGCAAGGAACCCGAGGTGCACGGGTTCGCGCCCTCCCTCATTGCCGCCATCGAAGCGCGCCTCGCGCGCAGCGAACAAAGCCTGGTGTTCATCAACCGGCGCGGGTACGCCCCCGTCCTGACCTGTTCGGCCTGCGGCTGGGCGGCGGGATGCACGCGCTGCACCGCGCGGCTCGTGGTTCACGCCACCGACCGCAGGCTTCGCTGCCACCACTGCGGGCTGGAGGAGCCCGTACCGCGCGCCTGCCCCCAATGCGGCAACGTCGACTTGCATGCGCTCGGGCGCGGCACGCAGCGCGTCGAGGAAACGCTGGCCCAGCGTTTCCCGAAGGCCCGCATTGTGCGCATCGACCGGGACACCGCGCGGCGCAAGTCGCTCACCGGGACGCTGGCCAGCATCCGCGACGGCGGCGCGGACATCCTGGTCGGCACCCAGATGATCGCCAAGGGGCACGACTTTCCCGGCATGACGCTGGTCGGCGTGCTGAATGCCGACAGCGCGCTCGTCTCCACCGACTACCGGGCCGGGGAGCGCCTGTTCGCCACGCTCATGCAGGTCGCCGGGCGCGCCGGGCGGCGGGAGCAGCAGGGCGAGGTGCTGGTGCAGACCCACTATCCGGGGCACCCCCTTTACCTCGCCCTCGCCCGTCACGACTACGCAGGCTTCGCCCGTTCGCAGCTTGCGGAGCGCGAGGCGGCCGGGTTCCCGCCCTGCGTATTCGAGGCGGCGCTGCGCGCCGAAAGCGCGAAGCTCGCCGACGCGCTGAAGTTCCTGAAGGACGCAGCCGGGCTCGTGGAGCCTCCCGAAGGAGTGACCATCTACGACCCGGTGCCGCACGTCATCACGCGGCGCGCGAACATGGAACGCGCGCAGCTGCTCGTGCAGTCCCGCTCGCGCCCGGCGATGCAGGGTTTCCTGCAGGCATGGAACGAAGCGCTCTTCGAACACGCGCCGGGCAACGTGCGCTGGCACCTGGACGTGGACCCGATCGACTTCGACTGAGCCGGCGCAACCCGGGGCCGGGCGGGGAATCACGGCCCCGCGGGTATAATTCGCCCCCCTTATGCAGTTCGACCTCAAATCCCACATTGCCGGGCTGTTCCGCGGCGCCCTCGCCTCGGTGGCGCCCGAAGCGGCCGACACGCAGGTGCTGCTCGAACGCCCCAAGCAGGCCGAACACGGCGACCTCGCCTGCAACATCGCGATGCAGCTTGCGAAGAAGCTGAAGACCAACCCGCGGCAGCTCGCCGAGCGCCTGATCGAGGCCCTGCGCGCGCAACCGGCATTTGCCGAGGGCTATATCGATGCCGTCGAGATCGCCGGCGCCGGGTTCATCAACCTGCGCCTGTCGGCCAAGACCAAGCAGGCTGTGGTCGCGCGCGTGCTGGCCGAAGGCGCGGCCTTCGGGCGGGCGGCTGCCACCGGCAGGAAAGTGCAGGTCGAATTCGTGTCCGCGAATCCCACCGGCCCGCTGCACGTGGGCCACGGGCGCGGCGCGGCCTATGGCGCCAGCCTCGCGAACCTGCTCGCTTTTTGCGGCGACGAGGTGCAACGCGAGTACTACATCAACGACGCCGGCCGGCAGATGGACATCCTTGCGGCGTCGGTGTGGCTGCGCTACCTCGAGTCGCTCGGTGCCACGGTGGCATTCCCGGAAGACGGGTATCGCGCCGACTACGTGCGTGCCATCGCGGAGGACCTAGCGAAGGCCCATGGCAAGCGTTTCGAGCGCGGCACAGTGGACCTCCCGCAGGCCACGCCCGGCGGGGACGCCGACGCCGCGCTGGACGCGCTGATCGCGCGCGCCAAGGCGCTGCTGGGGGACGGCTGGCGCGAGGTGCACCGGTTTGCGCTGGAGGCCATGCTCGCCGACCAGAAGGACGACCTCGGCGAATTCGGCGTGAGCTACGACCGCTGGTTTTCCGAGCAGTCGCTGCACGACGGCGGCGATATCGATCGCGCGATGCAGGTGCTCGCCGACCGCGGCCACCTGCTCGAAAAGGACGGCGCGGTCTGGTTCCGCTCGACCGCGTTCGGCGACGAGAAGGACCGGGTGGTCCGGCGCGAGAACGGCCAACTCACCTATTTCGCCTCCGACATCGCCTACCACCTGAACAAGTACGAGCGCGGCTACGACCGCATGATCGACGTCTGGGGCGCCGACCACCACGGCTACATCCCGCGCGTGAAAGGTGCCCTGAAGGCCCTCGGGCTCGACGCGGAGCGCCTCACCGTCGCGCTGGTGCAGTTCGCGGTGCTCTACCGCAACGGCGAAAAGGTGGCGATGGGCAAGCGCTCGGGCGATTTCGTCACGCTGCGCGACCTGCGCAACGAGGTCGGCAACGACGCCGCGCGGTTCTTCTACGTGCTGCGCAAGTCCGACCAGCACCTGGATTTCGACCTCGACCTGGCCAAGAGCCAGTCCAACGAAAACCCGGTCTACTACATCCAGTATGCTCACGCCCGGGTGTGCAGTGTATTCACTCAGGCCGGCGCGGAGGCCGCGGCCGGCGCCGACACGGGCCTGCTCTCGAATCCGCGCGAACTCGTCCTGATGCAGCGGCTGGGCGAGTTCCCCGAGGTCGTACAGGCGGCCGCGCGCGACCTCGCGCCGCACGCCGTGGCCTTCTACCTGCGCGACCTCGCGGCCGACTTCCACAGCTACTATAATGCCGAGCGCATCCTGGTCGAGGATGCGACGCTAGCAAAAGCGCGCCTTGCTCTGTGCGCCGCGACCCGCCAGGTGCTTGCCAGCGGTCTCGCGCTGCTCGGCGTGGGCGCCCCGGAAAGGATGTAGCCAAGCATGGCCAAGCCGTCCCGCTCGACGAACGCACCCCGCAGCAAGTCCGGCGGCGGGTTCCTGCTCGGCATGTTCGTGGGCCTGATCATCGGCCTGGCCACCGCCCTCGGCATCGCGTTCTACCTGAACAAGACGCCGATCCCGTTCATGACCAAGAAGCCATCGGCGGACAAGCCCGCCGAGAACGGCAAGGCGCCCGAGATCGCCGGCATGCCCGGCGCCAAGGCGCCGCCCGCCGAGAAACCCAAGTTCGACTTCTACAAGATCCTGCCCGGCAGCGAGGAGCCGGTCTCGGAAAAGGACCTGAAGGCGGCGGCCAAGGCCAAGCCGGAGGAATCCAAGGACATCTACTTCCTGCAGGCCGGTTCGTTCCAGAACCCGGCCGATGCCGACAACCGCAAGGCGCAGCTGGCGATCCTCGGGTTCGAGGCCGCCGTCGAGCCGATCAACCTGCCCGACAAGGGCACCTGGTACCGGGTGCGGCTCGGGCCTTACACGAAGATCGACGAAATAAACAAGATGCGCTCGACCATGGCGGCGAACGGAATCGATGTAAGTCTGGTCAAAATCAAGGATCCCGCATCCGCCAAGACCAACTGACCCCTGGAGCCAGAATGAACCGCATCAAGATCCTAGCCCTCGCCGCCCTGACCTCGGCCGCCGCGTTCCTTGCCCCCGCCGCCCTCGCGCAGCCCAAGGCCGGCACCGACTACTCCGAACTGAAGGCGCCGCAGGCCGTCGAAGTGCCGGGCAAGGTCGAAGTCGTCGAATTCTTCTGGTATCGCTGCCCGCACTGCTACAGCCTCGAGCCGGTGCTCGAAGCCTGGGTGAAGAAGCTGCCCGCCGACGTGCAGTTCCGCCGCATCCCGGCCGTGCTGTCCGACAACTGGGCGGTCGATGCGCGCATCTTCTACGCATTCGAGGCGCTCGGCGTGCTCGACAAGGTGCACAAGGCGTTCTTCGACGCGATCCACAAGGACCGCCTGAATATCGCCAACGAGGCGGCCATGAACGAGTGGCTCAAGAAGAACGGCATCGACCGCAAGAAGTTCGACGACGCGGTGAAGTCCTTCGGCGTGCAGGCCAAGGTCAAGCGCGCCGCACAGCTGTCCGCCAACTACCAGCTCGACGGCGTTCCCATGCTTGCCGTGCAGGGCAAATACACCGTGAGCGCCGAGCAGGGCGGCACGCAGAACGGCATGCTCGCGACCACCGACCACCTGATCGACGTCGCCCGCAAGGGCCTGGGCAAGAAGTAGCCCGCGCACCGCGCGGGCTGCGCCACCTGCGGCCCTGACGGACCGAGCCGTGGAACTCCGGGACGCCGCGGGCACCCTGCATGCGCCCGCGCAGGGCCCGGCGCGCATCGTCTGCCTGGTGCCCTCGATCACCGAGCTGGTCTGCGACCTCGGCCTCGCCCCGCAGCTGGTCGGCCGCACCGGGTTCTGCATCCATCCCAAGGCGGCGGTGCGCAGCATCCCGAAAGTGGGCGGCACCAAGGCCGTGGACCTCGGGCGGATCCGGGAACTGCGCCCTACGCACGTGATCCTCAACATCGACGAGAACGAGAAGCCCGTGGCGGAGGCGCTCGCGGAGTTCGTGCCCCATCTCGTCGTCACCCACCCCCAATCGCCCCTGGACAACCTCGGACTCTACCGGCTGGTGGGAGGGATCTTCGGCCGCGCGCGCGAGGCCGAGGCGCTCTGCGCGCGGTTCCAGTCGGCCTACGA
The DNA here is from genome assembly GCA_018241645.1 of Pseudomonadota bacterium. GTDB lineage: Bacteria > Pseudomonadota > Gammaproteobacteria > Burkholderiales > SG8-39 > SZAS-79. The sequence goes on from JAFEDL010000041.1 coordinate 17,943, forward strand.
CATCCTCGCCGCTGAAGCCCCCGCGAAGCTCGGCACGCTTTACCTGATCTGGAAGGACCCCTGGATGACCGTGTCGCGCGACACCTACCTGTCACGCACCCTGGCCCTGGCGGGATTCGAGACGCTGCCCGAACGGGCTAAGTCGCGCTACCCGGAGATATCCCTGGATGAGCCCTGGGTCGCCCAAGCCGACCTCGTGCTGCTGTCGTCGGAGCCGTACATGTTCCGCAAAAAGCACCTCGCCCCGCTCGCCGCGCTGCCGGCGTTGGCCGGCAAGGCCGTGCGCCTGGTCGACGGGGAAATGGCGTCCTGGTACGGCAGCCGCGCGATCGCGGGCCTCGCCTACTTGCGCGAACTGAGGCGCAGCGTCGCGTAGGATCCCGGCGCGTCGCCGATCACTTTCAGGCCCTCGCCCGGAATGCGCGCCGGGACCTTGTCCTTGCCGTTCTGCCTGTCCATCCAGGCCTGCCAATCGGGCCACCAGGAGCCGGGCGCCGCCTTGGCGCCCTCGAACCATTCCTCGGGCGTGGCGGGCATCCTGTCGCTGGTCCAGTGCTGGTACTTGTTCGCCGCGGGCGGGTTGACGATGCCGGCGATGTGGCCCGAGCTGCCGAGCACGAAGCGCACCTTGCCGCCGAGGTATTTCGCCCCGCGATAGGTCGTTTTCCACGGCGCGATGTGGTCCTCCGCCGTCGAAACGAAGTACGCGGGCACCTTCACCTTCGAGAGGTCTATGGGCACGCCCGCCAGTTCGATGCCGCCGGGCACCCCGAGCAGGTTCTTCATGTACATGTTGCGCAGGTAGAAGCTGTGCATCTTCGCCGGCATGCGCGTGGCGTCCGAGTTCCAGTAGAGGAGGTCGAACGGGAACGGGTCCTTGCCCATCAGGTAGTTATTGATCACGAACGACCAGACCAGGTCGTTGGCGCGCAACAGGTTGAAGGTGGTCGCCATCTCCGCCCCCTCCAGGTAGCCGCCGCGCTTGTGCATGCGCTTTTCCAGGCTCTGGACCTGCGCCTCGTCGATGAACACCCCGAGCTCGCCCGGCTGGGCGAAGTCGAGCAGCGCGACGAAGAACGTCGCGGCGCGCACCCGGTCCTCGCCTTTGGCCGCGAGCCAGGCCAGCATGCAGCCGAGCAGCGTGCCGCCGAGGCAATAGCCGATGAAGTTGGCCTGCTTCTCGCCGGTGGCCTTCTCGACCGCGTCGAGCGCCGCGAGCGGGCCTTCCTTCATGTAGTCGTCGAAGCCCTTCGCGGCGAGCTTAGCGTCCGGGTTCACCCAGGAGATCACGAACACGGTGTGGCCCTGTTCCACAGCCCACTTGATGAACGAGTTGGCGGGGCGCAGGTCGAGGATGTAGTACTTGTTGATCCAGGGCGGGATGATGATGAGCGGCGTGCGCGATACTTCCTTGGTGGCCGGCACGTACTGGATCAGCTGCATGAGGTCGTTCTGGAACACCACCTTGCCCGGCGTGGTGGCCACGTTGCCGCCGAGCTTGAACGCTTTCTCGTCGGTCATGCTGATGCCGCCCTTCTCGATGTCGCTGAGGAGGTTGTCGAGCCCCTTGACCAGGTTCTGCCCGCCCGAGGCGAGCGTCGCACGCAGCACCTGGGGGTTGGTCAGCGCGAAATTCGAGGGCGCCAAGGCGTCGAGGTACTGGCGGGTGAAGAACGCAACTTTCTTCTTCGACTCCTCGGGCAGGTCGCCCACCCCGGCCACCGCGCCCTGCACGTGGCGCGAGGTGATCAGGTAGGACTGCTTGATGAAGTCGAAGATGAAGCTCTTTTGCCACTCCTCGTCCCTGAACCGGCTGTCGCCCTTGGCCGGCGCCGCCACCGGCTGCGCCTCGCCGCCGAACATGCGCATCCAGCTCGACTGCCACAACTTCATGTAGTCGATCGCCAGGTTCGTCGAAAACGCGGCCAGCGCGTATGGGTCGGCGAGCATCCGCCCGTAAAGGTCCATGAAGGCCTTGGCGATGCCGAGCTCGTCGGCGACGCCTTCCGCAAGGCTTGTCGGATGCTTCTGCGCGAAATCGGCCAGGAGCTTGGCCGCGCGCTCGGCCACGTCTGCGTAGGCGCGCGCGGATTCAGCCGCATCCATCGGGGGCTTGGCTTGCATGGTGTCTCCTCCGTGCGGCGCCCGGCCGCCGCCATTCACGACTTATCGTTGTCTACCGGGCTGGAGGAGCATAGCGGACGATCCCGTCCGCGCCAACCACGCGCACGGCGCGGCCGGCATAACGCAGGTAGTGCAGGTGCGCAATCGCCTCGCCCATCGCAAAGGTCGTCTGGTGCGTGTCGAGCTTCCTGCGAAACAGCGTGCCCAGCACGTCGTGGGCCGTGAGCGGGCCGTTGGCCGCAGCCAGCGCCTGCTCGAGCTCGGCAAGGCGCTCGGCGTGGTGCAATTCGAGCGCGGCCACGCGCTCCTGCGCCCCGCGGAACGGCAATCCATGCGAAGGCAGCACCAGCGTGGCCGGCGGCAGCTTCAGGTAGCTTCCGATCGACACGAGGAACTGGCTGAGGGGATCGCCGTCCGGGTCCACCGGCCAGACGCTCACGTTGGTGGATATCTTGGGCAGCAGCATGTCGCCCGAGATGCATACGCCGAGGCCGGCGCAGTACAGGCTCGCGTGCTCCGGCGCGTGGCCGTTGCCGACCGTCACGCCCCATTCGTGCCGCCCGATCACGATCCGCTCGCCGTCGAGCATGCGCCGGTAGCGCACCGGCAGCGGCCCGACGACCTTGCGGTAGAAGTGGCCGCGCTCGGCGAGCCCCGCGTCGTACGAATCGCCCAGCCCGTTGGCCTTGTAGAGCGCGATCACCGCCCCGGGCGAGTAGCCGGCCGTGCCGTCCATCACCGCGTGCGCAGTGAGGTATTCGCCCTGGGTCATCCACATGTCGCACCCGAACCGCTCCGTGAGCCAGCCGGCATTGCCCGCATGGTCGGGGTGGTAGTGCGTCACGATCACGCGGTGCACGGGCTTGCCGCCGAGGTGGGCGGCAAAGATCTTTTCCCAGGACTCGCGCGTGGATTCGTTCGCCAGCCCGCAGTCGATGATCGTGTAGCCCGGCACGCCGTCCAGCTCGTCCTCGAGCAGCCACAGGTTGATGTGGTCCAGCGCGAAGGGCAGCGGCATGCGCAGCCAGCGCACGCCCGGGGCGACTTCGATCGTCGTGCCCGGTGCGGGCGGTTCGGCGTGCGGGAACTGGAGCGGCATCGGAGACTCTTGGAGGCGGTGCCGTCGGCTAGAATGCGCGAGACGGCCCAGGGCGTTAAGGCAGGCTTTGCGCCGATTATCGCCGCGCCGCAGCATCCGGGCAATCGCACTGTTCGAAACACTTTCCAGCACCCATGGCCACCGCCCCCGAAGAGAAGGAGCCCGATCGCAGCGAGTACTCGATCAGCGAGCTCGCCCGGGAATTCGACGTCACGCCCCGGGCCATCCGCTTCTACGAGGCCGAGGGCCTGCTCTCGCCGGCCCGCGTCGGGCAGCGGCGCATCTACAGCCTGCGCGACCGCACCCGCCTCAAGCTCACGCTGCGCGGCAAGCGCCTGGGGTTGTCGCTGTCGGAAATCCGCGAGATCGTCGACATGTACGACACCGGGCGCGACGAGCGGCCGCAGCTGGAGAAATTCCTCGCGGTGCTCGCTGCCCACAAGCGCCAGCTCGAGCAGCAGCGCGAGGACATTGCCGCGCAGCTGTCCGAGATCGCGCTGTTCGAGAAACGCTGCCGGCAGCGCCTCGCCGGCGAGAAGAAAGGCGCGAAGCGCGGCCGGTAGCCGATCCGGCGCCGCACCCGGGGCGCCAAGTTGACGTTAACGTAAACGTAAATCACAATCTCCCGCTTTCCGGACCCGCCCGCGATGCCCGCACCCGCCGCCCACCCCGCGCCCGCCGCGCGCTTCCAGCCCCAGGACCCGGGGTTCGCGGCGCGCTGCCGCGACAGCTTCGCCCGGCAGAAGGCGATGGTGCTGATCGGCGGGACGATCGCGGAACTCCAGCCCGGGTATTGCGAAGTCGTGCTGCCGTTCCGCGACGACCTGACCCAGCAGAAGGGCTTTGTCCACGGCGGCATCATCGGCATGATCGCCGACTCGGCCTGCGGCTACGCCGCCTTCAGCCTGATGCCGGCCGACTGCTCGCTGGTGACCGTCGAGTACAAGATCAACATCCTCGCGCCCACCGTCGGCGAGCGGCTGGTCGCGCGCGGCGAGGTGATGCGTCCCGGGCGCACCCTGACCGTGGCGCGGGCGGAGGTGTATGCGGAGAAGGACGGGCGCAGCGTGCATTGCGCCTCGATGCAGCAAACCCTGATGATGCTGGCTGGCCGCTCGGACCGACCCGATTGACGGGCGGCGCGGCGCTCGCGCGGAGGATTGAATGGACTACCCGTTTCTGAGATTCGACCATGGCGAGGACATCGCCGCGCTGCGCGAGACGGTGCGCAGGTTTGCCGAGGCCGAGGTCGCCCCGCGCGCCGGGGAAATCGACCGCGCCAACGAGTTCCCCATGGACCTGTGGCCGAAGCTCGGCGCACTGGGCCTCTTGGGGATCACGGTGGCCGAGGAGTACGGCGGCACGAACATGGGCTACCTCGCTCACATCATCGCGGTCGAGGAACTCAGCCGCGCTTCGGCCGCGGTGGGCCTGTCCTACGGCGCGTTCTCCAACCTGTGCGTGAACCAGATCCACCGCAATGGCAGCGCGGCGCAGAAAGAGAAGTACCTGCCGAAGCTGGTGTCGGGCGAGCACGTGGGGGCGCTTGCGATGAGCGAGCCCGGCGCCGGCTCGGACGTGGTCAGCATGCGCCTGCGCGCAGAGAGGCGCGGCGACACGTACCTCCTCAACGGCAACAAGATGTGGATCACCAACGGCCCCGACGCCGACGTGCTGGTGGTGTATGCCAAGACCGATTCGAACGCCGGGCCGCGCGGCATCACGGCGTTCCTGATCGAGAAGGGCATGAAGGGGTTCACCACGGCGCAGAAGCTCGACAAGCTCGGCATGCGCGGCTCCAACACCTGCGAGCTGGTGTTCCGCGACTGCGAAGTGCCGGCCGAAAACATCCTCAGCCAGGAGGGCCGCGGCGTGAACGTGCTCATGAGCGGCCTCGACTACGAGCGCGCGGTGCTCGCGGGCGGGCCGCTGGGCATCATGGCCGCCTGCCTCGACGTGGTGATCCCGTACGTGCACGACAGGAAGCAGTTCGGCCAGCCGATCGGCGAGTTCCAGCTGATGCAGGGCAAGCTCGCCGACATGTACGCCACCTTTTCCTACTGCCGCGCCTACGTGTATGCGGTCGGCCAGGCGCTCGATCGCGGCGAAACCACGCGCAAGGACGCGGCGGGCGCGATCCTCGTCTCCGCCGAGAAGGCCACCTGGATGGCGGGCGAGGCGATCCAGGCGCTGGGCGGCATGGGCTACATCAACGAATCGCCCACCGGGCGGCTGTGGCGCGACGCCAAGCTCTACGAAATCGGCGCCGGCACGAGCGAGATCCGCCGCTGGCTGATCGGCCGCGAACTGTTCGCCGAGACCGCGTGAACGCCATGGCGCGACTCCACACCCCACTCTGCGACATCCTCGGCACGCGGCTGCCGATCATCCAGGCGCCGATGGCCGGCGGGCCCTCCTCGCCCGAACTGGTCACCGCGGCTTCTGCCGCCGGCGCACTGGGCTCCTTCGGTTTTGCCTACACGCAGCCGGATGAAATGAAGCGCCAGGCCGCGGCGGTGCGCGCGAAGACCGACCGGCCTTTCGGCATCAACCTGTTCGGCTCGCCCCTGCCCGGCGACGTACCGGACAACGCGCAGCGCGATGCGCTCGCAGCCGTGGCCGCCTACTACACCGAACTCGGATTGCCCCCGCCGGAGCCGGTGCGCGCGCCTTACGGCCCCGATTTCGACGCGCAGCTGGCGGCGGTGGCCGAAATCCGGCCGCGGGTGTTCACCGTCCACCTGAACGAACTGTCGGCGGAGCGCATCGCCCGGCTCAAGGCCACCGG
>JAFEDL010000041.1:24088-33532 GCA_018241645.1 Pseudomonadota bacterium
GTGCGCGCCGTGCGCGTCCCGGTCGTCGCGGCGGGCGGCATCATGGACGGCGCCGGCATCGCGGCCGTGCTGGCCCTGGGCGCCCAGGCCGCGCAGCTCGGGACGGCGTTCATCCCTTGCCCGGAGTCCGGCGCGTCCCAGGTTCACAAGGACGCCCTGCTGGCCGCGCGGGAAGACAACACGGCGACGACCGAAAAATTCTCCGGCAAGCCGGCGCGCGGGATCGCCAACCGCTTCATGCGCGAAATGGACGGCCGCAACGCCGCGCAGCTCGTGTTTCCGGCGCAAAATAGCGTCACGGGGAAGCTGCGCGCGGCCTCGGCCAAGGCGGGCAGCCCGGATTTCGTCGCGATGTGGGCGGGCCAGGCGCTGGCCCTGTCGCGGGCCCTGCCGGCAGCGGAGCTGGTCGCGCGCCTGGAAGCCGAAACCGTCGAGGCGCTGCGCCGCACGTCCGAATTCGTGAAGGAGTGACCATGAAAACCGATCCGATCGTCATCGTTTCCGCTGTGCGCACGCCAATGGGCGCGTTCCAGGGCGAACTCAAGGGCTTTGCCGCACCGCAGCTGGGGGCCGCCGCCATCCGCGCCGCCGTCGAGCGCGCCAAAATCAAGCCCGAGGATGTGCAGGAAGTCATCATGGGCTGCGTGCTGCCCGCGGGCCAGGGCCAGGCGCCCGCGCGCCAGGCGAGCCTCGGCGCGGGCCTGCCGCTCGCGACCGGCTGCACCACGATCAACAAGATGTGCGGCTCCGGCATGAAGGCCGCGATGCTCGCCCACGACCTGCTCGCCGCCGGGACCAACGAAATCATGGTCGCGGGCGGCATGGAATCGATGACCAACGCACCTTACCTGCTGCCCAAGGCGCGCGGCGGGTACCGCATGGGCCACGGCCAGGTCATGGACCACATGTTCCTCGACGGGCTGGAGGACGCCTATGACAAGGGCCGCCTGATGGGCAGCTTCGCCGAGGAGTGCGCGAAGAAGTTCCAGTTCACCCGCGAGGCGCAGGACGCGTTTGCGGTGGCTTCGCTCGAGCGCGCGCAGAAAGCCAACAAGGAAGGCTGGTTCGCCTGGGAGATCACCCCCATGGCCATCAAGGCCGGCAAGGACGAGCGTTTCATCGAGACCGACGAGCAGCCGTTCAAGGCCAACTTCGACAAGATCCCGGCGCTGAAGCCCGCGTTCGCCAAGGACGGCACGGTGACCGCGGCGAACTCATCTTCGATCTCCGACGGCGGCGCCGCGCTGGTCATGATGCGCAGGTCCGTGGCCGAGAAGCGCGGCCTCGCCCCGCTCGCGGTGGTGACCGGGCACGCGACCCATGCGCAGGAGCCGGGCTGGTTCACCACCGCGCCGGTGGGCGCGATGCAGAAGCTCTTCGACAAGACCGGCTGGACCGCCGGCCAGGTCGACCTCTACGAAATCAACGAGGCCTTTGCGGTGGTGACCATGGCCGCGATGCGCGAACACAAGCTCCCGCACGAGAAAGTCAACGTGCATGGCGGCGCCTGCGCGCTGGGCCATCCGATCGGCGCCTCCGGTGCCCGCATCCTCGTCACCCTGATCGGCGCGCTGCGCAAGTACGGCGGCAAGCGCGGCATGGCCACCCTGTGCATCGGCGGCGGCGAAGCCACCGCCGTGGCGATCGAGCTCGCCTGATGCCCGCCGCACTCATCATCGGCGCCTCGCGCGGCATCGGCCACGAGCTGGCGCGGCAGTACCGCGCCGACAACTGGGATGTCATCGGCACGGCGCGCGACGAGGCCGGGCTTGCCAGGCTCGCCGCCCTTGGCGCGCGCACCCTCAAGCTCGACGTGAACGACGCGGGGTCCGCGGCGGCCCTGGAAGCCGGGATCGCCACCGCGAAACTCGACGTGGCGATCTTCTGCGCCGGGATCTACGGCCCGCGCACGCAGAAGCTCGAGCTGCCGCCGGATGCCGAGTTCGATGCGGTCATGCGCACCAACGTGCTCGCCGCCATGCGCCTGGCGCCGGTGGCCGGCCGGGCGCTGGCGCGCAGCAAGGGCAAGCTCGCGGTGATCTCCTCGCGCATGGCCTCGATGGGCCAGCGCGCCGCGCCCTCGGGCTGGCTGTATCGCGCGAGCAAGGCGGCGCTCAATTCCGTGCTGAAGGACATGTCGCTGGTGCTCGGCCCCGATGGCGTGACCTGCGTGACCTTCCACCCGGGCTGGGTGCGCACCGACATGGGCGGCGCCGGCGCCGACCTCGACGTGGCCACCAGCGTGGCGGGGATCCGCAAGGCGCTGGCCGCGCTCCAGCCCGCGCAGAACGGCAGCTTCCTCAATTACGACGGCTCCGAGATTCCCTGGTGACTTTCCAAAAATAGAAAGACAATTGGCAGGAATTCCGCTCCTGTGGCGGACCTTTAAAACGCAAAGTACAACTATTCCACAATGACAAAGCGCCTGATCTCCTCCGGGTCCGCCTTCGAGGCCGTGGCCGGATACAGCCGCGCCGTGGTCGACGGCGACTGGATCCACGTGTCCGGCACCACCGGATTCGACTACTCGACCATGACGATCTCGGACGACCTCCTCACCCAGGCCCGGCAGGCGTTCAGCAACATCGCCGCGGCGCTGGCGCAGGCCGGCGCCACGCTCGACGACGTGGTGCGCGTCACCTACTACCTCACCGAGCGCGAGGCCTTCGGGCAGGCCGCGCCGGTGTTCGGGGAATTCTTCGCGCGCGCCCGGCCGGCGGCCACGGCGGTGATCTGCGGGCTGGTGGATGCGCGCATGAAGATCGAGATCGAAGTCACTGCGAGGAAGGGCGCGTGAACCGGCCCGTGGCCGGCAAGGCCGCAGCCTCCAAGGCCGAGCTTCAGCGGCTGCTCGACACCGAGCGGTTCCTCAGGCCGTGGAAGTTCCGCGTCGTGAAGGTCGCCGACGGCGAGTGCACGGTGGCCATGCCCAACAGCCCGTCGCTCGAGCGTCCCGGCGGGATCGTCAACGGCCCGGCGCTGATCGCGGCGGCCGACGTGGCGATGTGGCTGGCGATCAAGGCCCATCTCGGCATGGAGCACGACGCGCTGACCTCGGACCTGAACACCGTGTTCCTCGCGCCCGCCAAGGCGCGGACCGTGTACTGCACCGCGCGCATCCTCAAGGCCGGCAAGAAGCGCTTCTTCGGCACCGCCGACTGCAGCGACAGCACGGGCCGGATCTTCACGCACCACACGCTGACCTACATCCGCGTCACGCATTGAACGGCACTCCCTGGAGCTGACATGGCATTGAAGAAAGGCATCAAGGACCTGATTGCGGAGGCCGAAAAGAAATCGCAGGGCATCTCCGCCGACGCGGCGCAGGCAAGGCTCGGCGATCCCGGCACGGTATTCGTCGACCTGCGCGACGTGCGCGAGCTCGAGCGCGACGGCATGATCCCGGGCGCCTTCCACGCCCCGCGCGGCATGCTCGAGTTCTGGGTGGACCCGGACAGCCCCTACTACAAGCCCGTATTCGCGCCGGGCAAGACCCTGATCCTGTATTGTGCGGCGGACTGGCGCGGGGTGCTGGCCGCTGCCGCGCTCGCCGACATGGGGGTGGAGAACGTGCTGCACCTGGAAGGCGGGCTCGGCCAGTGGAAGAAGGCCGGCCGGCCCGTGGCCGAGAAACCGGCGCACAAAGAGAAAGCCTGATGCCGGTCTTCAAGTCCCAGCTCGACCCGCGCTCGGCCGATTTCAAGGCCAACGCGGAGCACATGCGCGCGCTGGTGGCCGACCTGCGCGAGAAGGTGGCGAAGATCAGCGTCGGCGGCGACGAGGCCGCGCGCCAGAAGCACGTGGCCCGCGGCAAGCTCCTGCCCCGCGAGCGCGTGCGCACGCTGCTCGACCCGGGCTCGCCCTTCCTCGAGATCGGCCAGCTGGCGGCCTTCGGCATGTACGGCGGCGAAGTGCCGTCGGCCTCGATCGTGACCGGCATCGGCCGGATCGCCGGGCGCGAATGCGTGATCGTGGCGAACGACGCGACCGTGAAGGGCGGCACGTACTTCCCGATGACGGTGAAGAAGCACCTGCGCGCGCAGGAAATCGCGATCCAGAACAAGCTCCCCTGCATCTACCTGGTCGACTCGGGCGGCGCCAACCTGCCCAACCAGGACGACGTGTTCCCGGACCGGGAGCACTTCGGCCGCATCTTCTACAACCAGGCCAACATGTCGGCCGCGGGCATCCCGCAGATCGCCGTGGTCATGGGCTCGTGCACCGCNNGGCGGCGCCTATGTGCCCGCGATGTCGGACGAGTCCATCATCGTCAAGAACCAGGGCACGATCTTCCTCGGCGGCCCGCCGATCGTGAAGGCGGCCACCGGCGAGATCGTCTCGGCCGAGGACCTCGGCGGCGGCGACATGCACGCCAAGGTGTCGGGCGTGGTCGACCACCTGGCCCTGAACGACGCCCACGCGCTGTCCATTGCACGCGACATCGTCGGCAACCTGAACCGCAAAAAGACCGTGACGCTGGACGTGCGCGAGAGCGTCGAGCCGCTGTACCCGCTCGAGGACATCTACGGCGTGATCCCCAACGAGACCCGCAAGCCCTACGACGTGCGCGAGGTCATCGCCCGCATCGTGGACGGCTCGGAGCTCGACGAGTTCAAGCGCAACTACGGCACCACGCTGGTGACGGGTTTCGCGCGCATCCACGGCTACCCGGTGGCGATCCTCGCCAACAACGGCGTGCTGTTCTCCGAGAGCTCGCTCAAGGCCACGCACTTCATCGAGCTCGCCTGCCAGCGCAACATCCCCCTCGTGTTCCTGCAGAACATCACCGGCTACATGGTGGGCCGCAAGTACGAGGCCGGCGGCATCGCGCGCGACGGCGCCAAGATGGTGACCGCGGTGGCCACCGCGCGGGTGCCGAAGTTCACCGTGATCATCGGCGGCTCGTTCGGCGCCGGCAACTACGGCATGTGCGGCCGCGCCTACTCGCCCCGCTTCCTGTGGATGTGGCCGAATGCGCGCATCTCGGTGCTGGGCGGCCCGCAGGCGGCTTCAGTGCTGGCCACGGTCAAGCGCGACGGCATCGAAGGCAAGGGCGGCAAGTGGTCCGCTGAAGAGGAAGCGGCCTTCAAGCAGCCCATCCTCGACCAGTACGAGCGCCAGGGCCATCCGTACTACGCCAGCGCCCGCCTGTGGGACGACGGCGTGATCGACCCGGCCGACACGCGCCGCGTTCTGGGCCTGGCGATTTCCGCTTCACTCAATGCACCTGTCGAAGATACGAAATTCGGCGTCTTCAGGATGTAACCGGAACCATGCCAAACAACCTCGAACTCACCATCCGCAACGGCTGCGCGATCCTGGCCCTGAACCGCCCGGAGATCCGCAACGCCTTCGACGACGCGCTGATCGCGAACCTCGCCAGGACGCTGAAGAAGCTCGACGCCGACGACTCGGTCCGCGCCGTGGTGCTCATGGGCGCGGGCACCGCGTTCTGCGCCGGCGCCGACCTCAACTGGATGAAGCGCATGGCCGGCTACACATATGAGCAGAACCTCAAGGACGCCAAAGCGCTGGCGGCGATGCTCAAGGTCCTCGATCGCATGTCCAAGCCCACCATCGCGCGCGTGCACGGCCCGGCCTTTGCCGGCGGCGTGGGGCTGGTGGCGGCCTGCGACATCGCCGTAGGCACGGTCGATGCCGAATTCGCGCTGACCGAATCCAAGCTCGGCCTGTCGCCCGCGACCATCAGCCCGTACGTGGTGCGCGCGATGGGCGAGCGCATGGCGCACCGCTACTTCCTCACCGGGGAGCGGTTCAGCGCGGCGGAGGCCTATCGCATCGGCCTGCTGTCCGAGCTGTGCCTCCCGGGGGAGCTGGATGCCAAGATCAACGAGTTGCTCGGCCACATCGTGCTCGGCGGCAAGGCCGCGCTGCGCGAGATCAAGGACCTGATCCGCGCCGTTTCGCGCGGCCCCATCGACGACGCGATGATCGACGACACGGCGCACCGCATCGCCGAGATCCGCGTCTCCAAGGAAGGCCGCGAAGGCATCGCCTCGTTCCTCGGCAAGCGCAAGCCCTCGTGGGTGGCCGGCGCCGGGGAAAAAGCCGCGCCGAAAAGCCCCGCCAGGAAACCCGTGAAGACTCCCGCGAAGAAGAAATAAGTGTTCTCCAGGATCCTCATCGCCAACCGCGGCGAAATCGCCTGCCGCGTCGCGCGGACCGCCAAGCGCCTCGGCATCGGCGTGGTCGCCGTCTATTCCGAGGCCGACGCCAATGCGCGTCATGTGAGCCTCGCCGACGAGGCGTACTGCATCGGCCCGGCCGCCGCGAAGGACAGCTACCTGCGCGGCGACGCCATCCTCGCGGTGGCGAAGCGCTCCGGCGCGCAGGCGATCCACCCGGGCTACGGGTTCCTGTCGGAAAACGAGGACTTCGCCGCGGCCTGCGCGAAAGCGGGCGTGGTGTTCATCGGCCCGCCGGCCGATGCGATCCGCGCGATGGGTTCCAAGAGCGCGGCCAAGACCCTGATGGAGAAGGCCGGCGTCCCGCTGGTGCCCGGGTACCACGGCGACCGCCAGGAGCCCAAGTTCCTGCAGGGCGAGGCCGACAAGATCGGCTACCCGGTGCTCATCAAGGCCTCGGCCGGCGGCGGCGGCAAGGGCATGCGCGTGGTCGAGCACAGCGCCGATTTCGCCGCGGCCCTCGCGTCGTGCAAGCGCGAAGCCAAGGCCTCGTTCGGGGACGACCGCGTGCTGATCGAGAAATACCTGTCGCGCCCGCGCCACATCGAGATCCAGGTGTTCGCCGACACGCAGGGAAACTGCGTCTACCTGTTCGAGCGCGACTGCTCGGTGCAGCGCCGCCACCAGAAAGTGCTCGAGGAAGCGCCCGCCCCCGGCATGCGCGAGGACCGCCGCAGGGCCATGGGCGAAGCGGCCGTCGCGGCGGCCAGGGCCGTCGGCTACGTGGGTGCGGGGACCGTCGAGTTCATCGCCAGCCAGGATGGCAGCTTCTACTTCATGGAGATGAACACCCGGCTGCAGGTGGAGCACCCGGTCACCGAAATGATCACCGGCCTCGACCTGGTCCAGTGGCAGCTGCAGGTGGCCTCAGGCGAAGCGCTGCCGCTGGCGCAGGAGGCGCTGCGGATCAACGGCCACTCGATCGAGGCACGCGTTTACGCCGAGAATCCCGCCAAGGGATTCCTGCCCTCGACCGGCACGCTCGGGCACCTGCGCGCCCCGCAGGCCGTCGAGTTCGAGGTCCCGGCGGGATCGGCGCCCGCGCCGGTACGCGTGGATTCGGGGGTGCGCGAGGGCGACGCGATCAGCCCGTATTACGACCCGATGATCGCCAAGTTGATCGTCTGGGGCGAGACGCGCGAGATCGCGCTCGCGCGCATGTCTACCGCGCTGGCCGAGTTCGAGGTGGTCGGCGTGGCGACCAACATCGAGTTCCTCGGCCGCATCGTCAAGGGCCGCGCCTTCGCCTCGGGCGACCTCGACACCGGGCTCATCGAACGCAACCGCGACGAATTGCTGCCGCAGTCCGCCGGCGCGCGCGACGAGATCCTCGCGCTGGCCACCTTTGCAGAACTGGCGGCGGGCGAAGTGCGCGCCAGGGAAAAGGCGCGCGCCTCGGGCGACCCGCATTCGCCCTGGCACCTCGTGGACGGCTGGCGCATGAACGAGGCCCCGCACCATTCCCTCGTGTTCACCGAGGGTGAGCGGCACACTGCAGTCACGGTCCTCGCCACCGCCTCGGGCTGGCGGCTGCGCACGCCCTCGGGCGAGTTCGCGTTCTCCGGCCAGTCCGGGCCGGACGGCAGCCTGCTCGTGCGCCTGGACGATCGCACCCTGCGCGGGCGCGCCGTGCGCGTGGATGGCGAATGGAACCTGTTTGCCGCGGGCGAGCAGCACCGCCTGAGCCTGCGCGACGAGCTGCACGAGCTCGAGTCGGATGCGCACGGCGGCAGCCTCGCCGCGCCGATGCCCGGCAAGGTCATCGCGGTGCTGGTGGAAAAAGGCGCGCGCGTCGAGAAAGGCGCGCCGCTGGTGATCCTCGAAGCCATGAAGATGGAGCACACCATCACCGCCCCGCGCGCCGGCAGGGTCGCCGAGATCCGCTTTGCCGCCGGCGAGCAGGTCGACGAAGGCGTGGACCTGCTGATCCTCGAAGACTGAGGGGGTACGGGGGAGCTTGGTTCCCCTGTTCCTAGCCTAGTACTGTGCGTGGCCCGGCGTGCGCGGGAACGGAATCGCGTCGCGCACGTTGGACAAGCCCGTCACGTAGGCCACGGTCCGCTCGAACCCGAGCCCGAAGCCCGCGTGCGGCACCGTGCCGTAGCGGCGCAGGTCGCGGTACCAGCCGTAGTGCTCGCGGTCCAGGCCCGCCTCCGCCATGCGCGCATCGAGCACCCCCAGCCGCTCCTCGCGCTGGCTGCCGCCGATGATCTCGCCGATCCCCGGCGCCAGCACATCCATGGCCGCGACGGTGCGGTCGTCATCGTTGACGCGCATGTAGAACGCCTTGATGCCCTTGGGGTAGTTCATGACGATCACAGGCTTCTTCGCGTGCTGCTCGGTGAGGTAGCGCTCGTGCTCGGACTGCAGGTCGATGCCCCACTTCACCGGGAATTCGAATTTCTGCTTCGCCCGCTCGAGGATGGAAACGGCCTCGGAATAGTCCATGCGCACGAACTCCGACTCCACGATGCCCTGCAGCTTCGCCACCAGGCCCTTCTCGATGCGTTCGTCGAAGAACGCCATGTCCTCGGCGCGCTCGGCCAGCAGCGTCTTGAAGATGTGCTTGAGCAAGGCCTCGGCGAGGTTCGCATCGTCCGAGAGGTCGGCAAACGCGATCTCCGGCTCCACCATCCAGAACTCGGCCAGGTGCCGGCTGGTGTTGGAGTTCTCCGCGCGGAAGGTCGGGCCGAAGGTGTACACCTTGGACAGCGCGAGGCAGTACGCCTCGACGTTGAGCTGCCCGGACACCGTCAGGAAGGCCTCGCGCCCGAAAAAGTCCTGCGCGAAGTCGACCTTGCCTTCGGGCGTGCGCGGCAGATTGGCGAAGTCGAGCGTGGACACGCGGAACAGGGACCCGGCACCTTCTGCGTCCGAGGCCGTGATGATGGGCGTGTTTACCCACAGGAACCCCTGGTCGCCGAAGAAGCGGTGGATCGCCTGTGCAATCGTGTGGCGCACGCGGGTGGCCGCGCCGATCACGTTGGTGCGCGGCCGCAGGTGAGCCACCTCGCGCAGGAACTCGAGCGTGTGCGGCTTGGGCTGGATCGGGTAGGAGTCCGGGTCCTCCACCCAGCCCACCACCTTGATCGAGGTGGCCTGCATCTCGAACGGCTGGCCCTTCGCGGGCGAGGGGACGATCAGCCCGGTGGCTTCCACCGCGCATCCCGCGGTCAGGTGGTGCACTTCCGACGCGTAGTTCGGCAACGAGCTGGGCGCCACGACCTGCACCGGGTGG
>JAFEDL010000042.1 GCA_018241645.1 Pseudomonadota bacterium
TCCTCCGCCTTCACCGCCTGCCCCGGCTTGGCCACCACGCAGGCCAGCGGCCGCTCGCCCCACTTCTCGTGCGGGATCGCGATGACCGCGGCCTCGGCCACGCCCGGGTGCGCCATGATCGCGTTCTCGAGGTCGACCGAGCTGATCCACTCGCCGCCGGACTTGATCAGGTCCTTGGTGCGGTCGGTGATGTGCAGGTACCCGTGCGTGTCGAACTTGCCGACGTCGCCGGTGCGCAGCCACCCGTCGGGCGTGAACTTCACCGGGTCCTGCGGGACGTTGTGGTAGCTGCCGGTGATGAACGGCCCGTGGGCCTGGATCTCGCCGACGGACTTGCCGTCCCAGGGCGCGATGCCTTCGTCGCCGACGATGCGCAGCTCGGCCAGCGGCACGGGGACGCCCGCGGTGGCCGCGAGGCGGAAACGCTCGTCCTCCGATGCGCCCAGCAGCTCGGGCTTGATGTAGCTGACCGACCCCAGCGGCGAGGTCTCGGTCATGCCCCAGCCCTGCTTGATGTGCACGCCGTGCTTGGCGAACGCGCGAATCAGGGACACCGGCACCGCCGCTCCGCCGACGAGGCTGCGCATCCCGGCAGGCAGCTTCCACTTGCCGGGGTTGGCGTCGAGCAGCTGGATCAGCGACAGCCAGATGGTCGGCACGCCCAGCGCCATCGTGGGCGGTTCCACCTGCATCAGGTCGAGCAGGTCCTGCGGGTGCAGGTGCGGCCCGGGGAACACGAGCTTGGCGCCGAGCATGACCGCGCCGTACGGCATGCCCCAGCAGTTCGCATGGAACATCGGCGTCACCGGCAGCACCACATCGTTGCCGGCCAGGCACCACAGTTCGGGCAGGCAGCCCACCAGCGTGTGCAGCACGGTGGAGCGATGCGAATAGGCGACGCCCTTGGAGCGCCCGGTCGTGCCGCTCGTGTAGCACATGGCTACCGGGTCGTTCTCGTCGTGCGGGGCGTACTCGAATTTGTCGGGCGCCTGTGCGAGCAGCTTTTCGTAATCGTCGAACTCGGCAGGCACCGGCGCACCCGAAAACGGGAACACGATCACCCGCTCGAACTTGTGCTTGTCCGCGAACTGCTTGTACAGCGGCAGCAGGATGTCGTCGACGATGAGGAACCGGTCCTCGCCGTCGGCCGCGATCCAGCCGATCTCGTCGGGCGACAGGCGCAGGTTCAGCGTGTGCATCACCCCGCCCGCGGCCGGGATGCCGAAATAGCATTCGAGGTGCGCGTGGTGGTTCCAGCAGAGCGTGGCGACGCGGTCGCCCTTCTTCAGGCCGAGCGCCTGCAACGCGGCGGCCAGGCGGCGCGTGCGCGCGTAGTACTCGGCATAGGTGTGCCGCCTGAGCGACTTGTCGGGCAGGCGCGAGACGATTTCCGATTCGGGGAACAGCGTCCCGGCCCGCTCGAGCAGGTGGTTGAGCGACAACGGGACCTGCATCATCGTGCTGCGCATGGCTACCCTCCTCCTGCAGAACTGTTGTGTACGGCCGTTTGTCTCTTTTTCAGGCCTGCTTCGGCGGCAGGTCTTCGTACTCCGCCGCCTTGCCGGTCTTGGCTGCCCCGACGGCGCGCTGGATGTCTTCCACGCTGAAGATGCCGGGTTGCAGCACGTTCATGTACTCGAAACTTTCGGCCACCGAATGGTCGCGCGTGTACGAGATCATCTGCTTGGTGGCGGCCACCGCCACCGGCGCCTTCGAGGCGATGCGTTTCGCCACGGCCAGCGCGCCCTCCACCAGGGCCTCGTGCGTATCGAACAGCCCGTTCACGAACCCGAGCCGCTCCGCGCGCTCTGCGCCGAGCTTGTCCCCGGTGTAGCCGAGCTCGCGCACCACCGCCTCGGGAAGCTGCTTGGGCATGCGGTTGAAGGTGCCCACGTCGGCCATCATGCCGATGTTGATCTCCTGGATCACGAAGTACGCATCCGTCGTCGCATAGCGCAGGCAGCAGGCTGTGGCGAGGTCCACGCCGCCGCCGATGCAGCCGCCCTGGACCGCGGCGATCACCGGATAGCGCGCATCCGCGAGCGCGCTGAAGCTCTGCTGCAGTTCGACCAGCTTCTGGCGGAAACGCCCGCGCGCCGCCACCGAATTGGTATCCAGCGTCTCGCCTCCCTGGAACACGGACAGGTCCATGCCGGCGGTGAAGTGCTTGCCGGTCGAGGAGATCACCGCGGCGCGCACGTCGCCTCTGGCATCCAGCTCGCGCGCGATCTCCGGGATCTCGCGCCAGAAGCCGAGCGTCATTACGTTCAGGCGCTCAGGGCGCGAAAGGCGGATGTGCGCCACCTTCCCTTCTACCGACACCTCGAAGCATTCGCGGCTCATAGCCCGGCCCCGCGCCATTCGGGGCTTGCCGCGGCCGGCTCGCTGCCGTACCCCGCCGCTTTGATGCCTTCGATCGCGCAGTACTCGTCCTTGTCCGACGCGTCGCCGCTGACGCCCACCGCGCCCACCGCCGTGCCTGCGGCATCGAGGACCAGCACCCCGCCCGGCACCGGGATGAATCGTCCGTCTGAAGCGGTAGCCAGCGCGCCCTGGAACGCCGGGCGCTGCGCGAGGCGGTCGCGGATCAGCCGCGTCGACATCCCCATCCCGAGCGCCGCCCAGGCCTTGCCGAATGCCACGTCGAACCGCAGGATCCCCGAGCCGTCCTCGCGCTTGTAGGCGACCAGGTTGCCGCCGGAGTCGAGCACCGCCACCACCAGGGGCAGCAGGCCTTCCTTGCGGCGGGCCGCGATCGCGGCGTCGATGATTTTCTCGGCGGCGGAAAGGGCAAGGCTGGAGTGGATGGGGCGGAGGTGTTCGGGCACGGCGTACTCCGTAGCAGGGTTCTTCTAGGTTTTGAAGTTAATGAATCTCCTTGATTTGAGAGTTTTTGCGTTTGCGCGAATGCGCAAACACGTAAACTCTCAAATCAAGGAGAGCGGGGAAATCAAATTCGCTCTGTCGTCTGCGGTCGGCTCCGGATTCTATCCCCCAAATTCGCTCAGTCGCCGGCCCTCAGCCACCTGCCCGGCCTGGCCTCCGTAATCTTCCCGTCAGCACACACCACTTCCCCCTTCACCACCGTCGCCACATAGCCCTTCGACTTCTGCACAAACCGCCTTCCCCCCGCCGGCAAATCCCGCACGATCTCGGGTTTCAGCGCACCCACCTTCGCATAGTCGATGACGTTGACGTCCGCGCGCATCCCCACCTGCAGCACGCCGCGGTCCTTCAGTCCCATGTGCCGAGCATTGCGCGAAGTCAGCATCGCCACCGCCTGCTCGAGGCCCAGCTTCGGCCCGCGCGTGCGGTCGCGCGTCCAGTGGGCGAGCAGGCTGGTCGGGAAGCTCGCGTCGCACACGGTGCCCACGTGCGCGCCGGCATCGGACAGCGCGTGCAGCGCCTGCGGATGCTCGAGCATCGTGCGCACCGTCTCCAGGGACCCGCGCAGGTAGTTGAAGATCGGGAAGTACACCAGGTTGGAGCCGTCGCCCTCGGCCAGGTAGTCGTAGAGCACCTCGAACGCCTTGACGCCGCGGGCGGCGGCGCGCGCGGCGAAGGACTCGGTGGGCAGCGGCTCGTAGTCCGGCCCGCCCGCGCCCACCTTCAGCGGGAACATCAGCGCCGCCATCTGGTCGAGTTGCGCGAGGATCTGGTCGACCAGCGGCGGGATCGGCGAGCCGTCGCGCGCGAGGCGCACGGGCTTCTCGGCGAGGATGCGCGCCTTGACGGCCGGGTCGCGCAGGCGCGCGGCGCGCTCGGGCAGCGGCAGCGCGGCGAATTCCTGGTAGGTCGGCATTGCCATGAAGATGTTGAAGCTGGTGTCGAGGCCGTTCATCACGCCGATGGCGCGGCACGCGGTCTGCAGCCGGATGTCCAGGCCGGCGGCCTTGGAGGCCTGCGCCCTCTCCGCCAGCCACTGCCATTGCGGCGGGGCGTTGACGCGCTCGAGCCAGGTCAGCGCGAGCGGCCGTCCCGTCTGGCGGGCTACCGCCTCGAGCAGGTCGTACTCGGCATCGAAGCGCTCGCGCTGCCCGGCTGGGTCGCCGCGCATGCAATCGAAGTCGCTCACCGCGTGCATGACCCGGTAGGACAGCCCTTGATAGGCGCCCGCCAGTTCGAGCAGCTCCTCGCGCGCGGCGATCGCGGCCGGCGTGTCCTGTCCCTTGGAGGTGCGATGGTTGTCCGAGCGCCCGGTGGAAAATCCAGCCGCGCCGGCCACCAGCGCCTCGCGCAGCAGCTCGCGCATACGCTTGAGGTCTTCCGGGGTGGCCGCTTCCAGGTTCGCGGCCCGGTCGCCCATGACGAACAGGCGCAGGCAGTCGTGCGGCACCAGGGTCATGAAGTCGAGGCTGTGGCGCATCCCGTCGAGCACGTTTGCGTAGTCGGTGAAGCTCTTCCAGCCCCAGCGCACGCCTTCGGCCAGCACCGCGCCGGGGATTTCCTCCACGCCTTCCATCAGCTGCACCAGGCGCGACTCCTCGCCTTTCTGCACCGGCGCAAAGCCCACGCCGCAGTTGCCCATCACCACCGTGCTCACGCCGTGGTAGATGCTGGGGCTGAAGGTCTCGTCCCAGGAAGCCTGTCCGTCGTAGTGGGTGTGGATGTCCACGAAGCCCGGCGTGACGATCGCGCCCGAGGCATCGATCGTGGCGCGCGCCTCCCCCGTGACCTTGCCGATCGCCTCGATCTTCCCGTCCCGGATGCCGATGTCGGCCGGCTGTGCGGGATTGCCGAGGCCGTCGTGGACCGTGCCGCCGCGGATTACCAGGTCAAGCATTTGCAGGTTCCTTCTTGTCGAGGCGCCGCCACAGCAGGGCGAGCGAGCCTCCCGAAACGATGTGCCAGATGCCCCACAGCCCGGCCACCGCCACCATAGCGAGGTCGGAGCCGAACTGCGCCGCAATGATACCCAGCGCGAGGCCGGAGTTCTGCATGCCGCTCTCCACGATCACCGCCCGGCGGTCGGGCACGGAGATCTTGGCCAGCACCGAGGCCCCGTAGCCCAGGCCCAGCCCGAGCCCGTTCTGCAGGATCACCAGCGGCAGGGTGCGGGTCAGCTCCACCAGGAACAGCTTCCACTGCGCCGCCACGGCGAGGACGATGAAGGCGAGCAGCGCGAACCCGGCAAAGCGCGCCAACGGGATGCGGATGCGCAGCGCGAAGCCCGGCAGGTTGCGCGTCGTGAGCATCGCCGCGCTCATCGGCAGCGCGAGCAGCAGCACCAGGCTCTGCACGAGGTCCGCCGGGTCGACCGAGATCGAGCGCGCCCAGGCGGCGGTCTGCGGATTCGCGGCGATCATCAGCGTGAAATTCAGCGGCGTCAGCAGCAGGGCCAGCACGTTGGACACCGCCGAGATCGACAGGGACAGCGCCAGGTTGCCGCGCCCCAGGTGCGTGATCACGTTCGAGAGGGCCCCGCCCGGGCAGGCCGCCACCAGCATCATGGCCGCCTCGGTGGCCGGCGGCAGGTCGAGCACCAGCGTCGCCAGCAGCGTCGCGCCCGGCAGCAGCACGAACTGCGACACCAGCCCCACGCCCACCGCCACCGGGTGCGTGGCCACGTAGCGGAAATCGGCCACGCGCAGGTCGAGCGACACGGTGTACACCATCGTCGCCAGCACCATCATCAGGACGGCCTGCTGCATTCCTGTCTCCTCCCGATCTTCTTTGCCCGCAATCTAACATTTACTGAGACTTAGATTGGACTCTTGTTGAGCAATCAATGCCTTACTTCTTTAAGGTCGCAAATTGCGATCTTAATGACTGGCAGAGAGTAGGCCCACCTCACCCTGTCAGCCGAACGCCAGCATAGACGTTACAGTCCAGATGAAGAGCGGAACCAATCAAGTAACCGAAGAAGGTATCGCCCGCCGAATTCTCGTACTGCGCGGGCAACGGGTCATACTCGATACTGATCTCGCCTCACTCTATGGCATCGAAACGCGGGTACTCAATCAGGCCGTCAGACGCAATCCGGCTCGATTCCCGACGGACTTCATGTTCCAGCTCTCAGCTGACGAGTTCGGGAATTGGAGATCACAAGTTGTGATGTCCAATCCTGGAGCGAAAATGGGGTTGCGCCGCGCCCCGCTGGCGTTTACGGAACACGGCGCAATCATGGCCGCCTCCATCCTGAACAGTCCTCGTGCCATCGAAGCATCTGTCTATGTCGTTCGGGCTTTCGTGCGCATGCGCGATACGCTTGCCACGCACAAAGTCCTCGCGGCCAAACTGGAGGAACTGGAGGAAAAGACCGAGGCCCTCACACTGCGCCATGACGCTCTAGCGGCGAATACCCGTGCCCAGTTTCGCCAGGTGCTGGACG
>JAFEDL010000043.1:0-15358 GCA_018241645.1 Pseudomonadota bacterium
GACGGCGCGGCCAGCCCGCCGCCGAAAGCCGCGATCACCTCGCGCGCGAGCGGATGCACGGGCACGCGCAGGCCGACCGTGTCCTGCCCGCCGGTGACGAAGTCGCCGACGTGGGCAGCGCGCTTGAGGACGAGCGTGAGCGGCCCCGGCCAGAACTTCGCGGCGAGCCTGCGCGCCGCGTCGGGCACCTCGCGCGCCCATGCAAAGGCGGCCTGCGCATCGGCGAAATGCACGATGACGGGATGGTCGCCGGGACGGCCCTTGACCGCGTACAGGCGCGCCATCGCGGCCGGGTTCGATGCATCCGCCCCGAGGCCGTACACGGTTTCGGTGGGAAAGGCGACCAGCCTGCCCGCACGCAGCAGACGCGCGGCCTGTTCCAACTGCCCGCCGCGCGCCTCAGCCATCGGCGATGCCGAGCGCCGAGCGCAGCGCGAGCGCCCGCTCGACCGCAGCGTCGCGTGAAGCGTCGAGCACCGTGAAGTGGCCCATCTTCCGGCCGGTGCGCGGCTCGCTCTTGCCGTACAGGTGCAGGCGCGCCCCCGGCGTGCCGAGTACGCGCGTCCAGTCCGGGCTCCCGCTCCCCCAGATGTCGCCCAGCAGGTTGACCATCACCGCCGGCGCAAGGGCGTGCCCATCGGCCAGCGGCAGCCCGCACAGGGCGCGCAACTGCTGCTCGAACTGGTCTCCCGGGCAGGCGTCAATGGTGTAGTGCCCGCTGTTGTGCGGTCGCGGGGCGATCTCGTTCAGGAGCAACCGCCCTCCCGAAACGAAGAACTCCACCCCCAGCGTGCCCACATAGCCCATCTTTGCGGCCAGCGCCGACGCGATGCGCACTGCTTCGGCAGCGAGCGCGTCCGGCACGCGCGCCGGCGCGATCGACACGTCGAGAATGCCGTTGGTGTGGCGGTTCTCGGCTACCGGGAAGGCGCGTACTTCCCCATCCGCGGCGCGCGCCAGCACCACCGATACTTCGAGATCCAGCGGCACCAGCGCCTCGAGCACGCAGGGCACCTTTCCCAAGGCTTCCCAGGCCGCGATGGCCCCGGCGCGATCAGCGACCCGCGCCTGGCCCTTGCCGTCGTACCCCAGGCGCGCGCGCTTGAGGATCCCCGGGAACTCTCCGGCAACCTCGAGATCCTTGCGCGATGCGATGACGCGGAAGGCGCCCACCGGCAGGCCGCTGTCCCTGAAGAACCCCTTTTCGCGAATCCGGTCCTGGGCGATTGCGACGCATTCGGCCGAGGGTGCAACACGCACGCTGGCCGCAAGGCGGGCAAGGCTGGACGCCGGCACGTTCTCGAACTCGGTGCTGACCGCTGCGCAGGTGGCGGCGATTTCGGCCAGCGCCTGCGGATCCTCGTAATCGGCGATCAGGTGCCGGTCGGCCATGCAGGCCGCGGGGCTGTCGGGATCGGGATCGAGCACCGTCACGCGATAGCCGAGCTTGCGCGCGGCGATGACGAAGTAGCGCCCGAGCTGCCCGCCGCCCAGCATGCCGAGCATGGCCGGCGGGAGTATCGGCGCGCGCTGCACCATTCAGTCCTGGGTCATTCAGGGCTGGTTCGGCAGCCGCATCCCGGCGACGCGCTTGGCCTCGTCCTTGCGGAAGGAATCGAGCCGAGCCGCCAGCTTCGCATCGGTGGAGGCGAGTATGGCCACCGCGTACAGCCCGGCATTGGCCGCGCCGGCCGCGCCGATCGCAAAGGTCGCGACCGGAATGCCCTTGGGCATCTGCACGATGGACAGCAGCGAATCCTGCCCCGACAGGTGGCGGCTCGCCACGGGAACTCCCAGAACCGGCAATGTGGACTTGGCCGCGATCATCCCCGGCAGGTGGGCGGCCCCGCCCGCGCCGGCGATGATGGCGCGCAGTCCGCGCGTCCTCGCCGAGGAGGCGTAACGGAACATCACATCCGGCGTACGGTGCGCGGACACCACCTTCGCCTCGTAGGGAATGCCGAACTTCGCGAGCATCTCGCAGGCGTTCCTCATGGTTTCCCAGTCGCTGTCGGAACCCATTACCACGCCGACCAGGGGTTTGGGGCTGCGGGGTGCTCGGGGCGCGGCCATCATGAATCCTCGCGAAGGGTCTTGCCGGTCAGGCGCTGCAGCGCCTCGCGGTATTTCTCCGAGGTCTTGGCGAGGACTTCGGCCGGCAGCTTCGGCGCGGGCGGCTTCTTGTCCCAGGCGAGGGTCTCGAGGTAGTCGCGCACGAACTGCTTGTCGAACGAGGGCGGGCTAATGCCGACCCGGTATTCGCTGGCGGGCCAGAACCGCGACGAGTCGGCGGTCAGCACTTCGTCGATGAGGACCAGGTTGTTCTTCTCGTCAAGGCCGAACTCGAACTTGGTGTCGGCGATGATGATGCCCTTGGTGGCCGCGTAGTCCGCCGCCTCCTTGTAGAGCTTCAGGCTGATGTCGCGCACCCTGGCGGCCAGGTCCGCACCGATGGTCTTCGCCATCTGCTCGAACGATATGTTCTCGTCGTGGTCGCCCATCTCCGCCTTGGTGGCCGGCGTGAAGATGGGCTCCGCGAGCTTGGCCGCCTGCTGCAGCCCCTTGGGCAGCTGGATGCCGCATACCGCGCCGGTCTGCTGGTAGTCCTTCCAGCCCGAGCCGATGATGTAGCCGCGCACCACCGCCTCGATCGGCAGCGGCTTCAGCTTCCTCACCACGATCGAGCGGCCGCGCACCTGCGCCTTCTCGGCCTCGCCCGACACCACCGACTCCGGGTCGATGCCGGTCAGGTGGTTGGGCACCACGTGGCCGAGCTTGGCGAACCAGAAATTCGCCATCTCGGTGAGCACCCGCCCCTTTTCCGGAATCGGGTCGCCGAGGATGACGTCGAACGCGGAGAGCCGGTCCGAAGTCACGATCAGCATCTTGTCCGCGCCCACCGCATAGATGTCGCGCACTTTGCCGCTGCCGATCTTCGGCAGGCTCTTGAGGTTCGATTCGTAGAGGGGAGTAGTCATCGGTTTCAGGTTGGGGAGGGGGTCACTGCTTTTCGAGCTCGGATTTCCACTTGCCCTGCGCCGCAAGGCCGTTCATGCGGGCGCGATGCGCAAACGCCTTTTGCGCCGCGGCGTAGTTGGCGGCCTTGCCGCTCCAGGTCTTGAGCGCGGTGTTCTGCAGCGCGCGCGAGTACGAGAACGTCAGCGGCCAGGGCGCCCCGATGCGGTTCATCGCGTCCAGGTGGGCGGTGGCATCCAGGTCGGTCTGCCCGCCCGAGAGGAACACCACGCCGGGCAGCGACGCCGGCACAGTGCGCTTCAGCACGCGCAGTGTGCGCTCGGCCACTTCGGCCACGCCGGCCTGGCGGGAGCACTTGTTGCCGGAAACCACCATGCTGGCCTTCAGGATGGTGTGTTCGGTCGACACGTTGTAGGCGGCCAGCGCGGCAAAGGTTGCGCGCAGCGTCGCCTCGGTCACTTCCTCGCAGCGCTCGATCGTGTGGTCGCCGTCCAGCAGCACCTCGGGCTCGATCATCGGAACGATCGAGGCGGCCTGGCACGATGCCGCGTAACGAGCCAGCGCGTGCGCGTTGGCGTAGATGCAGGTGTGCGAAGGAATGCCCTCGCCGATGGTGATCACGGCGCGCCACTTGGCGAACCGGGCGCCGAGCTTGAAGTACTCGGCCATGCGCTTGTCGAGGCCGTCCAGCCCCTCGGTGACCTTCTCCGCGCTCGGCAGCAGCGGGATGTTCACGACGCCCTTGTCGACCTTGATGCCCGGGACCATGCCGTTCTTCGCGAGGTAGGCCGGGAACGCGGCGCCGTCGTTGCCGCTCTGGCGCAGGGTTTCGTCATGCAGGATCACGCCCGAGATCTGCTGGTTGACGCCCGGCGTGGTGAACAGCAGGCCGCGGTAGGTGCGGCGGTTCTCCTCGGTGCAGTCGACGTTCACCGACTGGAAGCGCTTTTCGCAGGTGCCCGCCGACTCGTCCGCGGCCAGAATTCCCTTGCCCGGCGCGACCATCGCTGCAGCGGTTTTCGAAAGCAATGCCTTGTCCATGCCTGTCCTCTTCTAAGTGTTCCTCGGGGAGCCTGAATTTTACCCGTTTGGGGTTGGCGCCGGGATCACCCTTGGTGTGCGGGACGGATTCTGGCGGCGCCTTGAAATAGAGTCCAATTGGAATTACGCTCGCCTCCCATTTGTATTCGTCTATGGATCGCCAGATGCGCAACGCCACCCTCCGCCAGCTGCAGATCTTCGAGGCCGTCGCGCGGCACTCGAGCTTCACGCGCGCGGCCGAGTCCCTGCACCTCACGCAGCCTTCGGTGTCGATCCAGGTCCGCAGCCTGGCGGAAGCGGTCGGCCGGCCCCTGTTCGAGCAGGCCGGCCGGCGCGTGCAGCTCACCGATGTCGGGCGCCTGCTCTACGACACCTGCACGGAATTCTCGGCGCTGTGGTCGCGCTTCGAGGCGGCGGTCGACGAAGTGGGCGCGCTGCGCCGCGGCCGCCTGCGGATTTCCGTCGTCACGACGGCCAAGTACTTCCTGCCCAAGGCGCTCGGCCAGTTCTGCCGCCTGCATCCGGGCATCGAAGTGGAGCTCGACGTGCAGAACCGCGACGGCATCCTCGGGCGCCTGCGCGACAACCTCGACGATTTCCACGTCATGAGCGCGCCGCCCGCGGACTGGGCGATCGAGAGCGAGCCGCTGCTGGAGAACCCGCTGGTGCTGATCGCGCCGGGCGACTTTGCGCCGCCGCGCGGGCGCTATTCGCTGTCCGACCTCGCGGGCGAACGGTTCCTGATGCGCGAAACGGGCTCCGGCACGCGCCTGGCCGTGGACGAGTACCTGGCGCGCCACCGCGTCCGGCTGGCCAATCGCATGACCCTGGGATCCAACGAGGCCATCAAGCAGGCGGTCGCAGGGGGCATGGGCCTCGCGGTGCTGTCACGGCATGCGCTGACCGATGCCGACCTGCGCGAAGTCCGGATACTGCCGGCCAAGGACTTCCCGCTCGGCGGCGTGTGGCATATCGTCCATTGGCGCGAGAAGCATCTTTCCGCGGCGGCGCAGGCGTTCCGCGATTTCCTGCGCACCCATGCTGCGCTGCCAAACGAGGCACGCCCGGCCGCGAAACGCAGGCCCGTGCGGCGCCGATAGAGCGAACCATTTCCGGGATTCGCGCTCAAACCGCCTGTTCCGGGAAGGGCAACGGGGGATTTCGGCGATAATTCGCCCCCTTGAAGCCGGGGTGGGCCGACCTTATCTGCGTCGCGCCGGCAGCCCCGGCATCCAATAATTACAAGGCTGATTCGATGATACGAATTGAAAACCTGACCAAGTCGTTCGGGCTGAAGAAAGCTGTCGACGACCTGTCTTTTTCGGTGGAGCGCGGCGAGGTCCTCGGTTTCCTCGGACCCAACGGCGCGGGCAAGTCCACCACCATGCGCATGATCACCGGGTTCCTGCCGCCCAGCGGCGGGAAGATCACCGTCGGCGGCCACGACGTGGTCGAGGACGGCCTGGCTGCCAAGAAGCTGATCGGCTACCTGCCGGAGAACGCGGCCTCTTACCCGGACATGTCGGTCGAGGGGTTCCTGGGATTCGCCGCCGAGCTGCGCGGCCTCAACGGCGCGGCCAGGAAGAAAGCCGTGCACCGCGTGGTCGACCTCTGTTTCCTGGAGTCCGTGCTGCACCAGCAGATCGACACCCTGTCCAAGGGCTACAAGCACCGCACCTGCCTCGCGCAGTCGCTGATCCACGACCCGGACGTGCTGATCATGGACGAGCCGACCGACGGACTCGACCCCAACCAGAAGCACGAGATCCGCAACCTCATCCGCGAAATGGGCAAGACCAAGGCCGTGATCTTCTCCACCCACATCCTGGAGGAAGTCGACGCCGCCTGCACCCGCGCGATCATCATCGACCGCGGCCGCATCGTGGCCAACGGCACGCCGCAGGAACTGCGCGACATGTCGACGCTGGCCGGCGCGGTGACCATCTCCGCCCAGGGCGCCGACCAGGCCAGGCTTGCGGCGCTGCCCGAGGCCGCCCGGGTCGAGGCGCTCGAGGGTGCCGCATTGCGCGTCTACCCGAAGGACAAGCAGGCGTCCGTGGCCCTCGCCCGCTCGGTGATGGACCTCGCCGGCCGCGAGGGCTGGAAGGTCGCGGCCCTGCACACCGAAGAGGGACAACTCGACGAAGTGTTCCGCCGAATCACGCTGCCCGACACGGTAAAAAAACAATGAACCACTCCGTAGCCACCATCAAGGCCATCGCCAAGCGCGAGCTGTCCTCCTACTTCACGTCGCCCGTGGCGTACGTGTTCCTCGTGATCTTCCTGCTGCTCGCGGGTTTCTTCACCTTCACCGTCGGCAACTTCTTCGAGCGCGGCGAGGCCAGCCTCTCGGCGTTCTTCGCCTGGCACCCGTGGATCTACCTGGTGCTGGTGCCCGCGGTCGGGATGCGGGTCTGGTCCGAGGAGCGCCGCTCCGGGACCATGGAGCTGCTGCTCACCATGCCGGTCAACGCGTGGGAGGCGATCATCGCCAAGTTCCTCGCGTCGTGGGCCTTCCTCGCCATCGCGCTCGCGCTGACCTTCCCGATCGTGGTCACCGTGAACGTGCTGGGCACACCCGACAACGGCATGATCTTCGCCGGGTATCTGGGCAGCCTGTTCCTCGCCGGCGCCTACCTCGCGATCACCTGCATGACCTCGGCCATGACCCGCAACCAGGTGATCTCGTTCATCCTGTCCGTGGTGCTGTGCCTGTTCCTGATCCTCGCCGGCTTCAACCCGGTGACCGACCTGATGACCCGCTGGGCCAACCCGGCCGTGGTCGAGGTCGTCGCGGCCTTCTCGGTGATCACCCACTTCGACGGGTTCCAGAAAGGGGTGATCGACACAAGGGATCTCTTCTTCTTCCTCTCGGTGATCGGCTTCGCGCTGTTTGCGACGTCGGTGATCATCCGCAACCACCGGGCCGGCTGAGCCATGATGAAAAAATACGAAACCTTCCTCTACTCCGCCGCCGGCCTCGCGGCGCTGTTCGTCATCCTGGTGGCGTTCAACTACCTCGCCTCCGGCACGCCGGCGCGGGCCGACCTCACCGCCGGCAAGCTCTACACGCTGTCCGACGGCACCCGCAAGATCCTGTCCAAGCTGGACGGCCCGGTGAAGGTGCGCCTGTACGTGTCGCAGGGCGACAACGCGATTCCCGTGCAGCTGCGCAGCTTCGCCCAGCGCGTCGAGGACATGGTGCGCGAGTTCAAGTCGGTGGCCGGGCCCAACCTGGTCATCGAGAAGTACAACCCCAAGCCCGACTCGGACGAGGAGGACGCCGCCCAGCTCGACGGCGTCGAGCCGCAGACGCTCTTTTCCGGCGAGCAGTTCTACCTCGGCCTGTCGGTCAGCCGGCTGGACCGCAAGCAATCCCTGTCCAACATCTCGCAGCAGCGCGAGCAGCTGCTCGAGTACGACCTCGTCCGCGCCATCGCGCGCGTGGCCAACCCCGAGCGGCCGACCATAGGCGTGATGAGCGCCGTGCCGGTGCTGGGCGAGCCGGTCAACATGATGACCCGCCAGGCGAACGAGCCCTGGGTGCTGGCCAACGAGCTGAAGCGCGACTTCAACGTGAAGGCCGTGCCCATGAACGCGGAAACCATCGACAAGGACATCAAGGTCCTGCTGGTGATCCAGCCGCGCGACATCATGGAGTCGGCCGAGTACGCGCTCGACCAGTTCGTGCTGCGCGGCGGCAAGCTCATCGCCTTCGTCGACCCGTACATGTTCTTCGACCAGCAGCCCAACCCGATGATGCCGAACATGCCGGGGCAGCCGGGCATGTCCACGCTGCCGCGCCTGTTCAAGGCCTGGGGCATCACCATGGACACGGGCAAGGTGGTGGCGGACGTCACGTACGCCTCCGGCGCCGGCCAGCGCTACACGCCGACCGTGATCACGCTGAACAAGACGGCGCTGAGCAAGGACGACGTGGCCACCAGCCAGATCGACACGCTGCTGCTGGCGTTCTCCGGCGTTTTCGACGCGTCCAAGCCCGCCGACGGCCTCAAGGTCACCGAGCTCGCGCGGACCTCGCCGAACTCCATGCTGGTCGACAACATCGTGGCCTCGGTCTCGGGCGACGCGGCCATGAAGGGCTTCGCGCCGGACAACAAGGCCAAGCCCCTGGCGCTGCGACTCAGCGGCAAGTTCAAGACCGCCTTCCCCGAGGGCAAGCCTGCGCCGTTCAACCCGGACAAGGACAAGAAACCCGCCGAGCCCGCGCCGCAGCTCAAGGAAGCCGCCGCCGAGAATTCGGTGGTGCTGGTGGCCGACGCCGACATGCTCGCCGACGGCGCGGCGGTGGAGGTGCAGAACGTCCTCGGCCAGCGCGTCGTGGTGCCTTCCAACGGCAACCTCGCCCTGGTGCAGGGCATGATCGAGCAGCTTGCCTCGGGCGACGACCTGATGAGCCTGCGCAGCCGCGCCTCGAGCTTCCGGCCGCTGACCGTAGTGCGCCAGATGGAATCCGACGCACAGAAGAAGTACTTCGGGAAGATCAAGGAGCTCGAAGACGAGCTGCAGCAGACCACCGAGAAGATGCAGAAGCTGCAGAAGCAGTCGGGCGGGGCGAAGTCCGCGCAGATCATGTCGCCCGAGCAGCAGGCCGAGCTCGAGCGCTTCAAGAAGCGCGTGATCGAGACCCGCCAGGTGCTGAAAGAGCTGCGCAAGACCCTGCGCCAGGACGCCGAGGCCCTGCAGTTCTGGACCAAGGTCGTGAACATCGCGCTGATGCCGCTGCTGGTGACCCTCTTCGGCATCGGCTTCGCCGTGTCGCGGCGGCGCCGCGCCGCTGCAACGAACGCAGCCGCGACCGCCGCTGCAGGAGGTGCCGCATGAACAAGCAGTTTCTCGTGATCCTCGGGGTGCTCGTCGTCGTGCTGGGCGGCGGCGCCCTGCTGGTGTTCGAAAAAGCCGAGACCGCCAAGCCCGCCGTGGTCGCGCAGCTCGGCCAGCCGCTCCTCAAGGGCCTGAAGGCGAGCGAGGTCGCCAGCATCTCGATCCGCGAGCCCAAGGAGTCGCTGACCCTCGCGAAGAAGGACGGCCGCTGGACCATCGCCGAGAAGAACGGGTTCGCGGCCGACCTGGACCGCGTCACCGACCTCGTCGTGAAGGCGATCGAGCTGAAGGCCGGCCAGGTCGAGCCGATCGGCGAGAAGGACCGCCCGCGGCTGATGCTGGCCGACAAGGGCGAGGGCGCGGCCACGGCGGTTACGTTCAAGGCGGCCGACGGCAAGATCCTCGCCGAGCTGCTGGTCGGCAAGAAGTACTTCAAGAAGGAGCCCGAGGGCGACGCGTCCAAGACCCCGGGCGACGGCCGCTTCGTGATGCTGCCCTCGGACCCCAAGCAGGTCTACACCGTCTCCGACCCGCTGCGCCAGGCCACCGCCGCCACCGGGCAGTGGATCTCCAAGGAAGGCCTGGCCATCGAGAAAGTCAAAACGCTTGAAGTGAAACCGGCCGAGGGCAACGACGGCTACCGGATCGAACGCGTGACCGACGGCATCGACTGGAAGCTCGACCGCGCCGCGGCCGGGCAGAAGCTCGACGTGTCGCGCGCGAATGCCGCCTCCTACAGCCTGAACAAGCTCGAGATCGAGGACCTGGCCGCTGCCGACGCGGACACGGGCCTGGACAAGCCCACCGTCGTCACCGCCACGACGTTCGACGGCCTCACCTACACGCTGCGGATCGGCAAGACCGACAAGGACCGGACCTTCGTCAAGGCCGAGGTGGAAGGCACGCCCAAGCGCGAGCCCGGCGCCGCGCCCAAGGACGAGAAGCCCGAGGCGAAGGAAAAGCGCGAGAAGGCGTTCGCCGACGAGGTGAAGGCGCTCGAGGAACGCGTGGCCCGCGAGAAGTCGCTGAAGGATTTCGTCCTGGTCGTGTCGGCCAAGAAACTGTCCGACACGCTGAAGAAGCGTGCCGACCTGCTCGAGCAGAAAAAGCCCGAAGGAAAGAAGTAGCTAGCCCAAAGTGAAGTAAAAAGTGGCGCCGCGGCCTTCGGCGCCTTCCGCCCGGATCGTGCCGCCGTGCCTCTCGATGATGCGGTGGACGATCGCCAGGCCGATGCCCGTGCCCTCGAACTCGTCCGCGCCGTGGGCCCGCTCGAAGGCCCCGAAGAGCTTGCGCGCGAACTGCATGTCGAATCCCGCGCCGTTGTCGCGCACGTACCAGCACCGCGCCGCGGGATCCCAGCCGACCGTGATCTCCGGCGCCGCGATGCGGGACGAGAACTTCAGCGCGTTGCTGATGAGGTTGGCGAACACCTGGCGCACCAGCGCGGGGTCGCCTTCGCCAGGCGGCAGGTCCTCGACGGTGACCTTCGCCGCGGGGAACTCCGGCTGCAGGTCGGCCGCCACCGCGCGCGCAAGCGCCGCCATGTCCACGGGCGCGCGCTGGATCGCCTTGCGGTTCACCCGCGAAAGGTTGAGCAGCGCGTCCACCAGGTTGCTCATCAGGCCGGCGTTCCGCTCGATGGCCCGGAACCGGCGCAGGCGCTCCTCGGAGTGCGGCTCGGGCTCGCCGAGCATCAATAGCCGCGCATGGCTGCCGATCGCGCGGATCGGCGCGCGCAGGTCGTGCGACACCGAATAGCTGAAGGACTGCAGGTCGCGGTTCGCCACCTCCAGCTCGGCCGTGCGCGCCTTCACCCGCGCCTCCAGGTCCTCGTTGATCCGGAGGATCTCCTCCTCGGCGCGCTTCCTCACGGTGACGTCGGTGAGGGTGGTGACGGCGCCGATGATCGTCCCGCCGCTCGCGTCGAACAGCGGCTGCGCGTTGAGCGACAGCCACAGGACGGTGCCGTCCGGCTTGCGATGCCTCAGGACGACGTTGGACTGCAGTTGCCCGGACCGCATCGCGAGCCACGAAGGCCGCTCGCCGTTGGTCACGAGGCTGCCGTCTTCCCGCGTCACTTCCCAGTCCGGGTCCGCGTAGTTGCCGCCCTTCATCTGCGCCAGCGTCTTGCCGATGATCCGTTCCGCGCTCGCGTTGCAGTCGATGATCGCGCCGGTGATGTCGCGCACGATGATGCCTTCGGCGAGCGCCCCGACCATGGTGCGGTAGCGCGACTCGCTCTCGCGCAGCGCCTTCTCGTCGAGCAGCCGCTGGCTGATGTCGCGCGCCACCGAGACGATCACGTGCCCGTCCCCGGAAGGCACTGCGCGCCGGTTCGCCTCGATCGGCAGCAGCGAGCCGTCCTTGCGGCAGTACACGCCCGTGGTCGTCGTGACGCTGAGGTCGCCCTTGATCAGGCGCCGGTAGACGGAAGCCACCTCCTCCCGCGAAACCGAAAAGATGTCCGCCGGGCCCATTGCGAGCAATTCGTCGCGCGAATACCCCAGCGTCCGGATCGCGGCCTCGTTGGCGTCCACGTAGAGCAGGCTCACCGGGTCGATCAGCAGCACGAGGTCCGGGGACACGTCGATTGCCGCCCGGAACCTGCGCATGCTCTCCTCGGCCTGCTTGCGCGCGGTGATGTCGATGCCCGTGCCGCGATAGCCGCGGAACCTTCCGGCGGCATCGAATACGGGCCTGCCGCGCAGGCTCGCCCAGCGCACGGTTCCTTTCGAGTCGGTATACGCGTATTCGAAATCGTCGAATGGCTGGTGCGTCTTGACCAGCGCGTTATAGGCCTCGCCGCGGCCGTGCGCCCAGTATTTCTGCACTTCCCGCAGCGGCTTGCCGCGATACCGGTCTGACGTATAGCCGGAAAACCGGTCGACCCCGCTGGACATGAAGGCGAAGCGATCATGCTCGTCCGATTCCCAGTACCAGTCGGAGGAGATCTCGGCGAAACTGCGAAAACGCGCCTCGGATTCGCGCAGCGACTCCTCGTTGCGTTTCTGTTCGGTCACGTCGCGCACGATCATGCTCGTGCGCTGCGTGCCGTCCGCGCCGGGAAAGACCCGCGAGGAGATGTGCGCTTCGAACCCGGTCCCGTCCTTGCGCAGCAGGCGCAATTCGCCGGCCGAGTACCCCGTGGCCTCGCGCTTCGCCAGCAGCGCCGCGTGGCGCGGGTCCGCGGCGTCCAGGATGGCCGCGGCCCCCACGGCTACGAGCTCCTCCTCGGTGTAGCCGAACATGCGGCAGGCGGCCGGGTTCGCGGCAAGGATGATCCCGCCCGGGCGCGTGAGCAGCATCCCGTCCAGGCTGTTGCGATACAGCTCGATCGCTTCGTCCTTACCCAGCATTGGGAATCATTCCCCGTTTGAAGGCTGTAAATAGTACCGCCGGCCGGCCCGCGACCGCCCCGCGGCTAAGGCCGCGGGCCCAGCCTGTGCTCGGCTTCCACCTGCACGGTGGCG
Organism: Pseudomonadota bacterium; assembly: GCA_018241645.1. Lineage (GTDB taxonomy): Bacteria > Pseudomonadota > Gammaproteobacteria > Burkholderiales > SG8-39 > SZAS-79. The sequence continues at coordinate 12,333 of JAFEDL010000043.1, forward strand.
TCCCCGTCCCCGAGCCACACCTGCCCGTCCTGGATGGTGCAGTCGAGCTGCATGTTCTTGCCGGCGAGCCGTCCCAGCGCCTGGGTGGCTTCCGGCGGCAGGTGGATCACCGTCAGGTTGCCGGGACGGGCGAGGCCCGCCGCCGACTGCTTCCACCACAGGTCCGTGCCCCGGCCGTAGCAGTACACGAACACGCGCCCCGCGCGGCCGCAGGCGCGGCGGATGCGCTTTTCGTCCGGCAGGCCCACGTCCACCCACAGGCGGATCGCGCCGGTCAGGTCCTTGTCCCACAGGTCGGGCTCGTCGTCCGTGCCGATGGCCGCCCCGAACGCGAGCGAGTCGCTGGCGTGCAGCGCGAACGCGAGCACGCGGACCATCATGCGCTCGTCGGTCTCGGACGGGTGCCGTGCAATGGTCAGCGCGTGATCGTGGTAGTAGTTCCGCTCCATGTCCGCGATCCGCAGGTTCGCGCGGAAAATCGTCGCCTTGAGTGCCATGGGGCGATTGTAGGCGCTGCCTGCTTCCACGGGATATTATCGGCGCTACATCAACGGACTTGAACGGAGAAGGCGACATGGCGACAGCAAAGGCAAGGCGCATCCTGGTGGCGACCGAGGCGCAGTGCCAGGACCTGAAGAAACAGATCGAGGCGGGCGCGGACTTCGCCGAGATCGCGAAGAAGCATTCCTCCTGCCCCTCCTCCCGGCAGGGCGGCGACCTGGGCGAGTTCGGCCCCGGCATGATGGTCCCCGAGTTCGACAAGGTGGTGTTCAGCGCCGAGGTGAAGAAGGTGCAGGGCCCCGTGAAGACCCAGTTCGGCTTCCACCTGCTGGAAGTGACCGAACGCACCGACTAGGGCCCCCCGTGAAGGGGTAAGATGGGTTCGGCGCCATCACCGGACAGCGGTCGAATGCATTACGTTCAGGCAGGGCAGGGCAATCCCCCGATCGCGTTCGTCCACGGGTTTGCCTGCACGCATGTCGACTGGCAGCCGCAGATCGAGTTCTTCAGCCCGACCAACGCCGTGGTCGCCTGCGACCTGCGCGGGCACGGCGCCACGCCCGGGGATTCCACCGACTGCTCGATCGAGACCTACGGCGCCGACGTGGCCGCCCTGCTGGGGGAGCTGAAGTTTCCCCCCGCAGTGCTGGTGGGCCACAGCATGGGGTGCCGCGCGGTGCTGCAGGCCTACCTGTACGCACCCGAGCGCGTGGCGGCGATCGTGCTGATCGACGGCAGCCGGCTCGGGTTCGGCGACCCGGTCGTGGCCGAGCGGGTGATGAACGAGCAGCTGCGCGCCACCGGGTACGGCGTGTTCGCGCGGCGCCTCTTCGACGAAATGTTCATCGTGTCGAGCGACCCCAAGCTCAAGGCCACGCTGATGGAGCGCGCGCTGCAGCTGCGCTCGGAGATCGGCGGGACGCTGTTCCCGCGCATGGTGGGGTGGGATGCGCGGCGCATGGAGGCGGCGCTGGCCGCGGTGCGCGTGCCGCTGATGGTGATCCAGAGCACCATGATGAACGCCGAGCGCATCCGGGTTTCGCTGTCGGCCACGCAGACCTCGTCGTGGCTGGACCTGGTCAAGGCGCGCGCGCCGACTGCGCGGATCGAGATCGTCCCGGGCGTGGGCCACTTCCCCCAGCTCGAAGCGCCCGCGAAGGTCAACGCGCTGATCGCGGACTTCGCCGCGAAACTGTCCTCCTAGCCTTCTTCCCCGGCAGCGGCGCGGGGTTCTGCATCGTTTCGAGGTGCGTGAACGACCCGCCCTGGTACTTCGCTGCCGTGGGGTGCTCCTTTTTCGGGACAATTGCGGCCGCGTGCTGCTCGCTGTCGTCCCGCGGCCTGTAGCCCAGCCTGCGCGCGTTGGAGTTGTCGTACCAGGAGCGCGTGTTGTTTGACACCCCGTAGACGATCTCGAAGCGGATGCCCGGCTTGTCGATGCCGATGCTCACCAGCTGCGCAAGGTCGCGCGGCGAGAAGTGGATCGACAGCCTGCGCTTGTCGATCGGCTTGTCGCTCACCTTGCCGATGCGCATGACGAAGACTTCCATGCCGTACTTGTCGGCGTAGAGGCTGCCCAGCGCCTCGCCGAATACCTTCGACACGCCGTAGCGACTGTCCGGCTTCGGATACACGCGATGGTCGATCCTTTGTTTGCGCGGATAAAAGCCCACCGAGTGGTTGCTGCTCGCGAACAGGATCCGCTTCACCTTGTTCCTGCGCGCCGCCTCGAAGACGTTGTAGCAGCCCTCGATGTTCGCCTGCAGGATGTTCTCCCAGGCGCCTTCCACCGAGTACCCGCCCAGGTGCACCACCGCGTCCACGCCTTTCGTGATGCGCAGCGCATCGGCCATCCGCGAGAGGTCGGCCTTCATGTAGGTCTCGCCTTTCGCCTTGCCCGCGAGCGGGCGCAGGTCCGACAGGCGCAGCTTGTAGTTGCCGGCGAGCTCGCGGCGCAGGTGGGTGGCGACTTCGCCGCTGGCGCCGGTGATGAGCACCGACTTCATGGCCGGCGCGGCGCCTTTGCCGGCGCGGAGACGCGGGCGGCCACATCGGGCAGGAGTTCGCGCCAGGCCCCCTTGCCGGAGAAGATGGCGCGCGCCTGCGCCTCGAGCTTGTCCATCGTCGCATTGAAGCGCGCGAGTTCGTCCCGGGTCAGCACGCTCAGGAATTTCTGCTCGACGGCGCGCCGGACCCCGTCGATTTCGGCATACACCCGCCGGCCGCGCGCGGTCAGCGTGAGCACGATGCGGCGCCGGTCCACGCTGTCGACCTTGCGCGCCACCAGGCGCTTGGCCACGAGCCGGTCGACGGCGCGCGTCACCTTGTCCGGGTCCACGCTGGTGCGCTCCGCGATGCTGCCCGGATGGATGGGCTCGTAGCGGCCGATGATCGAAAGCGTCCGCCAGCCGCCTACCGTGAGGCCGAGCTTGCGGTACAGGTCCAGCATGCAGCGCGTGCTCAGCGCCGAAATGATCGAAAAGCGATATGCCGTCCGGTGCTCGAGATCGAGCCTGTGGTCCGAG
>JAFEDL010000043.1:15415-16234 GCA_018241645.1 Pseudomonadota bacterium
GCCTTCTGGACCGCCTGGCGCCAGCGCGGGATCTCCTGGGCCATGAAGCGCGCGATCTCCTCCGGGGTGCCGGGCGAGGTCTCCATGCTCTGTTTGGCAAACTCGCCCTTCACCACCGGGTCGCGCAGCGTCTGGCCGAGGGCCGCATTCAGCTTCGCCACGATGTCTGGCGGGGTGCCGGCCGGGGCGAGCATCGCCCAGAAGAACACCGTCTCGACCGCAGGGTAGCCCTGCTCGGCGAACGTCGGCACGTTCGGCAGGCCGGGCAGCCGCTGCGGGCCGGCCACCGCCAGGGGTTTGGCGCGGCCCTGGAACATGAGCGGCCCCGGCATGCTGTCGAACAACATGTCGATCTGCCCGGCGATCAGCGCGGTCCACGCCGGCCCGCCGCCCTTGAACGGCACGTGCACGATGTCGAGGCCAGCCGCCTGCTTGAATATCTCCAGCGCCAGGTGGTGCACGCTGCCCTGCCCGGCGGAGCCGGAATTGAGCTTGCCGGGGTTCTTCTTCGCGTATTCGACCAGCTCCTTCAAGTCGCTCACCGGCAGCGAGTTCTTGACCGACAGCACGAACGGGCCGCGCGTCACCTCGATGAGCGGCACGAAGGACTTGAGCGAGTCATAGGGCACGCTCTTGTACAGCGCGGGCGAAACCCCGAGCGCGCTGGTCGTGCCGAGCAGGATCGTGTAGCCGTCGGGGGCCGCGTTGGCGACGTACCCCGAACCTATGGTGCCGCCCGCGCCCACTTTGTTCTCGACGAGCACGTTCTGGCCGAGGTACTGCCCCAGCTGCGCGGCAAGCTGGCGCGCCACGGCATCC
>JAFEDL010000044.1 GCA_018241645.1 Pseudomonadota bacterium
GCCCACCCGGCGGCGACGGCGCTCGGGTTCTTTGCGACCTACGTGGCGGTGACCGGCCTGTCCCTGCCCGGCGCGGTCATCATGACGCTGGCCGCCGGCGCGATCTTCGGGCTCGTGTGGGGAACGCTGATCGTATCGTTCGCCTCCTCGCTCGGCGCGACGCTCGCCTTCCTGGCCGCGCGTTTCCTGTTGCGCGACTGGGTGCAGGCGAGGTTCGGCCGGCAGCTTGCGCCGGTGAACGAGGGCGTGGCGAAGGACGGCGCCCAGTACCTGTTCACGCTGCGCCTGATCCCGGCGGTCCCGTTCTTCGTCATCAACCTCGCAATGGGCCTCACGCCGCTGCGCACCTGGACCTTCTACTGGGTAAGCCAGGCAGGCATGCTGGCGGGGACGCTGGTCTACGTGAACGCGGGCACGCAGCTCGCGCAGCTGCAGTCGCTCTCCGGCATCCTGTCGCCGGGGCTGGTCGGCGCATTCGTGCTCCTCGGGGTGTTTCCGCTCATTGCAGGCAAGGCGCTGGAAATCGTGCACACGCGCAAGGTCTACGCACGGTGGAAGAAACCGGCCCGGTTCGACCGCAACATGGTGGTGATCGGCGCGGGGTCCGGCGGGCTGGTTGCGGCCCTCATTGCGGCGGTGGTGAAAGCCAGGGTGACGCTGGTCGAAAAGCACGAGATGGGCGGCGACTGCCTCAACACCGGCTGCGTGCCCTCCAAGGCGCTCATCAGGACGGCGCGCGTGCTCGAGCAGATGAGGCGCGCCGGGGACTACGGCCTGAAGAGCGCGGTGGCGGAGTTCGATTTCGCCCAGGTCATGGAGCGCGTGCAGCGCGTGGTGAAGACCATCGAGCCCCACGATTCGGTCGAGCGCTTCACGCAACTGGGCGTCGAATGCGTGATGGGCGAAGCGAGGATGGTGTCGCCGTGGGAAGTCGAGATCCGCAAGGCGGACGGGACCACGGCGCGCCTGACCACGCGTTCGATCGTGATTGCGGCGGGCGCCGCGCCCTTCGTGCCGCCGATCCCGGGGCTGGACGAGGTGGGGTACCTCACCTCCGACACCCTGTGGGGATTGCGGTCGCTCCCGGCACGGCTGGTGGTGCTCGGCGGCGGGCCGATCGGGTGCGAGCTGGCGCAGTGCTTCGCCCGGTTCGGCAGCAAGGTCACGCAGGTCGAGATGCTTCCCCGCATCATGGTCCGCGAGGACCCGGAGGTCTCGGAACTGGTCGCACAGAAGTTCCGCGCCGAAGGCATCAGCGTGCTGACCGGGCACAAGGCCAGGCAGTTCCTGCTCGAGGACGGGAAGAAAGTGCTGGTGTGCGAGCACGAGGGCGCAGAGGTGCGCATCGAATTCGACGCGGTGCTCGTCGCGGTGGGGCGCGCGCCGCGCACTTCCGGGTACGGGCTGGAAGAGCTGGGGATCCCTCTGACCCGCGCACGCACGGTGCAGACCAACGAGTTCCTGCAGACGATTTACCCGAACATCTACGCCTGCGGAGATGTCGCGGGACCTTACCAGTTCACCCACACGGCCTCGCACCAGGCCTGGTACGCGGCGGTGAACTCGCTGTTCGGCATGTTCAGGAAATTCCGCGCCGATTATTCGGTGATCCCCTGGGCGACGTTCACCGACCCGGAAGTGGCGCGCGTCGGGCTGAACGAGACCGAGGCGAAGGAAAAGGGCGTCGCCTGCGAAGTCTCGGTCTACGGCCTCGACGACCTGGACCGTGCGATCGCCGACGGGGAGGCGCACGGCTTCGTCAAGGTGCTCACGGTGCCCGGCAAGGACACGATCCTCGGCGCCACCATCGTGGGGGAGCATGCGGGTGACCTGATCGCGGAGTTCGTGACCGCGATGCGGCACGGCCTCGGCCTCAACAAGATACTTGGCACCATCCACATCTACCCGACGATGGCCGAAGCCAACAAGTACGCCGCGGGCGTGTGGAAGAAGGCGCATGCGCCGCAGGCGCTGCTCGCGCGCGTGGAGAAATTCCACGCGTGGATGCGGGGCTGAGCGTGGCGGCGCGCGCCGCGCTGCGGCTGGCGTTTGCGATGTGCGCGATCCTGGCCTGCGGACACGGTGTCGCGCAGGGATTCGACCACGCGCACAGATCCTGGGACGCGCTGCTGAAGAAGCACGTGGTCCCCCTCCCGGGCGGAAAGGCCTCGCAGGTGCGCTACGCCGGGTTCGCGCGGGACCGCGCGGCGCTCAAGGCCTATCTCGATTCGCTGTCCGGCGTGCCCGAAGCGGAGTTCGACGGATGGCCGAAGGCGCAGCGCATGGCGTTCCTGGTCAACGCGTACAACGCGTTCACGGTAGAGAAGGTACTCACGCGCTACCCCGACTTGAAATCGATCCGCGATTTCGGCACCGTGTTCGGCAATCCGTGGAAAGACCGGTTCTTCCGCCTGCTGGGGCACGAGGCGTCCCTCGACGGCATCGAGCACGGGATGCTGAGGAAGCCGGGGGCGTACGACGACCCGCGCGTGCACTTCGCGCTGAATTGCGCTTCCGTCGGCTGCCCCATGCTGCGCGAGGAGGCGTACGTGGCCGAACGCCTCGACCGGCAGCTCGAGGACCAGGCCGTGCGTTTCCTTTCGGACCGCGGGCGCAACCGGTTTGCCAACGGCAGGCTCGAGGTGTCCAAGCTCTTCGACTGGTACAAGGAGGACTTCGGCGTCCGGGAGGCCTATTTCGCCAGGTACGCCGCGCTGCTCGCGGATGCGCCGGCGGACCGGCGGCTGGTGGCGGCGGGCAAGGCGCCGCTGTCCTTCCTCGATTACGACTGGGGATTGAATGACGCGCGCTGACCAGAGCGTCGCGGGAGTGCCGGCCTTGCGCATTTCGATCATCGTTCCCGTCCTCAATGAAGCCGAAGGCGTCGCCGCCGCGCTGGGCGCGCTGCAGCCCCTGCGCGGCCGCGGCCACGAAGTGATCGTCGTGGACGGCGGCAGCAGCGACGCGACCGTCGCGCTTGCACGGCCGCTGGCGGACCAGGTGTTGTCGGCTCCGCGCGGGCGCGCCGCGCAGATGAACGCCGGTGCCCAGTCCGCGCGGGGCGATGCGCTGCTGTTTCTGCACGCCGACACGCGGCTGCCCGCGGATGCGGATGTGCCGGTGGCGAAAGCACTGGCGCAGCGGGCCTGGGGCCGTTTCGACGTGCGCATCGATTCTCCCCATCCGGCGCTCGCGGTGGTGGGGTCCATGATGAACCTGCGGTCGCGGCTCACCGGCATCGCCACCGGCGACCAGGCGATGTTCGCCAGGCGCACCGCGTTCGCGGCCGCGGGCGGGTTTCCCGAACTGGCGCTCATGGAAGACATCGCGCTCTCCGCGAAGCTCGGGCGCGGCGGCCGGCCCGCCTGCCTGCGCGAGACGGTAGTGACCTCGGGACGGCGCTGGGAGCGCCACGGGGTGTTCGCCACGATCCTGCTCATGTGGCGGCTGCGGCTCATGTACTGGCTGGGGGCCGACCCCGGCCGCCTCGCGCGCCTGTACGAACGAAGGGCTTGAAGGCATGGCGGAAGGCTCCACGCTGATCGTCGTGTTTGCCAAGGCGCCGCAGCCCGGGCGGGTCAAGACGCGCCTCGCGGCAACGCTGGGGGGCGAGGCTGCGGCGCGGCTGCATGGCCGGCTGCTCGAGCGCGCGATCGCCACGGCGCTGGCCGCCGGATGCGGGCCCGTGGAACTGCACGGCTCCCCGGCGCGCCACGGGTACCTGCGCCGCCTCGCGCGCCGGCACGGCATCCGCCTGGTCAGCCAGCCGGAAGGCGACGTCGGAACGCGCATGCACGCCGCGTTCCGCCGCGGGTTGCGCCGCCACGCGCGCATGATCCTCATCGGCAGCGACTGTCCCGCGCTGGCCCCGGCCGACCTGCGCCGCGCGGGACGCCTGCTGCGCGGATGCGATGCGGTGATCGCGCCCGCCGAGGATGGCGGCTATCCGCTCATCGGCCTGAAGCGCGCTTCGGCCGCGGTCTTCGAGGGGGTGGCGTGGAGCACCGGGGCGGTCATGCCGCAGACCCGCGAGCGCCTGGCCGGGCTGGGCTGGCGGTGGCGGGAACTGCGCACGCTCTGGGACGTGGACCGGCCCGCGGACCTCGCGCGGCTGCGGGGCTCGGGGCTGCTCGGGCGGCCCGTCTGAGCGCGCCCCGTATATCATTGCGGCGACCGCAACGAACCTCCCGGAGCCTCACCATGCCGCTGTCCGCCAGAATATTCGCCCGAATCCTCGCCTGCCTCGCCCTCGCGGCGGCCGCCGCGCCCGCGCACGCCCAGATCGGCGCCGGCAAGGTCGTGCACGTCATCGTTCCCTTTGCGGCCGGCGGGGTGCAGGACATCCTCGCGCGCGCGATCAGCAACGAGCTCGGGCAGGCGCTCGGCTCGAACGTGATCGTGGAAAACCGCCCCGGCGCGGGCGGCACAATCGGCACCGCGATGGTGGCCAAGGCCGCGCCCGACGGCACGACCATGATCCTGTCGGCCGCAAGCCACACGATCAACGGCTCGCTTTACGCGAAACTGCCGTACGACCCGATCAGGGATTTCACCGGCATGGCCCACATCGGCAATGCGAGCTACGTGCTGATCATCAATGCGCAGGTGCCTGCGAAGAACGCCGCCGAGTACATCCGCTACGCCAAGGCGAATCCGGGCAAGCTGAATTACGCTACCGCCGGCAACGGCAGCGCGACGCACCTGTCAATGGCCTACTTCAACGGCCTGGCGGGGATCGACGTGGTGCACGTGCCGTTCAAGGCGACCGGCGAGGCGGTCAACGAAGTGGTGGTGGGGCGCGCGCAGGCCGTGATCGCGGCGAACATCGGCGCGATCCCGTACGTCAAGGATGCCCGCGTGAAGCTCATCGGGGTCACCTCGGCCAAGCGTTCCAAGTTCCTGCCCGAGATCCCCGCGATCGCCGAGAGCGGGCTGCCCGGATATGAGTTCGATTCATGGTTCGGGCTGCTCGGCCCGGCGGGCACGCCGAAGGCGACCGTCGACCAGGTCAACGCGGCCATGGGCAAACTGCTGAAGGACCCCGTGATCCTGGAGCGGCTGGCCAAGCAGGGCATCGAGCCGCAGGCCATGACCAGCGACGAGTTCAACCGCCTGCTGCGGGCGGACGTGGAGAAGATGGCTAAGGTCGTCAAGGCTTCCGGCGCGCGAGTCGACTGAAAATCGCAAACCGGGCCCGTCATCGTGCCGTGCACCATCGCGGCACCGCCGCGCACCGGTGACGTGCGGGCCATGCGAAACGCCTTACAAAAGGGACAGAAACCGGGACAGTATTCCGTCCGTGCATTTGGACTGGCGGCGCAAAAGCCCGTGATGGGGACTCCTCGTTTTCAGTGCAAGAAGTGACGGTACGAAAAGCTAGCACTGGCGCGGAGGTGGTGTTGGTAGATCGTTGATTTCATTGACT